>NZ_BKGB01000001.1:0-455616 GCF_008980925.1 Acinetobacter sp. TUM15071 | reverse complement strand
TGGTGACAACGTTGAGATGTCAGTAGAATTAATTCACCCGATCGCAATGGACCCAGGTCTACGTTTTGCGATCCGTGAAGGTGGTCGTACTGTAGGCGCTGGTGTTGTTGCTAAAGTAACTGCATAATCGCTTAGAGTGATAAAAAAACACCCCTCTGGGGTGTTTTTTTATGTCTGTGGTTTTCTTATATCTAAAATCAAATATTCAATTAAATTTTTCCTTTACGTCAGAAAAGTAGTTTCATTGGTTTTCTTTTTCTCTTGCGTCGGAAATTTTAATAATTAATTAAAATTTCCTCCTCATGTCCTAAACTGATACCACGCTGTCCTAAACTGCACTTAATTGATTCGTATAAAAACGTAATATAAAACTCAAGAAAACGAACAAAAGTGCTCAGTGGAGATATTCCACTGAAAAGGAGTAGGCAGCATGAATGCTAAAGTGAATGTTTCGAATCGTGCAGGTGCAAGTTTCCCAGTACGTCGTATGAATTTTGATTTTAATGAAGTTCCTGAATATTGGGTCAGTGGTTCTGCTGGATTAACTCATTTTATGACAGGTTTATCTGCGCTATTTCCAGATGGTGAAAAGCTATTTATCGACTCAGTGCGTGCTGTACGTTACCACCCAGCCATTAAAGACAATGAAAAGCTGCAAAAAGAAATTAGTGCTTTTATTGGGCAAGAGGCGATGCATACTCAAGAGCATGTCAACTTTAATGCTTCAGCTCAGAAGTATGGTCATGATGTCGAGACACTTGAACGAAGAACAGGTGTCGTGATTCAAACAGGCCGTAAACTATTTGCTAAATTGGTTAAGCCATTTGGCATGACACAAGAAATGGTGGATTTGACTGCAACTACAGCACTCGAACATTTTACTGCAACCATTGCTTCAGAATTATTGCGTAATCCGCATATTCAAGAATTAATGCAAGACAAGACCATGGAATATATGTGGTTATGGCATGCGGTAGAAGAAAATGAACATAAGGCAGTTGCTTATGATGTGTATGAAGAAATTTTTGGTCGTGGCGTAAAGGCCTACGCGTTACGTAATACTGCACTGGTTGTTTCGATGGTTGCAATTTTCTTGACTCAATCTTCATTCGTATTGAAATTATTGAAAGATGATGGAAAATTAAACCTCAAAGAGCTAGGCATGATTTATCAATATGCCTATAGTCCATCGAAAGGAATTATTTCTGGAATGGCGGGTGAAATGTTGGCGTACTTCAAGCCTGGTTTCCATCCTAATGACTTAGATACTGTGCAATTATTGCAAGATTGGAAGGCAAAATTAGGCTTGTAAATTCTCCCTATTCTTGCCTCGAAATTCCTGAAAAGGGGACAATTAATTTTGTCCCTTTTTTATTTTAATCTTTCATTTCATACAGGATTTTGAGCAAGGCGACATGTCCTCAGATGATGCTTTTCTGACCTTATCTGCACTTATTGGATGAGCTGAAAAGGGCGTATAAATAAAGTATATAAAATAATCAATAAAGCGTATTCATCGTATAGGAGAACAAGGTATGAATGCTAAAGTTAATATTTCAAACCGTGCTGGTGCCAGCTTTCCCGTACGCCGAATGGATTTTGAATTTGGTGAAGTGCCACGTTATTGGGCCAATGGTGATGCTGCACTTACACATTTTATGACTGCACTTTCGGCACTATTTCCTGAAGGTGAGCAATTCTTTGTAAATAGTACCCGTGCAGTACGTAATGACCCTAAATTGGCAGATCAGCGACTGCAGAAAGAGATTAGTGCCTTTATTGGTCAAGAAGCGATGCATTCCAAAGAGCATTTGGCTTTTAATGCTTCGGCTCAAGCTTATGGTTATGATGTTCGTGAGTTAGAAGCTCAAACTGGACGTTTGATTAATCGCACTATAGGTGTTGCTTCAAAAGTACTAAAGCCATTTGGTTTTAGTAAAGAGATGATTGGGCTTACTGGAACGTGTGCCTTAGAGCACTTTACTTCTACCATTGCAGAAGAACTATTAAGTAATCCAGACATCCAAGCGATGTTTATGGATCAAACTATGTATCACTTATGGATGTGGCACGCAGTAGAAGAAAATGAACATAAGGCAGTCGCCTTTGATGTCTATGAAGCGATGTATGGACAAGGCCCTAAAGCGTATTTTATGCGTTCATTGGCTTTAGTCATTGCGATGGGTTTGATCTTTATCACTCAATCTTATTTCACGGCAAAACTTTTGCGAACTGATGGCAAATTAACATGGCGTGATACCAAATACATGATCAAATTCATGTATGGCTATAAAGGCTTTATGACTCGCCAAATCCCAACCTTATTGGATTTTTTAAGACCGAAATTTCATCCAAACGATCAAGATACGACTGCGTTGCTGAATAAATGGCGTGCTGAGTTGGGTTTTAATCTAAGTTAACTTCAATGGGCAGTCAAAACTGCCCATTTTTTTATTCAAATTTTGCTTTAAATTGCTGATAATCTGCAGCAGTATTTTATAGAGTAGCAGATCGTGATTCGATTGATGCAAGAAAAAGATTTAGATCGTGTTTCTGCAATTGAAGCTTTAGTTCAAACACATCCATGGTCGAAGCAGCAGTTTCAGGAATCTTTCGCCTCTTATCAATGTACGGTGTATGAGCAAGCCAATCAAGTGGTGGGTTTCTGTATTTTGCAGCCAGTTTTGGACGAAGCGAATTTATTGTTGATGGCGATTCACCCAAGCCAACAGGGCAAAGGACTGGGTTATGAATTATTAGAAAGTTCAATACAGCAATTAAAAAATAATCCGATCCAGATTTTTCTGGAAGTTCGTGAGAGCAATACAGCCGCAATTCGTTTGTATGAAAAGTCAGGTTTTCACCAAATAGATTTGCGTAAAAATTATTATCCAAACCCCGATGGTTCAAGAGAGCATGCTGTGATTATGGTCAAAACATGCACTGATGATTTTGCAGCGTTATTTAATAATTAAATTATTCCATTCAGAAGGTAGCGTACTCATCAATGAATTTCCAAGTTGATGGATTTCATTTTCAGAGAGTGGACGATTGAGTCGACGCCATTGCCCATCAAGTAATAATTCGAGTGGCGTATATTGCGATTTATAATTCATTTTGGGTGAATGCGGCACCCAGTAGCCTAGATATAAATAGTCTAGGTTCAATGTACGTACATATTCGATTTGTTTAAGGATCGCAAACACACCTAAAGACCGACGTTGTTCATCTGGATCAAAGAAGGTATAAACGGCTGACAGTCCGTCATCCATCAAATCACAGGTTGAAACACCAATCAGTTTTTGGTCTTTCCATAGTTCAATAAAGAAACTTTCTGTGCAGCTATGCACCAGAAATTTTTCAAACTGATCCAGACTGGCAGGATACATATCACCATCTGAGTGACGTTCATTGATATAACGTTCATATAAGTCGTAGTGTTGTTGAGTGGCTTGCGAGGTCGGCAAAATACTCATTTGCAAATCTTGATTGCGCTTCCATGCTTTTTTTTGGCTACTGTTCATTTTAAATTCTTGCACAGGAACACGGCAAGATAAGCATTGGCGACATAAGTGACATTCAGGACGATAGACAAAATCACCGCTACGACGAAAACCAACACGAGAAAGTTCTGACAAAGTCACCACATCGATACGGTGAATTGGATCAAGGAATACCATTCGCGCTGATTTGTTATCAAGATAACTGCAGTCGTGCGGTGGCGTAATATAGTACTGTAAGTCATTTAAAAGGGACTTGGGTTGATATGATTTCATTAATCTGTCCCTCCAAGGTGTTCATCCGTTAACCGTCTAATTTTGCAAAAACTGCTATTGTTTTACTTGAAAATACACGTTCTTGATAACTTTTCCAATTGATAGAGGGGGCAATAATTACATCTTGTAACGATTTAAGGTAGGCTTGGCGAGAAAGTGTACTCGCACCGAGGCTTAAAAGGTGATCATTGACCAATTGGCAATCAATCCACGGCAACTGATTTTCTTGCCCAATCAGCATTAAAGTATAGAAAGCCATTTTAGAAACATCGGTTTCAGTACTAAACATGGACTCTCCAAAGCAGCCTTTGCCGATACTGACACCATAGAGTCCGCCAACCAAGTTATCTTGCTGCCAGACTTCAACACTGTACGCATATCCTGCTTGGAACAAGGCGCAATAGCCTGCAATGATATCTTCACTAATCCATGTTTCATTGGCATAGCTACGCGGCAATGAACAAGAACGAATCACGTCTTCAAAAGCATGGTTAATGGTAATTCGATAATCATGCTTTTTCATATTTCGAATTAAAGATTTACTTGGTTTGTAAGCATGTGGTTCGATAATGCAACGTGGTTCAGGACTCCACCAGCAAATTGGCTCGTCTTCATTAAACCAAGGAAATAAGCCATGCGTATAGGCTTCAAATAAAGTTGAGGGTGAAAGGTCTGCGCCGATGCAGATAAATCCTTGACCTTCTGGATCTGCTTCAATTGGATTGGGGAAGATATATTGCGAGGATGGAAGCTGTTGCATGATCAGAAAAAGCAAATAAGAATGATTCTAAGCTAACTGAAGTTGTAGGGAATGGCAATCTTTGGCATTGTCATTCCCTTTGTGAGTTTAATTAAATAAGCGTAGCTGTTTAGCAATTTGTAGTTTGTTACTATCCAAGAAAAGCTGCGCTTTGGCTTGAATAATTTCGAGACTTTTTTCTCGATCAGTAACGGTTTTTCCGTCACTGTCCAAGACCAACCAATTCAGTTGAATGATGACATCTTGAACATATTGTGCAAAGTCACTCGCTGACGCTAAGCCATCAATAAAATGTGCACGATAGAACAATTGATGGAAATGCTCAGTTGGAATACCAATACCGGTAAGTGGACTAATCAAAACACTATAATTCTGATGAAAACTAGCTTGTTTGAGTAAATAATGATTTAAGCGATGACACTGTTGCAATGTTTCTTGTTTGGGTTCTAATCTTTGACAAGGTTGAGCCAAGCCTAAGTGAGACAAAATTACTAGTGCATTGAGGATCTTTGCATAATTTAATTGTGGGAAACTTTGTTCTAATTCGGCAATCGTCAGCGGTCGATAGTTTTCCTGTGCGAATTTATCACCAATTGGTGTGTAGATTTCCTCGATTAAATTAAAGGTGCCTAATAAGCCATTGATATTGGTTGGCAGTTGTTCCTTAGCTGTGAGCAATACAAAAGCTGTGTTACGCAGTCGCTCTTGTACCTGTAATGGGGTTAAATTGTTTTTACCGCGAATAAATAGGTCACGTCTAAATTGCGTGTTGGCAAAATAGTCGCGGCATTGTTCTTTGAAAATTGGGTGTTCAATCGCATTCAAAAAAGCTTGGTGTTGTTCTGAAAAATTGATGTTATCTAAGTGAGTACTTAGATCGGTTGAACCTGCATAAGATAGTTTGATTTCATCTAAAATCCTCACAATTTGCTGGAAAGAAAAACATTGCCAATCTTGATTTAAATATTCATGAATCAAATAATTCGGATTTTGCTGTTTTAAATCCGCGACTTTTTGTACGGCATTGGGATTACGCTGTGCAAAAATTGGATTTTGTTTAAGTAGGTCTTCACTGACGCTGAGGGCTTCACTGACCTTTTGTAGGGGATTGGTACTTTTGCTATTGAACTTGAAGTGGCTATGGAACAGCTCACGGATTGGCATATTGGCAGCCCAACCTGTGACACAGTTATAGCTGATATAGACAATACCATTCGGTTTTAAGAATTTACGGATAAATTTTAAAATAATGTGCTGGTTCTCATAGCTGATCCAGCTCCAGATGCCGTGCAAACTGATCGAGTCAAACATGGGCAAATCTTGGCGATTCAGCAACTCTTCAAAGCTATCATCATAAAAATAATGCTCAGTCTTACTGTGTTCTGCTAATTGGTTAGCATGTGCTGCATGAGCAGGATTGAAGTCTGTGCCGTAAAACTTTGCTTCGTTACAGGTTGCATGAATATTGATGCTGACACCTTGACCAAAACCAAGTTCACAATGTGTTTGATTTTCCTGAAAGTCGGGACTATCAATACCATTGAGTAATAAGCAAAACTTTTGGAAATTCGGGCTGAGGTCTCGATAATAACCGTAGGTATAATTTACTTCAGTTTGGTAGCCATTGGTCCATGTTGTTGTCATTTATTTACCCTATCAATTATCTAAAAAATTTACATTCAAAAAGTCATCATTTTTTGATTGTAGGGATGCAGGCATAAAAAAACCACCAATGTCTGGTGGTTTTTAAATTTTGGCCCGATTAGTTTAAATTATCGAGATATTTCTCTGCATCTAATGCTGCCATACAGCCTGAACCTGCAGAGGTAATCGCTTGGCGATAGATACTATCTGCAACGTCACCCGCAGCAAATACACCTTCAATTGATGCAGCTGTTGCATTGCCCGCAGTACCGCTATGTACTTGGATATAGCCATCACGTAAGTTAAGTTGGCCATCAAACATACCCGTATTCGGTTTATGTCCGATTGCAACAAACAAGCCTTGAACTTGAATATCTTGTGTACTTGCATCTTGAGTTGATTGAATACGAACTGCGGTTACACCAGTTTTGTCACCCAAGACTTCATCCACTTGGTGGTTCCAGATAATGCTGATTTTGCCTTCTTTTTCTTTGGCAAAAAGATGGTCTTGTAAGATCTTTTCAGAACGCAAGCTGTCACGACGGTGAACCAGTGTTACATGTGCTGCGATATTTGAAAGATAGAGTGCTTCTTCAACCGCAGTGTTACCACCACCAACAACCATGACATTTTGGTTCTTATAGAAGAAACCATCACAGGTTGCACATGCGCTCACGCCTTGACCCATAAATACAGCTTCAGATTCAAGACCTAAATATTGTGCAGTCGCGCCTGTTGCAATAATCAACGCATCACATGTGTACTCTTCCATATCGCCTTTGAGCACGAACGGACGAGTTTGAAGATCTACTTCATTAATATGATCGTAGACAATTTCTGTACCAAAGCGTTCTGCATGAGCCTGCATACGCTCCATAAGTACAGGACCAGTTAATCCTTCTGGGTCACCTGGCCAGTTATCAACTTCAGTAGTCGTTGTTAATTGACCACCTAATTGTAAACCCGCAATCAGTGTTGGCTTAAGGTTAGCACGTGCTGCATAGACTGCTGCGCTATAACCTGCAGGACCAGAACCCAAAATAATTAACCGTGAGTGACGAGCGCTCATTAAAGAACATCCTTTTTATATCAAAACTGCTAAAATTATACGTGAATCCGAAGGGGAGTGGGCTAAATCCATCGGGATAATACTGATTAACTCAATCGAATTGAGCTATATCCGAGCAGGATGTTAACAACAACAGTAAACAATCGTGCATCTTTTTTGTAAGAACGAGTGCATAATATAAAACTTATTGATTAAGGTAATTTAGACCTTAAAAGATACTAACAAATAACGAATTGGGTTACAGGACTGTATATGACTGCGGTGTCAAGTGTTTATGCACAACGCTTTTTAATGACATTATTTTTGATTTCTTTTGGCATTTATTTATTTCTTGCCACAGTGACTTATACACCATTTGATCCGGGCTGGATGCATATTTCCAGTGATACCCAGCAGGTCTCAAATGCAAGTGGTGTAGCAGGTGCTTGGATCGCAGATTTACTGTTTGGATTTTTGGGCTGGGCGAGTTTGCTCATTCCACTGTTCTTATTCATTGAGGCTATTCAGGTCTGGTGGCCAAGAAGCTTTTTAAACCGTCCATTTCGTTATGCTGCCCAATTCTTCTTGATTCTTTCAATTTCAAGTTTGTTGTATTTACATTGGAATACACCAGCGGATACCTTGGACAATGCAGCAGGCGGTATCATTGGTTATGAGTTGGGGCAGAGTTTATCTCAATTATTAACGATTTATGGTGCAACCCTTTTCTTACTGGCATTCAGTATTTTATTGCTTACGTTGGCTTTTGGGATTCAGTGGAACAAGACCTGGATCACTCTGAAAAATACACCGGCCTATTTACAAGATTTATTCTATAAAAATGTGCCACAGCATGAGTCTGCATATGACCTGACTGAGCAATTAGCCGCAGCCGATACACCAGCAATTAAGAATAAAGTACAAACTGAGTCTGCTCCTGTAGCAGAGACCAATGACGCTAAAGCGAATCAAGTTCAGGCAAAACTGATTAAAATTGATGATTCACATCATCAATTAATGGCTGAAAAATTATTTGCCGATGTGGTTGCGAAAGAGCAACAGCACAATTCCCAACCACAAGCTGTAGAGCAGGTTGAAGATTTTGAACAGACACTACAGCGAGCTCATCAGTTTGAGACAGAAAGTCAACGTTTAGTGCAAACGGGTGAGGTATGGCGTGCATTGCAACATGACGATGCGAGCCATAAACAAGAGATTGATGCATTATTAAGAGCTGCAGATGATTCGGCCAATGCTGCTACGCATTATGCGCCTGCAGCGCGTACAGATTCGTTAACACAACAAGCAAATACAGGCAATTTAGATTGGAATGATGATCAAATCTTTGATGAGTTGTTGGCTGCGGTACCGAATAGTAAGACAGCAACAGATTTACATACGCCATTTACCCAAGAGCCTGTAGCAGCACCAAATCATCATGTGCCTGAAGCTGAATTTGAAGCGGATATCGAAGCTCTAATTACTGAGTCTGCACGATCAACAGAAATAACAACGCAGTCATATTCATCTCCAACTCAAGATGAAACCCACAATAGCGTTAATGAAGAACGAGATGATTTTAATGATCTTCTCGTGGAAGATGAGCATGAAAATAGCAGTCCGCGAACCACAAGCTATGCACAATCTTCTGCTTTCGTGAAGGCACCTATTGAAGTTAAGTCAGCACCAAAAGAAACCTTGTCTAAAGAAGCTTTCATTGAAGCTTGGCAAGAAACTGCAGGTAAGGCAGAGCCTGAATCTGATTTAGAGATTGAAGATGATTTTGACCTAGATGCACCGTTAACAGATGCATTTGGTCGTCCGATGTCGCGTGCGATGCAAGTGGCGAAAAAACGTCTTGATTTGCCAACCTTGCCGGGCCTAGAGCTGCTTGATAATGTGGATCCAAATAAAAAGGTCAATTTCACTGCTGAACAATTGTCACGTCTTTCTGAACTTTTAGAAATTAAATTACAAGAATTTAATGTGAAAGCACAGGTGGTAGAGGCGCAACCAGGTCCTGTAGTCACACGTTTTGAACTGGATCTTGCACCAGGGGTGAAAGCATCTAAAGTCACTAATATTTCCCGTGATTTAGCCCGCTCTATGTCGATGGCTTCTGTTCGTGTGGTTGAGGTAATTCCGGGTAAACCGTATATTGGAATTGAAGTACCGAATAGCAGCCGTGAAATGGTACGCTTGATTGAGTTATTGAAAACGCCAGCTTTTGAAGACCCTGCGGGTTTGCTCTCTATGGCGATGGGTAAAGACATTTCAGGCAATCCAGTAATTACTGACCTCGGCAAAGCACCGCATATGCTGGTTGCAGGAACCACAGGTTCGGGTAAATCAGTTGCAGTCAACTCGATGATTCTTTCGATGTTGCTGAAATACACACCTGATCAGTTACGCTTAATTTTGATCGATCCAAAGCAGCTAGAGTTAGCTAACTATAACGATATTCCACATTTGTTAACGCCTGTTGTGACGGATATGAAAGATGCCGTCAGCGCGCTAAATTGGTGTGTAAATGAAATGGAACGCCGTTATAAACTGATGTCATTCCTGAAAATTCGTAAGTTGAGCGACTATAACCGTAAGGTCGAAGAAGCGATTGCCAATGGTGAAGATCTTATTGATCCAACATGGAAAGCCAGTGATTCAGTTGTGGGAGAGCGAGCACCGCGTTTAGCGCCATTACCATCAATTGTAATTGTTGCCGATGAGTTCGCTGATATGATCATGCAAGTCGGTAAAAAAGCGGAAGAAATGATTACGCGTTTGGCACAGAAATCGCGTGCAGCAGGTATCCATCTATTACTTGCAACCCAACGTCCTTCGGTCGATGTAATTACAGGTTTGATTAAAGCCAATATCCCAACCCGTGTTGCATTACGTGTCAACAGTAAAATTGACTCGCGTACCATTCTCGATGCAGGTGGTGCTGAAGACTTACTCGGTCATGGTGATATGCTGTTCCTAGGACCGGGTAAAATCGAGCCTGAGCGTGTGCATGGTGCCTTTATTAGTGATGATGAGGTCAACCGTATTTGTGATGCTTGGCGCGAACGTGGTGAGCCTGATTATGTCGATGAAATTCTCACGCCATTTGATGAAGAACCAACATCTCGTGGTTTTGAAGATGGCGATGGCGATCCAAGTCGTGATGCACTTTACGATCAATGTGTCTCCTTCGTCCTAGAAACACGTAAAGCATCAACATCATCATTACAGCGTAAATTTAGTCTCGGCTATAACCGTGCCGCTCGTATTATTGACCAAATGGAAGAGAATGGCATTGTCAGCTCAATGGGCGCCAATGGTAAGCGTGATATTCTGGTTTAATCAAAACTCTTTGCTAAAAAGCCTCTAGTCAATAGAGGCTTTTTTATTTGTCTTATATGAGGCGAAGGGATTTTATCTAATCCCCATAACTAAACCTGCAAGTACGAGCAACCACCATAGCGAACCAAAAATGATGATCACTAGATGCGCAGTACTTAACTTTTCTTGGATGACGCTATTCACTTGATCAGCGTGTGTTTTGGCATAATTCAATGTGACAAAAGCAGGAATCAAGAAAATGAAATTGAATAGGGCAATCAACCAATAAGGATCGGGCAGATGGGAGGCAAATGTCACCACTAGGTAGCCAGCGAACATCCATGCGGCTGAGAATGATCGTGTATAACCATTTTCTTGGGCATAGCCTTGAATCCTATTAAACAGTGCGTATAAGAAGAAGATTGAAAAAATGGCACGTAGCGCAGGCATAATATTTAAATTATCTTTAATCGCAAAAAAACGCCATGCTTTAAACATCCACCAAATTTGATATAAGCCAAAAGAAGTGATGGATAAAATAATAAATCGTTTCATGCTGATAATTTTTAGATCAGCAACATGGTATTTTATTGGAGGTGATTCAATTAAATGATTGTTCGTGTCTGTCATTGTCTTTCTTTGAAAATAGAATTGTTTTGGTTTTATTTTAATAAATTACAACAAATTGGTGACATGGTGGTTTTAGATAATGCCACATCATTAAGATCTGATAGCGATAGCACAGATAAATCATATGGCATTATTGGGGAAAGCAATTAGGCAAATTTTGCCAAGACTTCCAAGAAACCATCTTTTTGGCGTGGGAACTGTGCAATCACATCGTGAATGCGTTGACCTTCTGGATTGGTTGCATTGAGATCACGACCATCAGCCAAAAACTGGATGATTAAGCGTTCATAGTCATTTGGACGCATATGTTTGAATGCATGATAGAGCACATGAAAGTCAGCATTTACGCCAGTTGGAGGAAGTTGGTTAAGGTAGGCAAACACACGCTCATCTGACCATTCTTCATTGAAAGTTGCTGGCTGTGATAATGCCATGACAATCTCCTCAGTCTTATAAAATAATAAAGGCAAAATACTTGAAGTGGGGAAAGTTCTACTTTCCAAATCCACCCGCGTATTCTGCCTTTATTTGCGAAAAATCGCTAATGAAAAAACTTCTATCGATCTTCAGGTAAATTGATATTCATTTCTAACATTTCGATATTTGCTTCTGAACGAACCTGCATTTGAATATGCTGTTCATCCACACCACGAACATAACGACTCACAACCTGCATGATTTCTTTTTTCATCTGGTCGATTTTGTCTTGGCCTAGGCGACGGCCTAAACCTTGTTCAGAGGCAACAATTACCTTTAAACGATCTTTGGCAGTTTGTGCACTTGATGGTTTTTCATCACTGCTAAAAAGTTTACTCCAGAATCCTGCCATAATTACGCTCCAAATAGTCTAGCTAACCAACCTTTTGGCTGTACTGCAATGTGTCGATAAGGACGGTCTTCGCCAAGGAAGCGAGCCACTAAGTCATCATAAGCTTGTCCAGCTTTTTCTTCTGTATACAGAATCACTGGTTTACCTTCGTTTGATGCTTGAAGTACGCTCGGACACTCAGGGATGACACCCAAAGTTGGCACACGTAAAATATCTTTCGAAATATCATCGATCGTAAGCATTTCTTGTTTATCAGCACGCTCTGGGTTAAAACGTGTAATACATAAGTGCTTACGAATACGACCTTCGTTTTGTTCAACTTTTTTGGTCTTGCTGTCCAGCATACCAATAATACGGTCTGAGTCACGTACTGATGAAATTTCAGGGTTTGTTACAATGATTGCTTCATCAGCATGATACATTGCTAAAATTGCACCGCGCTCGATACCAGCAGGTGAGTCACAGATGATGTAATCGAACTCTTGAGAAAGTTCATCAATCACACGTGCAACACCTTCATCGCTCAAGGCATCTTTATCACGCGTTTGTGATGCTGGGAGAATGTATAAGTTCTCAATCTCTTTATCACGGATGAGTGCTTGTTGTAGGCGTGCTTCATTATTAATGACATTGACAAAGTCATACACTACGCGGCGTTCGCAGCCCATGATTAAATCAAGATTACGTAAACCCACATCGAAATCAATCACAACAGTTTTATGACCACGTAGGGCTAAACCTGTTGCAAAAGATGCACTTGTTGTAGTTTTACCTACACCACCTTTGCCTGACGTTACGACAACAATTTTGGCCACCGAATCCACTCCTATTTATGGTCATACGCCCCTAAAAGGGCTTATTGGTGCTTTTAAAACTTCTTTCGTTAAATTAAAACTGCAAGGCTTCAAATTCAAGTTCTTGCTTGTTATTTAAATAAATATGTACAGGCTTTTTGATCATATCTTTAGGAATATCATCTGCTACACAATAGGTCCCCGCAATAGAGATTAATTCTGCTTCGAGCGAATGGCAGAAAATACGCGCCGCAGCTTGTCCACCTGCACCTGCAATGACTCTACCACGAGCATTACCATAAATGTGAATATTTCCAGATGCAATCACTTCTGATCCACTATTCATGCCAGCATTTAAGATAATATCGCCCTGATCTTGTACCAAACATTGGCCTGTCCGCAAAATCTCATCATGATAAGAGGTGATATACGCATTCGATGTATTTTTTTGTGGTGTTTGTATTGCTGAATCATCGGCTGCTTTTGTAGGAGCATGATCAACCACTTGTTCTTTTGATGCTTTGATCCGTTGTAACGGTTGATCTGTAGGAAGAACAGGGAATTGAATCGCACGCGCTTCATCACCCAAAATGCCATCAATCACAGCCATGGGTTGTAAACCTAAATCGATTAAGAGCTGAATTAATGCAATGAGCTCTTGCTCAACGGTACTGTCTATAATGACTAATGTTCCGAGATAAGAACCTTCATTCAGCGTGCTGGTAAGTTGCTGTCGGATTGCATTATGGTCATTTGTGTCGAAAGTCAGTCGACTAAAATTCACCATTCTGCCCGTAATCCGTATATCAGCCATAATTTATCCTTCAGGGCTTTTTAAGCGCTCTATTGTGTTAAAGCAGTTGTAAATAAAAGCAAATGCTAGAACAAATTACACGAATTCTCTAGCTTGATTGGTAATTTTTCTTGTAATCACTCTGCTTTTTTATCCAATTGATCATATTCTTGCAAAGTTTGCTGCCATTGCTTTACTTTTACTTGTTTTCGAATCGCTTCAAGGCTTTCAAATACCACTGATTCGACCAATTCTTCTAAGTACTGATTATCAATATTCAGTTCGCTGACTTTTTCTGCAATGAATTGATAATTTTCATTGGGTCTTTGAGATGAACCTGAAGTAAAGGGTTCAATTAAGCCTGCACTAATATTTTCACCTAAACGTTGTCCAATACTTTGTATTTGTTGTTCGATTCGGCCACCAACAATTGGAATCAAGCGCAATAATTGCGTCAGTTCAGGCGTATCTTCAATGGCTTGATTGACAATGACACCTACTTTTTGAGTAATCACTGGTTGTTGTTGCTGTAAAGCAGTCGCTAAAGATTCCTGCAACATTGAAGAAAGCGTTACAGTAAACAATTGTCGATGATGATCAACCAAATCATGGATAATTTTTTTATGACTTGAACTGGTTTCAAGTTCATGTCGAATGCCATCAATGACCGTAATGACAACTCGATCAGAAAGTTCCTCCATCACGACACGATAGTAAAACAGAGCTTTGACTCGAATACCATCTGGTACGACCTTATAGCCTAGCTCATGCAGTCGGTAGGCGATAATTCCTGCACGAAATAGTCGTAGAAAACGGAAATGGGGAATAATCGCAATGATTTCGTACCAATGAATAAAGGGAAAGAACCACCAACGTGCATGATGCTTTTGTACGATTGATAGAAACCAGCGAATAGATAGTTCCGTAATCAAAAAGATGATAAACCAAGCTTCGGTGGTAATGACCCAGGGGTGTAAATAAGTACGATAAAATTCAAGTACATTTGCAAGGTGAATGGTATTAAAAAACCATGCACCAATATTACTCATCAAGAAAAAGTTCATGCCTAAGCAGAACAAATTAAAAACAATAATAAACACCATGAAAATGTCATAGACAAGGAACAGCTTGAAGAACTTACTGCTCGGATTGACATAGCTATATTTAGAGTTTTTTCCTGAGTCCTGCTGGGTCATGTTTGTGCTCAATCCCTAAGGAGATTATTGGTGATACTTGGATTTCATTTGTGTGATTAACTGATCTTTTTCAGTCCAGATCTGATCCACCCATTTTTGGAAGCATTCACGATAAACTGGGTCATCTTCATAATTACCATTGAGTGTCCACTCTGGAATATCTATTTTACGTAAATCCACAGCAATACGTGATACGTCTCCCAACCAAAACTCGCCGTAACCAGGAGCACCATCAGGATAAACAATGGTCATATCTACAAAAGCATCAATTTGATTACCGAGAATATTCAATGCTAAAGCCAAACCACCAGCTTTGGGTTTAAGCAGGTTTTGATAAGGTGATTGTTGTTTTGCATGCTTTTCTGGGGTAAAACGTGTGCCTTCTAAATAGTTCAATAAAGTAAAAGGCTGGCTAAGTAATTGTTCACACGCCTTACGTGCTTCAAGCATATCGCGTGATTTAAGTTCTGGATTTTTGGCAATTTGTTCTTTGGTATGTCGCTTCATCATCGGGAAGCCCAAAATTTTGAAAGCTTGCCCCACAAAAGGAATAAAAATAAGTTCCCATTTGGTGAAAAAGCGGGTCAGTGGCATACGGGTTAAGCCAAAGTATTGATTCACTGTCGTATCGACCCAACTTTGATGATTACACATCATGAGATATCGACCTTGTAAATTAAGATCGAGGTTTTTATCAATACTGATATCCCAGTGTAAATCTGGCAATACATTGTCAATTAACCAGTTATTTACCCCTAACCAACTGTTGGTAATCTGAATATTGGTTTCGTCTACTTTTGCAGATTTTTTAAATAATTTGGTTAAACCTAATGCCAGTACAGGTGGGCCATGAAAAAATGTACTTCCTGTGATGACTGAACTAACGGTTAATCCTTTACTGACTTTTTGCAATAAGGACGCTTTTTTATTGGCGTTAGACATAAATCAAACCTTGAGTGCAGATATTTGGAAAAGAGATGGTTCAACTATAAACAACAGAAGTTGAAATACAACTGTATATTTGGCTGATCTGACAAATTTTATATATTTAGGTGGTTTAGGTTGTTTTTTCAACTAAAGTTATGAATTTTTCTCTGTTGGATAACCAAAAAATGTAAAATTGTATTTTGTGACAAATGTCTCTAAAAATATTTTTTATGTTAAAAACAACAACAATGAAGGGATTGTGTGGCTTTGTTCAAGTAAAATGCATCAAAATATTACAAAAATATAAATAAAGTGTTTATTATTAACAAAATATCAATGGTCTAGCTTAATTTTCTCATTCATTATTTGTCCAGACAACAAAATACATAGACAGGAGCTACGCGATGCGTGCATTAGTAATTTCAACACTCGTAGGGGCTGGATTGGTACTTTCTGGTTGCCAAACAACAGGTAATAACATTGGCGGCGTTGAGTATGACAAATCTGCTTTAGGTGCATTAATTGGTGCAGCTGCGGGTTATGGTGTATCTAAGGGTAACGCAAACTCAAGCAAGCAAAACAACCGTGCTGCAGCAATTGGTGCGATTCTTGGTGGTGCAGGTGGTTTATACCTCGACAACAAAGAGAAAAAATTACGTGAGCAAATGGCGGGTACTGGTGTAGAAGTAGGCCGTAACCCAGATGGTTCTGTACAATTGATCATGCCAGGTAGCATTACGTTTGATACTAACAAATCAAATATCAAACCTAACTTCTACGGTACTTTGAATAAAGTAGCGCAAACTTTAGGTGAAGATAACAAGAGTGCGATCCTTGTAACAGGTTATACAGATAACACGGGTAATGACTCAATCAATATCCCATTATCTCAAGCACGTGCTCAATCAGTTAAAAACTATTTAGCTGGTCAAGGTATTGCAGGTAGCCGTATTGATGCGCAAGGTTTAGGTTCAGCTAACCCAATCGCTTCAAACACAACTGCTTCTGGTAAAGAGCAAAACCGTCGTGTTGAAATCAGCATTTATGCAAAACAGTAATTTTTTACTAATTTAAAAAAACCACCTTCGGGTGGTTTTTTTATTGCATATAAATATAGACGACAAGCTATGGCGTAGTATTTGTGTAAGGCATCATAATTTATACATATCCCTAGATTTACTATTGGGATTCTAAAACAGAGATGTCTATAATTGTGCTCGAAAAAACAGGCTCGGAAACGAGAGAGGTACGTCCCATGTCATCTGCCAGTCAACTCAATGACAAGCAACTTGAAGCCATGAAATATGTTCAGGGGCCATTGCTGGTACTTGCAGGTGCAGGTTCAGGTAAAACTTCTGTAATTACCCGAAAAGTTGCATTTTTGGTGCAGCAGTGCGGTATTCCTGCCTATCGTATTACCGCAATGACCTTTACCAATAAAGCTGCACGTGAAATGAAAGAACGTGTCGGAAAGTTGCTTTCACGTGAAGAAGCAAAAGGACTTTCGGTTTCGACTTTCCATACTTTTGGTTTAAATTTACTCCGCTTAGAATTAAAACATCTGCCGCTTAAAAACAATTTCTCGATTTTAGATGCCGATGACTGCAAACGAATTTTGATGGATTTGATGCAGCGGGACAATTTGTCGGGTGCAGAGAGTAAAGAACTGCTTGCTAAGGCAATGAAGAAAATTTCAGATTGGAAAAACGATCTGATCGTTCCAGAACAAGCACATTCAACTTGTGAAACGGTCGAAGACGTGCAATTTGCACATCTTTATCAGCTCTATGAGCGTAATTTACGTGCTTATAATGCAGTTGATTTTGATGATTTGATCGTAATGCCAACGCGTTTACTTCAGGAAAATGCTGAAGTCCGTGACAAATGGCAGAATCGTGTTCGCTATTTATTGGTGGATGAATATCAGGATACCAACACCGCCCAATATACCTTGGTTAAGCTTTTAGTGGGTGTGATGGGGCAGTTTACCGCTGTAGGTGACGATGACCAATCCATCTATGCTTGGCGTGGTGCAAAGCCTGAAAATATGGCCTTATTGAAAGATGATTTCCATAATCTCAAAGTGATTAAGCTGGAGCAGAATTATCGCTCGACCAGCCGTATCTTAAAAGCGGCCAATGCCGTGATTGAAAATAACCCACATATTTTCGATAAAAAATTGTGGAGTGATAAAGGTCACGGTGAAACCATTCGTGTCATCACTTGTTTAAATGATGATGATGAAGCAGAACGTGTGGTGAAAGACTTGATCACACATAAGCTGATGAATGGTAAGAACTGGAAAGATTATGCCGTGCTGTATCGCGGTAACTTTCAGGCCCGTGTGATTGAAACCCAACTGCGTCAGATGCAGATCCCTTATAAATTGTCGGGTGGGCAATCCTTCTTCGCACGTGCCGAAATTAAAGATGTGATGAGCTATTTACGTCTCATCATTAATCCTGAAGATGACAGTGCATTCTTACGTATTATTAATACGCCAAAACGTGCCATTGGTCCTGTGACTTTAGAGAAATTAGGTTTATTTGCTCAGGAAAATACACTGTCTTTGCTGACTGCGTCATCAGACCAACGCTTAAGCATGGTATTGCCGAAAAAAGCTGCGACTCAATTACATGAGTTCGCTGATTTTATTGCGACATTTACACGCGAGTTGTTAGATGATGATGAACCGATGCCAAAGGTTCGTCAGATGATCAACGAAGCAGGTTATATCGATTATATTCGTGAACAGGCTGCGACACCTGCACAAGAGAAGACCAAACTCGACAGTATTGAAAGCTTGTATAGCAGTATTCAAAATCTATTGAATCGTACCGATGATGTAGATGAGAAGAATATTGAAAGTGTGATCCGTAAATTGGTGCTGTTGGATATGCTTGAGCAGCAACAAGAAGAGGAAGATACGGATAAGGTGAACTTGTTGACGCTACATGCGGCAAAAGGTTTGGAATTTCCTTATGTGTATATGATCGGTCTGGAAGAAGAGTTATTGCCACATAAGAACTCGATTGCATCGGAAACCGTCGAAGAAGAACGCCGTTTGATGTATGTGGGGATTACCCGTGCACGTCAAGGTTTAACACTGACTCTTGCCGAGCAGCGTAAGAATGGTGGACAAATGCGTCAAATGACGCCAAGCCGTTTCTTGGATGAGATGCCACAAGATGATTTGGAATGGCATGGTCGTAAAAAGAAACTGGCGCCCAATGTTGATCCGAAAGAACAGGCTCAGCAGTACCTCGCTAATTTAAAAGCATTGTTGAAACGTTAAAAAATTGTAAGTAGGAAATTTAATGAAAGTTCAAGTTAAAGTATTAGATGCGCGTTTAGGTCAAGAGTGGGCTTTGCCTTCTTATGCGACGACAGGTTCAGCAGGTTTAGATTTACGTGCGTGCTTAGATGAAGCGATTGATATTGCTGCTGGTGAGACTGTTTTAGTAAAGACAGGTTTGGCGATTTACATTGAAGATCCAAACTTTGCTGGTTTAATTTTACCGCGTTCAGGCCTAGGTCATAAACACGGTATTGTATTAGGCAACCTGGTAGGCTTAATTGATTCAGATTATCAAGGTGAACTGATGGTATCGGTTTGGAACCGCGGCAAAAACAGCTTCCGTTTAGAGCCAGGTGAGCGCTTAGCACAATATGTACTGGTTCCTGTGGTACAGGCAGAGTTTGAACAAGTGGACGAATTTGTTGCGACTGAGCGTGGAGCAGGTGGTTTTGGTCATACTGGAAAACAATAAGTTTTTCAGTAATTATCACTTTAAATGCAATGTTTTGCTGAAAAACGTTGCATTTTCTATATTGATTGTTGCCTCGATATATATTACAAAGCAGCTGACTGATTACTTTAATTTTTCTGAATAAGGGTTAATTAATTTCTTAATAGTTTCTGCTTTTTTTATGGATCAAAAGATTATAAAAATAGGGGCTTACAGTGAATATAAAACATACATTTCCTCTGAATATTTTCCGCGCCTATGATATTCGCGGAAAGTTAAGTAATTTAACACCGAATATTATTTGTTCTATTGCCTATGCTTTGGCATCGCAATATAAAAATGCTGAGCAAACGCATGTTGTGATTGGTTATGACGCGCGTTTAACTAGTCCTACTTATGCCAATATTCTTCAACATATATTTGAGCAACAAGGTTTACAAGTCACCAATATTGGTTGTTGTTCATCCCCAATGATGTATTACATTGCCCGTGATTTTGGTGGTAATGGAGTGATGGTCACAGCAAGCCATAACCCTAAATCGGACAATGGCATTAAATGGATTTTAAAAGGTGAACCGCCTACGCCAGAAACCATCCAACAGGTAGGCCAGTTCGCACAAATTTCTATCCCAAATCTTGAAGATATTCTACATTCAAAGAATACCGAGCATCATATTGTTCCCAAATATTGCTTGCAGTATCAGCAGGCATTGATCAGTGACATTCAGTTAGCGCGACCATTAAAAATTGTTCTAGACGGATTACATGGTTCCGCAGGGCGTTGTGCCAAACTGGTTTTAGAAAAACTGGGTTGTGAGGTGATTGCTTTACGCTGCGAAGCAAATGGACATTTTCCTGATCATGCACCAGACCCGTCTCATGCAGAACATTTAGTAAAGTTACAAGCCGCTATTGTTGCTGAAAAAGCGGATCTTGGTATTGCACTGGATGGGGATGGGGATCGCTTGGTTTTACTGGATGAACAGGCACATATTATTAGTCCTGACCGTTTACTATCATTGTTTGCTCAAATCTGCTTACAGCAACATCCACATAAAGAAATTGTCTTTGATGTGAAGTGTTCTCGGATGGTAGCAGATACTGTACAACGTTTAGATGGACAGGCGAAAATGATTCGCACAGGCAGTAGTTTCCTGCGTGCATATCTGTCTCAATCGAAAGGAAGTGCTGTATTTGGTGGTGAATATGCAGGTCACTACGTTTTTAACGATGGACGTGGCTTTGGCTATGACGATGGTCTATATGCTGCACTACGTGTGATGGAGTATTTAACCCAATCCAATGCAGCGACGCTGTCTGAGTTATTGGCAGCTTATCCAGAACGTTATTGCACAGAAGATACCTATATTGGGACACATGATGCTGATCCTAAGCAGGTTTTAAATGATATTGAAATTTTAAGTCATCGTTTAGGCGCTCGTTTAAGTAAAATTGATGGTGTAAGACTTGATTTTGACGATGGATTTGGCATTATTCGAGCATCAAATACTGGTGAATATTTTACCGTCCGTTTTGACGCTGATAATCAGAATCGATTAATTGAAATTCGTCAGAAGTTTGTTTCTATGTTGCAAGACCAATATCCACAGATTGCACAAGAACTCGCACAGGCCTAAACAGGAGAGAAGACGCATGCCACACGAGCATATCGGCATTGATAAAGCAAAAATTTTGATTGAAGCTTTGCCGTATATCCAACGATTTGCAGGAAAAACGTTGGTTGTAAAATATGGTGGTAATGCGATGACTGATCCAGAATTGGAAAGTTCATTTGCTCGTGACATCGTGTTGTTAAAAACAGTGGGTTTAAACCCAATCGTTGTGCATGGTGGTGGTCCACAAGTGGATTCATTGCTAAAACGCTTAGGACAAGAGTCTGATCGTATTGATGGTATGCGCGTGACCGACCAAGCGACCATGGAAGTGGTCGAAATGGTGTTGGGTGGTAGTGTCAATAAATCGATCGTGAACCTGATTAATAAACATGGCGGTCGTGCCATCGGTTTAACGGGTAAAGATGGTAATTTACTGCGTGCACGTAAATTATTGATGGAAAAACAGGAAGCTGACGGCTCTATTTCGCAAATTGATTTGGGCATGGTCGGTGAAGTGACTGGTGTAAAAACTGATGTACTGGAAATGTTTACCCAAAGTGATTTCATTCCAGTGATTGCACCATTGGGTGTGGATGAAGAAGGTAATACCTATAATATCAATGCAGATCTTGTGGCTGGAAAAGTTGCAGAAGCGCTAGGCGCAGAGAAGTTGATTCTACTCACCAATATCACAGGGGTATTGGATGAAAATAAAAACTTATTAACAGGCTTAAGCACACAAGAAGTCGATCGCTTGATCGAAACGGGTGTGATTTACGGTGGCATGATTCCGAAGGTGGGTTGTGCATTAGATGCTGTTAAAGGTGGTGTTGTGAGTGCGCATATTGTTGATGGTCGCGTACCTCATGCAAGTTTATTAGAGATCTTCACCGATCATGGTGTCGGTACACTCATTACCAATCGTGCCAAACATTAATTCATCCTATTGATTTGAAAAGAGACCTCAAGCAGGTCTCTTTTTTGTCATGACCTGTTCATGTTTTAGTCATCGCAATGTCATTTAAGCAATTTAAGGTAGGTCTAGTCATAAGGAGCTTTCATTATGCTAGAAAAATTAAATCAATATCGCCAGACATTGACTTTACCCTTACGCCACAAGCCAGCTCAAAATCAATTCCGTTTTGAATGGGTGGATAATTTAAAAGAATTACAAGAAGTACAACGCTTTAGAGCAACGCAATTTAGCCATCAATTTGGGATGCGTTTTGAAGACGGTTTAGATCAAGATCTTTATGATTTTGGTTGTGAGCATGCAGTATTACGTGAAAAATGGACAGGTGAAATTGTCGCTTATACCCGTCTTAAATTATTCCAAGGCTATGAAATCGGGCAGAGTTACAGTGCTCAAGAGTTTGAAATTGTCCCGCATTTATCTCATTTACCAAGTGTGTTAGAGATTGGACGTACTTGTGTACACCCTAAATTTCGCTCGGGTAAAGCACTATCCATGCTATGGTTGAACTTGACCCCTAAAGTACTTTGGTCAATGCGTGCTAAATACTTAATGGGCTGTGTCAGTATCCATTTGGATGATAACTTGGCACGTGCCTATTACACCCACCGTCAGATCCAACAGTTGGGTGATCATCAAACCATAGATATCCGCTCAAAACGTAGCTTTGAACCAGAACGTCCTGACTATAGTTTCCCGCAAGATGAACGCATGCCAAAACTGTTTCAGACCTATCTGGGAATGCAATCGAAATTGTCAAAACAAGCATTTTATGATGAAGATTTTAAATGCTTGGATTATTTTGTTTTCCTTGAAGTGAATAAGATTGCGACCTCTTTTGTGATGAACAAAATGGTGCAACGTTAGTAAGGTTTTGTTGATACTTCAACCATGCATTGCGTTATGAGCTAAAACAACATAATCAATGCATGAAATACCTACTATGATGGTCCTTATCAAGTTTCATACCGACGTTTGAGCTGTTTTAGCCATAACCCTACGGGACAGGGATATTTTTTGCCGCTACGTCGTTATGTCTTGTTCATTTAGAGTCACTAAATTTTACAAGCCCTGCCTCGTATCAGCCAAAAATACCCTCTGCCGCAAGCATCTGTGTAATATCAACAGAACCTCTTATCATTCTTAATCTAATAGTGAGCACATATTGAGATTTACAAGCCATCTATCCCTCATGCACAATAGGCGTAGATGTTTGATAGTTTAAAGATATGTGCCAGCTATTAGGAATGAATTGCGCCACCCCGACAGATATTACTTTTTCTTTTCGTGGGTTTTCACAACGTGCAGGGGTAACCTCTGATCATTGTGATGGTTTTGGGATCGCTTTTTTTGAAGATAAAGCTTGCCGCTTATTTGTGGATAATCAATCTGCAGTCGAATCTCCTATTGCTGACCTGATTCGTAATTATCCAATTAAGTCTCGCAACGTCATTGCACATATTCGTAAAGCGACACAAGGTAAAATCAACCTCGAAAACTCACATCCCTTTTTGCGTGAGCTATGGGGGAGACATTGGATTTTTGCACATAATGGTGATTTGCATGACTTCAAACCTGAACTAAGTGGGCGATTTGAGCCTGTAGGTAATACCGACAGTGAACTAGCATTTTGTTATTTACTGGATCAGATGGTTGAAGCATTTGGCTATACAGAACCAAGTTTAGAAGAGATTTTCTCACTGTTGGAACGTATTTCGCCACAAATTGCAGAGCATGGCACCTTTAATTTTTGTCTTTCCAATGGTAAAGCATTATTTAGCTATGCAACGACGAAGTTGCATTGGCTCGTGCGTGAGTATCCATTTCAACCTGCACATTTAATTGATCTCGACGTGGAAGTCGATTTTAGTCAGATCACTACACCAGAAGATCGTGTTGCAGTGATCACGACTGAGCCGTTAACGCATAATGAAGCATGGACTGCATATCATGCAGGGGAAATGATTTTATTCCAGCATGGTAAACCAATTCAGCATGCATTGACTCGAGTTGAGCGTTTAATCCGTGAGGCAGAAAATCCGGCATTAAAACGAGTAACAAAAGCTGATCAGTATTAATATATAAGATATAACTGGAATATATATTTGGCAGGATTTTACTTAGTGGAGTCTGTGTGTATTTTTTTCTAGTTATATCAATAAAATTAGATAGATAATTTTTCTTGTTGGTTAAAAAATACTTGAGTGTTTTGATTGGTATAAATATTAAAATAAATACAAAACAATGGGTTAATTTATTTCTTTGAAAATATTTAAATTCTGACAAAAACGCTGTGTTTTTATTTAATTCATTTGTCGATATTATATTCTTATTCAATAAATCAAATATGGTTTGGGGTTCGATATGGGTATGAAATGGTCTGTCGAATATAATACAGGAATCGAGGTGATCGATGATCAGCATCGTCGTATTCTAGATTATATTAATGAAATTGATGAATTAAATGAGGGTGATGATCGGGCAAAATTAAAAGGTATTTTGGATAATATCATTGATTATACCCAGTCTCATTTTACCTTTGAAGAAAGCTTGCAAGAAGAAGCAAACTATAAATATCGTGTACCACATAAGCGTGTACATGACTTATTTATCAAAAAGATAGAGACTTATCGTCAGCGTTTTGAACTTGGGCAAGAAATTGATAGCGAGCTGCATGAAGCACTCTCAAAATGGTTAATTAACCATATTCGACATGATGATGCTGATTATGTCGGCGCAGTAAAAGAAAATATGATCGGAATCATTAAAGAAAATGAAAAGAAAAAAGGGAAAAACTGGTTTTCTCGTTTCTTCTCATAATAATAAGACAATAATAAAAGATCCCTTATGATAAATAATAATAAGTGTGGTATGAGTGATACATAAGGGATCCACTTAATAATATAATAATTCGTGCGCAGCAAATCACCGTAAGGTGATTTGCTTCTTTCTTTCGAGATCTTTTGTTTTGATTTTCAGGCTTGAGGAAGGCAAAATAGATTGAATATTTCATTGCAAGCTCCATAAAGTGCAATGAGTTCAAAGATTTTTCAAGGAATGCATTATGCAGGACACAACTCTGTCACGCTGGCTTGCGCCAGTGATGGCGTTTTGCCTATCTTTTGTCATGATTACGACATTGGCACCTACTGTTGGAATTCAAATCGATCGTCAATTCGATTTCTGGTTGCTTTGGTTAGGCACAATGATTCTGTTGGCATTACCCATCGGTTATCTTGAAATTGCTTTAGCAAAGCGTTCGCAGACCACAGCATTACAAGCACTTTCAAGCTTAACACGTGATGCAGATGCTTCACCGAGATGGCGTATTGTAGGCTGGTTGGCTGTTATATTTGTTCCATTCTTTGCAGGTAGTGTATTGACTGCCGCAACCCATGTCGTGAGCCAACAGCTAGCGCTTGCTGTATCAGATCAGATTGTTTTTTCAGCTCTTGCTATTGTTGCACTTGGATTGTCTTTTATTCCTCGCCAATTTTTAATTGCTTTGACAACAATTGGTGTGATTGCCGCATTTATTCTTGCCAATGTCATGGGAACACATCTAACGGCTTGGCATTGGACCGGAATCGAGTTTAAAGAGTGGGGCAATGCAACAGTCCTTGCTTTAGTTGCAAGTGGTTTAGGGCTTGGATTGTACTGGCAAAGTAGTTTAGTTGCTGTGAAAAAACAGGAAGCCGCAACAAGTACAGCCTTGCCAATTTGGGTGGCGCAATTACTTGCTGTGATTGCCTTTGGCTTCTTCTCTGTGCAAGCACAGCTACCTGCATTGGCATGGGTGTTTGCTGCCATCATGTCAGCTGCACTCTTAATTCAATTTGCAAAAGAACAGTTAGCACAGCGTCAGCTTGCGATCGTGATTCAATGGGTGATTTTGCTTGCAGCTATTGCTGTTTGGGCTGTACCACAAGTAGAACAAATCTTTAATAGCCTGCTCATGCTTTGGGGATTACTGATTTGCTTGATTTATGCAGTATTCGCTGGCTGGATTATGAAGATTAGTCATCTGCGTAAAGCAATGGGTTTTAGCAATGAGCTGTTTTATAACATTTGGCGTATTGCCATCCGTATCGTGTTACCACTTTCAATTGTCGTAGCAATCATTGCTGTGATTGGACAAGTGCTGTAATGGAGCAGGCTAAACAAGTATGGGTCGCTTTCTCAAGTCCTGAACAGCAATTCCATATTGCTGTCAGCTTTAGCGAGGGAATGACGGCCCAACAGGCAATTGATGCCAGTGGCTTAGCAGCACAGGCGGCACTACCAGAAGTTTTACAGTTAGGTGTATTTGGTAGCAGAATTGACGCGGATACAGTCCTGCAAGCAGGTGACCGTGTTGAAATCTATCGGGCACTTACCATTAACCCGAATGATATTCGGCGTAAGCGGGCAGCAAAGAACCCCGTTGGGCGATTTATCAAAGGTAATCGCTTTAAGGCATAAAGCTGATAAGTAAAACCCCTCATGATTGACTCGATGAGGGGTTTCTTTTTACTGGAAAGCCGTTATAGTGGTGGCGCAGTCAAAATAGCTTCTTTTGATGCCGGTAAACCAGGTTGTGATTCTGGAATCGTATCTAAACCTTCTAAGCGTTCTACGTTACCATTCGCATCAAAATAAACTTTTAAATGTTGACCGTGCGCCGCAGGTATTTTTGCTTTTTTCGCATAAGTGCCTGGGATATAGTTGTAGATGTAGTCCCAACGTTGCGGGTTCAGTGGATCTGTCACTGTTGGACTACCAAGCAAGAAACGGACTTGCTGAAAGCTCATGCCCACTTGTACTTGAGAAGCTTGTGCTTTGGTTAATGGTGTTCCCTGTGGAATATCAACTTTATAAACACCAAAGACTGAACAACCGCTAAGTACTGTAGTGACGAACAACGCCAGCATGATTTTTTGCATTTTGCTACACTATCCTGATAAATGATGATGCATTTGATTCAAGGATAGATCATACTGCATCTAAACTCTATTGCCTATTCCAACTTAAGATTTGTTGAGAGACCTTTTTTTATGCCGATTTCTAATCAAGACTTACGCAAAGCTGGACTTAAAGTTACCCTTCCTCGTATTAAGATTTTGGAATTATTAGAAAATTCAAAACAACATCATTTGAGTGCTGAAGATATTTATAAAACTTTGCTTGAACAAGGTGAAGATGTTGGCTTAGCGACAGTTTACCGTGTATTAACACAATTCGAAGCTGCGGGCATTATTCAGCGTCATCATTTTGAAAACAATCACTCTGTTTTCGAAATCATGCAGGAAGATCATCACGATCACCTTGTTTGCTTAAACTGTAATAAAGTTATTGAATTTACAAATGATATTATCGAGAAAGAGCAACATTCAGTTGCAGACCAACATGGTTTTGCCTTAACTGGACACTCTTTGAATCTATATGGCTACTGTAGTGATGCAGAATGCCAAGAGGCTTATCGTAAAAAATAAGTTGTATTGAGTAAAAAATCTAAGTGTTCACGAAAATTGAACAAATAAAAAAGGGAAGGTTACAAAAACCTTCCCTTTTTTAATGGCTTAATTTGAATTACTGACCATCAAAGGTGATGTTGCGGCTGGCACTCAATAACTGGTCTGCACCTTCTTCTGACAGTTTGATGGTGAGGCGTAAGTCGTTTGGCGAATCCGCATGTTTTAAAGCATCTTTATAGGTGATCTGTCCTGCCTTATAAAGGTCGAATAGAGCTTGGTCAAAGGTTTGCATTCCCAATTCGCGTGAACGTTTCATCAGATCTTTAATCTCATGAATTTCACCCTTACGGATATAGTCAGCTAAAAGCGGTGTATTAATCAAAATCTCAATGGCAGCACGACGTGAATTACCGTCTGGGGTTGGAATCAATTGTTGTGCGACGAGTGCTTTTAAGTTGAGTGACAAGTCCATGTACAGCTGACTATGACGGTCAGCTTCAAAGAAGTGAATAATACGGTCTAAGGCTTGGTTGGCATTGTTGGCGTGCAAGGTAGCGAGTACCAAGTGACCAGTTTCTGCGAAAGCAATCGCATAGTCCATAGTTTCACGCGAACGAATCTCACCAATCAAGATCACATCTGGTGCCTGACGTAGCGTATTTTTCAATGCCACTTCAAATGAATCTGTATCAATCCCGACTTCACGCTGCGTCACAATACAGCCTGCATGTTGATGCACAAATTCGATCGGGTCTTCAATGGTGATGATATGACCTTTCGAGTTTTGATTACGGAAACCAATCATCGATGCCAAAGAGGTCGATTTACCTGTCCCTGTTGCACCAACAAAGATGATGATGCCACGTTTGGTCATCGCCAATTCTTTCAGCACTTCAGGTAGCTTCAAGTCGTCCATGCTTGGAATATGCGTTTCAATCTTACGCAGTACCATGCCTGGCATATCACGTTGCTGAAAAGCACTGACACGGAAACGCGCAGTCTTTTCACGGTTCATGATCGCGAAGTTACATTCACGTGTCTCTGCAAATTCTTTACGTTGTTTGTCGGTCATAATGGATTGAACCAGTTGACCTACAATTTCCCCCGAAAGTTTCGATTTAGAGACAGGCACGATCTGCCCGTTAATTTTCATTGAAGGTTCAACATCCGCAGTGACAAATAAGTCCGATGCATTTTGTTGAATCATCAAGTTGAGTAAATCATTAAAATCCATGATATTTCTCTAATCCATTTATTCTTATAGGAATGATTCGGGTTGTTTTGCAACAGTACGAGCAGTTTGTGGGCTAATTAAGCCTTTAGACACCAGTGTTTTCAGGCTTTGATCCAAAGTGGTCATACCGTAGTTGGCACCTGTTTGGATCGCAGAATACATTTGTGCGACTTTGTTTTCACGTACAAGGTTACGGATCGCAGGAATACCGATCATGATTTCATGAGCAGCCACACGACCACCACCATTCTTTTTCAATAGTGTTTGAGAAATCACAGCTTGTAGAGATTCAGAGAGCATGGCACGTACCATGTCTTTTTCTTCTGCAGGGAATACATCGATGACACGGTCAATGGTTTTAGCAGCAGAGGTGGTATGTAGTGTACCAAACACCAAGTGACCTGTTTCTGCCGCTGTAAGCGCCAAGCGAATGGTTTCTAAGTCACGCATCTCACCGACTAGAATAATGTCTGGGTCTTCACGTAGTGCTGAGCGAAGTGCAGCATTAAAGCCATGGGTATCGCGATGTACTTCACGTTGGTTGATTAGGCATTTTTTCGATTGGTGTACAAATTCAATTGGATCTTCGACCGTTAAAATATGGTCATAACGATTTTCGTTAATATAGTCGATCATCGCCGCAAGTGTAGTGGATTTACCAGAACCCGTTGGACCTGTCACAAGCACAATCCCACGTGGATAATCACAGATTTCTTTGAAAATTGTGCCGAGTCCTAAATCTTCCATGGTCAGAACTTTAGATGGAATGGTACGGAACACCGCACCTGCACCACGGTTTTGGTTGAATGCGTTAACACGGAAACGAGCAATATTCGGCACTTCAAATGAGAAGTCAGTTTCTAAATCTTCTTCAAAGTCACGACGTTGTTTATCATTCATAATGTCGTACACCAAGCGATGTACATCTTTATGTTCAAGTGCTGGTAAGTTAATACGGCGAACTTCACCATCCACACGAATCATAGGAGGCATACCCGCTGAAAGGTGTAGATCTGAAGCACCGTTTTTGACCGAAAAGGCGAGTAGTTCTGTAATATCCATAATTTCCCCGAAACAAACTAAAATGTCTCATTATTTTGTAGAATAATATAAGGCTTTCATTCGGGCTTACCAACACCTTAAAGAATGGAAAGCAAAAAAAGATTTCGTAAATGAGAACTGTGTCAATGAATCAATCGCAACAATCCCGCCAATCTGTTTTAAATCAAATAGAACAAGCCTGTCAGCGTGTTCAACGTGATCCTGCAACAGTGCAGTTGTTGGCGGTTTCCAAGACCCATCCTGCTTCAAGCCTTCGCGAAATGTATGGAGTCGGGCAGCGCAGTTTTGGTGAAAACTATTTACAGGAAGCACTAGAAAAAATTGAGGAATTAAAAGAATTAGAGATCGAATGGCATTTTATTGGACATGTGCAGCGTAATAAAACCAAACATTTAGCAGAAAAATTTGATTGGGTACATGGCGTCGATCGGTTGATTATTGCAGAGCGCTTATCCAGTCAACGTTTAGATCAGCAAACACCTTTAAACCTTTGTCTGCAAGTCAATATTGATGGGCAAGATTCTAAAGATGGTTGTCGACCTACAGAGGTTGCTGAACTGGTTCAGCAAATTAGCCAACTTCCAAATATCCGTTTACGTGGTTTGATGGTCATTCCAGCGCCTGAAAATCATGCTGCATTTGCAGATTCCAAAGCACTATTTGATCAGGTGAAATCCCAGCATACACAGCCGCAAGATTGGGATACCTTGAGTATGGGAATGTCGGCTGATCTGGACGCTGCGATTGCAGCGGGTTCTACGATGGTAAGAATAGGAACTGCATTGTTTGGTGCAAGGGATTATTCAGTCAAAAGCTAAAAATGATTATTTGCTGATATTCACTTGAAAGTATGGTTATAGGTTTTCCAGAATTTCGATGAGTCTTGCATAATCGTGTAAATTTGCATCAGCCATTAATGATGATATCCGTGGATCAGGATGAAAGAAAATTGTTTTCATTCCTACAGCTTTTGCACCTTGTATATCTGCTAATTCATTATCGCCGACAAAGGTGCAATCTTGAGGACTGACGTTAAGCTGCCGACATGATAAGAGAAAAATTGCGGGGTCTGGTTTCCTAAGTCCAACGGCCTCAGAAACAATAATGCTTGAAAAGAACTCCGTCAGACCTAGGGCATAAAAATTATGTTCTTGAAAGGGTGTTCTACCATTAGAAATTAATCCAATCAGATAACCTTGTTCTTTCAATTTAATAATCGTATTTTCTACACTCTCAAAGCAACATGAAAATTTATTAAAATCATTAATATAGCTTGCTAATAGGGTATCTCGTGAAACACGATCAATTGAAAACTCATGAATAAGTTGTTCATAAACTCTATCTTTCCAAATTTTGCCATTATCATCCAGTTCAAGAAAACGCTGAATGAAGAACTCCTTTTTCATAGTAGGAACTAATTGGAAAAAATTGATCTGCCACCTTAAGAATTTTTTTAAGGAGGTTGTTCTATCCAGTAAGGTTTGATCAAGGTCAAAGATAACAGCTTTCTTCTGATTCATTAGATCTCAATACTGTGATTATTCAATCATCATAAAATGCTTTAACCAACTACTTCAATCCGACTCGAACCTGATCCAACAGGTTGTACCTGAATCTGTACAGGAATCCGTTCATGCATTTCCTGAATATGCGAAATTAAAATCACTTTACGACCCTGACTTTGCAATTGATCCAACGCATTCATCACCATGTGCAAGGATGAGGCATCCAGCGTCCCAAAACCTTCATCAATGAATAGGGATTCTATTTTCATCGAACCAGACGCTATATTGGCAATTGCCAAGGAAATCGCAAGAGCAGTGAGGAAGGACTCACCACCAGACAGAGAAGCCACTGAACGAGTTTCTCCATCCATATCATGGTCAATGATGGCTAGGCTGAGGGAATTATCCAAACGTTTTAAGGTATAACGCTGTGACAACATTGTGAGTTGTTGGTTAGCATATTCAAGCAGAATATCCAGATTATATTGTTGGGCCAAATCACGGAATTTCTTGCCATTGGCATCGCCCATCAAACTGGAAATCTTATTCCAGCGATGTTCCTGTTGCTGAATTTGCTGGATCTGCTCGGCAAATTGTTTTTGCTTGGCAAGGTTTTGCTGATGTAATTCGAGTTGAACTTTATATTGATCACGTTGTTCGAGTTGCTGTTGTAGTTTTTCCTGATTTAACTGAATCAATTCGATCAATTGTTCATGTTGAATCTCAGGCTGTTGCTGCTGATGTGTCTGTAATTGCTGTTGCAGCGTTTTCAATGCAGAGGCGGCCTCATTGAGCAAACGTTCTGCATGTTGTAGCGATGTTCGAATGTGCTGTTCTTGTTCAGTACGAATAGTAAGTAAATCAGCTAATAGATGTTCTTCAAATTCAGGATGCTGGTCTAACCAGGCTCGAATTTCAGTCTTGGATTGGACAAGGGTAGCTTGTTGCTGCTGCTGTTGGGCTTTGAGCTGTTCCAGTTCATTTTTCTGCTGTTCAAAGCTTTGACGAGCCTGTTCAAAACGCTGCTTGATCTGCTGGTATTGATTTTGGAGTTGCTGACGCTGCTGATCGTGTTGGTTTAACCATTCATTGGCTTTCAGTTCAGTTAAACCTGTCATTGCCACAATTAATTGATGCGCTGATTCTGTATTTTGTTTACCTTTGATCTCGATGTCTTTGAGTTGCTGATTAAACTCGGCATGTTGAGTCAGCAAACTTGTTAAATTGGACTTTAATAGATTCAGTTGCTGTTCAAGCTGCTGCTGCTGTTTGCTGAGTGTTTCAGCTTGTTCTAGTTGTTGAATGCGTTGCTGTAAACGTTGTGCTAGCTGTTGGGCGTAGCTCAGTGTTTGCTGCTGCCATAAGCTTTGTTCATCGCTGCTCAGGCACTCCATGACATGTTGAATCTGTTGCTGTGACTGCTGTACGCTTTCGAGTTGATAGCGGATATTTTGAATCGTTTGAGTCAGGTGATAGTGGTCTTTATTGGCCTGATGCAGTTGCTGTAATTCAATTTCAATCTGCTGTTTGAACTGGGTTGCCTCATTGATGTATTGCTGTTGAACTGTAGTGATTTCCGCATGCGACTGAGTTAAATCTAGTAGGATCTCGAACTGTGCTGCATGTTTGACTAATTCCTGATGTTGCAGCTTGAATTTGTCATCTGCTTGTTGCACTGCGGATTGCAATTGCGTCAGTTCGGTACGAATCTGGGTAAATTGCTGTTGTGTATTTTGCCAAAGCTGGAAAAATTGTTGTTCCTGTTGAATGGCCTGTTGCTCTTGCTGTTGTTGCAGCTCATACAAGGCTTTGGAGAGCTGACTGGCATCATCACGATAGGGGTGTTCGGTGCTGCCACAGACCAGACAGGCTTCACCATGTTTGAGTTCTGCACGGAGATGTTCAATATTTTCAGCATGTAATAAACGCTGTTGTTGCAATATCTGCTGCAATTTTTCCCGTTCAGTTTTTGCAGACTGGAATTCGCCTTGGCTAGTTTGCAGTTGTTGGTCCAGCTGCTGATGTTGTAGCTGCGTGCTACTGAGCTTATGGCTTAGTTCATCACGTTCTTTTTTAAGTTCAAAATAATGCTGTAGTTTTTGTTGAATCAGATCCAGTTGATTCAGTCGGGCCTGTTGTTGTTCTCTGAGTTTTTGTTTCTGTTCAAGATGGCTTTCAATCTGTTGTGGTGTGCCAAATTTTTGAATGAGCTCATTCAACACGATCTGATCTTGTTCAAGCTTGGACTGAGCCTGTTGAATCGAACCTAAATTCTGTTCGACTTTTTGGTTTTGCAGAATAAATTGCTGCAGCTGCTGAATATGTGCATTCAAGCCTTTATCTAAAGTGGAGAATTGTGCACTCTTTTGCAGTTGTTCAGAGCAGCTTTGTTGTTGTAGGTATAGACTGTGGCGACTTTGTTCAAATTGCTGCTGTTGCTCAAGCAATGGTTGTTGTTGCGCTTCGTTTTGGTTTAGGCGGACTTTGGTTTTTTTATATTCATTGGCAATGTATTCACGTTCCTGTACATATTTGCGCACTTGAGTGAGTTCATGCTGATGGTTTTGTTCAAAACTCTGAAATTGCTGTAAGGCCGTTTCAGCCTGCGTATAAGCCGCTTTTTCTTGCTCAAATTGGGTACTTAAAGCGGTAAAGTGCTGCTGCTTGTGTTGAATCTGTGGTTCAAGCTGTTGTAGTGCTTTTTCTAGCTGTTGCTGTTGGAACACAATCGGACGAATGCCTGAGAAGGTTTCGAGTTGGTTGAGTCGATTGCGATCTGCGGCTAAAGCCTGATGTGCTTGAATTTGGATGTCATGCTGTTGTTGTTTCAGTGTGATTTCAGTTTCGAGTTTCTGTTGCTGTTCAAACCATTGTTGCTGTTGATTGAGCTGAACTTTGTCGGCTTCCAACTGTTGAACCTGTTGTTGTACTTGCTGGAATTGAACTTGTAACTCGGCAACTTCTTCATCTGAACGGATTTCAATATGACCGAGCACATTTTCTAGTTGCTTGCGCTGATCAGCGATTTCTTTGGTCTTTGCATAAGCTAGTTGTCCAATTTTGGCAAAAATACTGGAATTGGTCAGATATTCGAGTAATTCACCACGCTCATTATCTCGTGCCTTTAAAAAAGCGGTGACCTCGGACTGTGCCAACAATACCGCACGGGTGAATTGCTCAAAACTCAGTTGAGTAATTTGTTGAATATGCGCTTCAACCGCTTTGGTTTTATCTGCAATCACTACACCGTCAGTCAGGCATTTGAGCGAGCGTTGTACACTTTGCAGTTTGCCACTGGCATTTTCACGGGCACGTTTAATTTCCCAACGTGCGAGGTAATGTTTCTGGTCTTGTGCTACAAAACACAGTTCAGCAAAACCATGTCCTGTACCGCGACGTAGAACCGTTAAAGGGGAGTTGGTGAGTAGCTCAGAACCATCGACATCTAACAACTTGCCGTCACTTTCTTTGAGGCGGGGAATTTTATTAAATAACGCCAGACACATGGCATCTAAAATCGTAGATTTACCCGCACCAGTTTTTCCGACAATGGCAATCAGTCCCGCACTGGCTAAAGGCTCAGTTTCAAAATCAATAAAATGCTCATCTGCCAGAGATGCCAAATTTTTCAGTCGAATTGATAAAATTTTCATGGCAGGTCCTTAAACAGTCTGATCATCTTCAAGTTGCTTTTGCGCTTCTGCGACCAAACTCATAAAGTCTTGAGTGACTTCATCATCGGCGTGATAGCCCTTTTTCTCCCAAATTTGCTGAAATAGTTTTTCGGGTGTCGGTGGTTCTAAGCTAATAGTTTGCTTACTCCCTGCATTACTTTCATTGGAGAGATATTGTCTGGAAATCCGCACCAGTCGATACCGATCTTTGGGCAAGGCATCTTCAAATTGTTGTCGTAGATTAGGCTGCGGTGGTGTCGCGGTATGATATTCGATATCGACATATTCGCGATGCTCGAGATTTTCGATCGGTTCATTTGGCAGATTACGAAGGCGTTGCATAACTACAGTGAGTTCATCTTTAATTTTATGCAGTTGAATACTTCGTGGTATCGCTAAAGCTTCAAAGTTAAACGTGTCTTCACTTTTTGTGGGGTCAATGGTGACTTCGACCACTTGGTGCTTATAGTTGATTTCACTAAATGACAGTGGAATTGGAGAACCACTATAACGAATATGGGGATGCTGTACCTTTTGCGGTTTATGCAGATGTCCAAGCGCCACATAATCGATACTGTCATCAAACAGGCTGGTAGAAAGTGCTTCTTCATTGCCAATAATAATCGGACGTTCTGAGTCCGAAGTTTCTCCACCTTGCATATGTGCATGTGACATTAGAATCAGAGCCTGATCATCGGTTTTACGACGTTTGGCTTCAGCAATCAGTTGCTGATGTAGATAAGCAATTGCATTTTGGCTATTGGTGGTGTGCTCATTAAAGCCTGTGATTTCAGCTGAACGTAGGAATGGCAGGGCAATACACCATGCCACAATCTGCTTTTGTTCATCATAAATTGGCAAAATTAAACGTTCTAAATCGAGGGTTTTATCTTGATTCCAACGAATCACACCAACCGTTTTCGCATTGTATTTTGCTAATAAGGGTTCAACTTGTTCAATGCGATAGCCTGAGTCGTGATTGCCTGCAATCATCAAAGTTTGCATATGTGGGGCAAGCTCATGTGCATCGGCCAGGAATTGATAGAGTTGTTTTTGTGCCTGTGAGCTCGGGTTGATCACATCAAAGATATCGCCCGCAATCAATAATGCATGCGGTTGTTTGGCTTTGATCTGCTCAAGTAACCATGCCAGAAATTGTTCATGTTCGTAGTGGCGGGAATGATTATAAAAAAACTGCCCCAAATGCCAGTCAGACGTATGAAAAAAACGCACGGTCATAAATGAATCTAAAAATAAAATAAACCAGAATAAGGTAGCACGTATTCAGGTGGAAGGGAGAGCCTTGATGAGCAGAAAAGCACAACAAGATGTGCCTTGATCATTTTTCAACGATGCTCTAGTTTGATCTCAATGCCATTATTTTAACAATAAGGAAGATAAAATGAGCTTAGGTAAAGTAAGCCGCGAAATCATGGATCAGATCATGTTGATTGGTCTGGATCGTGTGGAAAAACGCAATGCTTTTGATAGCCATATGATTCATGATTTATCTCAAGCCTTAACCGAATATGAAAATCAGCCTGAACTGCGCTGTGCCGTGATTTTTGCGCATGGTGAGCACTTTACTGCGGGCTTAGATCTAGTGGAATTACAGTCCAAAATTTCACAAGGTATTTTTAATTTTGAGGCTGATCAGATTAATCCGTGGGGAACGGGCGGGCGACATCGAACCAAACCTGTGGTGGTGGCAGTCCAAGGGATTTGTTATACCGCTGGAGTCGAATTAATGCTGAATGCAGATGTGGTGATTGCCAGTGAAAATACAGTATTTGGTCAGCTCGAAGTGCAACGAGGGATTATGCCTTTTGGCGGTGCAACGGTACGTTTTGTACAAGCTGCCGGTTGGCAAAAAGCGATGCCTTATTTATTGACGGGTAAAACTTTTAATAGCAAAACGGCTTATGAGCTGAATCTCTTGTCTGAAGTGGTGGAATCAGGGCAACAACTTGAACGTGCCTTGGTAATTGCCAAAGAGATTTGTAGTGCCGCACCGTTGGCGGTGCAAGCTTTATTGGCATCTGCTACCGATGCAGTCGTGGAAGGCCAAACAGTTGCATTTGAAAAAATGAACAATTATTTGATGCCGCTGTTTGTATCCGAAGATGCTCAAGAAGGGGTTCGCGCCATGTTAGAAAAACGGTCACCGCAGTTTAAGGGGCGGTAATCATTTTAATTTAACTTGAATTTAGCAAGTTATTGCGCCTGTTCATCGATTTCGCAAATCCCAAAGGTATTATGATCGAGGTCGATGAAATAGCCTTGCCAGCAGCGGTTCGGAATCGCGAATTTATCCATGGCGATAATCCCACCTAAACTTAAAATTTTAGCTGCAGTTTCATCGAAATTTGCCACCTCTATACTACAGGTAAAGGCATTGGTTCCACATCCTGTTGCTGGTGTTGCTACAGGACGTTGTAATAAACCGCCATGAATTCCTGTGGTTGCGATACGATAATATTCAATGGATAGGCCTTCTACTTTTTCAAATTTCCAGCCAAATACGGATTGATAAAAGTGAATGTCACGCTGTGGATCTGATGACTGAATTTCAAAATAAATAATGTTGTTCATTCAATCTGTCCTTAATTTTTATAATCGTATAATTATTCTAAAGAGATATGGAATTGAAAGACGAGAGATTTATGTAAGCAGCTGCGCATTTTGCGGTTTGATCATAAAATCGCATTGAATACATTTGAGCAAGATATAAGAGGTTAATTCTGTATTGATGAATATTATTAAATTAGCAAATCATCCTGAATTACGAGAACAGGCTGCAATGTGGTTTTCAGATAAATGGGGGATTCCTGTTGAGGCCTATCGAGACAGCATACAAACCTCGATTGAACAGCCAGACGGAATTCCGCAATGGTATGTGATTTTGAATGAACATCAGCACATCATTGCTGGCACTGGGGTGATCGATAATGATTTCCATGAGCGCAAAGACCTCAGTCCAAACCTATGTGCTTTGTTTGTTGAGGAAATTTATCGAAAGCAAAATATCGCCAAACAGCTGCTGGATTTTGCCTGTATAGAAATGAAAAGTTTAGGATTTGAAAAGCTTTATTTAGTGACTGACCTAGATGATTTTTATGAAAAGTGTGGTTGGATATTTTTAACCACGGTCACTGAAGAGGAGGGGGGACTGATTAAAATGTATGTAGCCAATACCTAATCAAACCCAAATTGCAGGCAAATAAAAACCGACGATTCGAGTGATGATAAATCGTCGGTCAAAATCTTTTTCAATGGTTCTGGCTGCTAACACAACCATTGTTAAAGATGGAGAGTCATAATGAAAGGTCACCGAAAACATTGCGGATGCCGTGCAATGTACAATCGGTTGCTGCGACCTTGTACCTTATATAACGCTACTGGTTGAGGATTGGTTGACATAAAAATGAAAAAAAAGTGAAAAAAATTTATAATTATTTTCTAAAGCCAGTCTAATTAGGTTTATCTTTATGATTTCATTGCGTTTGTACTATATCTGGTTTTTTATAATTTGTTTTACTGCAACATTGTTGGCAGGCGTACTGGCCGCTATTTTACCAAATAGTATTGGTGGCGTGTTGACTGCGGTTCCTTATTTAATTGCGATCATTGTTATTTTATTCAAATTTCTCAAACAACAACGCCGTGCACCGACGTCACAGGAACGGAAACGTTTAAGTATCGGCTTTAGTCTGATCTTTTGGGGCTATAACGCATGTGGCTTACTTCTCGGTCTGTTTATTTTTGCACGGAAAGATCCCGAAGTTTGGCAGAACTTTTTACTCTATCTGAAACAGCCCCAATTTTTGCTGACGGTGTTGGCGATGTGGTTTGTGATTGCTGTACCGTTATTCTTAATTACCTATTGGTTTTATGGACCGCAAGCACAGAGAATGGCCAATAAAATGTTCAACTAGTTGAACAAAGTTCACTTGTAATTCACTTTCATTCTGCTAAGACTGAGGTATCGAGCTGATCAATATCATGCAGGATGAGGGTGCAATGCAAAAACAGACGGTTTTAATCACAGGCGCAAGTGGATTTATTGGCTCACATTTGTTGCCTTTTTTATTGGAACAACAATATCAAATCATTGCACTGACTAGACAGCCAAATCGAGTTTCTCAGCATTCAGCACTACGATGGGTGAATGTTCTTGATCAAATTGAAACGCAACAAATTGATTATGTGATTAATCTGGCTGGTGAAAATATTGGTGCAAAACGTTGGACGGAACAACGTAGACAGCAATTAGTACATAGCCGTGTTGCGGTGACAGAGCAACTGTATCAATGGCTGGAACAACGGCAAATTTTTCCGAAATCTATTATTTCTGGTTCTGCGATTGGTTATTACGGTATTGATCCACAAGAACAGTGGAAGCTTATTTGTGATGAAAATACCCCACCGCAAGCGATTTTTATGTCTGAACTTTGTCAAAAGTGGGAGCAAGCCGCTTTAAAATTTAGTCAACAAAATACCAAGATCATTCGTTTAGGTGTGGTTTTTGGACAGGGCGGGATTTTGCCACAAATGCTGTTACCGATTCGATTGAATGCGGTTGCAAAAATTGGCTCGGGGCAGCAACCAATGGTGTGGATTCATATCCAAGATGTACTGAATGCCATGGTTTTTCTATTGCAATCCAATCACAGTCAAAAGGTGTATAACCTTGTCGCACCTGAACAAATCAATCAACAACAATTTGCTCAAACGGCTGCCCGCATTTTAAAGCGCAAACCTTTTATGCGAATGCCTAAGTGCGTATTTACATCGATGCTTGGCGAGCAAGCACAGCTTATTTTAAATGGTCAATATGTCGTGCCGAAGACCTTGCTGGAACAGGGCTTTCAATTTCAATATCCAGATTTAAATGTGGCATTAACTGAAATTTTAGCAAGAAATTAAATCTTGTCGCTTTAAGCGCGAAGGTGAGTAAGCATTCGGATCAACCAGCGTCTCTTGTCCTAAAATGAGTTGACGTAGCAGACGAGCTGAACCAGGACCCATACACAGACCATTGCGGAAATGTCCAAAATTGGCCCAAAGATTTTCTAGTTCAGGCATTGCGCCGATATAGGGAATGCCCTGTGGAGAGCTTGGGCGTAAACCTGCCCAGCGTTTTACAATCGGGAATTGCGCTAATTCAGGCACCATCTCTAAACAAGCATTGAGAATATCCTGTTGAGTGTGTTCATCCACCGCAGTACTAAAACCAGTCTCTGCCATACTTGAACCACAGACGATGTGACCATCTTGACGTGGAATCAGATACATCACCTGATTCATGCACATGGTCGGTAGCCAATTTTCAGGGGTTTTAAATAACAGCATTTGTCCTTGTACGGGATGCACGGGGATATTACGTTGGATTTGTTGCTGCCATTGCTGACTCCATGCCCCTGACGTAATTACGACATGATCTGCGCTAAATTTCTGGCCATCTTCGGTTTCAATCCCTTGAACTTTTTTATTTTGAATCATTAATTTTTCAATAGGGCACTGCTCAAAAAAACGTACCGCAGGGTGTTGTTTTAAGTAGCAAATTAACGATTGTAATAAACGTGGATTACGAACATTGGACAGTTGGGGGAAATAGATTGCTTGTTGGAATTTCTGGGAAATATAGGGATTAATCTTTTCGAGTTTGGGGCGATTGAGCAGTTCGCATTGCTGCATCGGTTCTTGGTATCGAGAGGCATAATTTAAGCCGATCTCGAAATCTTCCTGATCAAAGATCAGCATGCCTGTATCGTGGATCTGAAAATCAATACCAGTGATGGGAAGTAGTTTTTCATTCCATGTTTGGTAGAGCTGTTTGCCGTATTGGGCCAGCTGATTGACTTCGGGCGCATAACGCCAAGGATACATGGGTGAGAGGATACCTCCACCCGCCCATGAGGCAGCTTGACCTGCAAGTTGTTGGTCAAAAATATCGACAGAGCAGCCTTGTTCAGCAAGTTCCAATGCTGACATTAAGCCACTAATACCCGCACCAATGATGGCAATATGCATAACTTTAATTTAAGTGGTTTCGAAGATAAAACGTATCTTGAAATTTGCTACACGGAAGACGTCATTCGCAACCTGCGTGATATACGCTAAGAGAAGTCCTGTTATACATCCCCAATATCAGAAAAATGTAAGAAGTGAACAGGTTTTGCGAATGACAATGGTTTTGCCTACTTTTCCCGAAAGAAAAGTAGGTCGAGCCGAAGGCTAATCCAGAAATAAGGATGAGAGCTCAACAAGACTCTGGAGTAGATACTATCATTTTCAGATAGATGAAATATAACTTCTATCTCATCTCTTTTAATTTACGAGCTGCATCTTCCGCAAAATACGTCCAGATCCCATCTGCACCTGCACGACGGCAGCACATCAACGATTCTAGAATCACGCTGTCAGAGAGCCAACCGTTTTGAATTGCGCCCGCAAGCATGGCGTATTCACCACTGACTTGATAGATAAAGGTCGGCACACCAAAAGTATCTTTAACTTCACGAACCACATCCAGATAAGGCATACCCGGTTTGACAATCACCATATCCGCACCTTCTTGCAGATCCAGCGCAATTTCATGCAGTGCTTCAGCACGGTTGCCTACGTCCATTTGGTAATTGTATTTATTGCCACCTTTCAGGTTGCTGGCAGAACCAACGGCATCACGGAAAGGACCGTAGAAGCTTGAGGCATATTTTGCTGAATAGGCCATGATGTTGGTGTAGATAAAATCGTTTTGCTCTAGTGCTTGGCGGATCGCACCGATACGACCATCCATCATGTCACTCGGGGCAATTACATCGGCACCAGCCGCAGCATGACTGAGTGCTTGTTTCACTAAGCATTCAACGGTTTCATCATTAAGTACATAACCCGTGTCATCAATAATACCGTCCTGACCATGCGTGGTATAAGGATCAAGAGCACCATCGGTAATCAAGACCATCTCTGGTAATTCTTTTTTAAGTAGGCGACAGGTCGTCTGAACCAAGCCATTGTCATCCCAAGCGGCTTCCGCTGTTAAGCTTTTATCTTGTTGTGGTGTGACAGGGAATAAGGCAAGTTTTGAGACCCCGAGTTCAAGCAAGGCTTCTGCTTTTTTAAGTAATAAATCAGCTGACAATCGTTGCACATTTGGCATGCTTGGAATGTCTTGGGTTTGTTGCTGTCCTGGTAATACAAACACTGGATAAATCAAATGATTCGCAGTTAAATGAGTTTCGCTGACCATGGCACGAAGTTGGTCATTTTTACGGATACGGCGCATGCGAGTCGCAGGAAAAGCTGGACGATTGAACGTATAAGTCATAACAATCTCGATGTTCAGTATTACACTATAGGAATAATTGAGGTATTAAGTCAGGCTAGGGAGAGCTTAGCGCTGTTACCCAATTACAGAACCCCGCTATTGTAGCCCCATATTTTTAGATTTGTGCAAAATAATGGAAAGTTATTCTTTCCATTGAGTGTAGGCCGCGTATGAATGATGTAAAGAAAAACTGGACTGGGAATATTCAGCTAGGTGCCAAGGCAGATCACCAAGTGGTCTTGAAACAGCTGTGTAAGGCATTCAATGCCTGTCCATTTTTTAAATACAGTGGCATGGTCATGCGAGTGGTCGATGATCAAATTGAAGCCTATGTGGAGATGCAGCCAGAACTGGTCGGGAATCTGGCATTTCAGATTTTACATGGTGGCGTGGCTGCCACGATTCTGGACAGTATTGGTGGTGTGGCAGCCATGGAGCAGCTCTATCGCCGCGCCTCACCAGAAGATTTGCCTGATACCATCAAAAAAGTATCACGCTTAGCCACGGTAGATATGCGGGTGGATTATCTGGCGCCAGGGCGTGGTAAATATTTTATTGCGCGTGCCGAAACCTTACGTTTGGGACGTAAAGGATGCACTATGCGCATGACCATGGTTAATGATGAAGGTAAAGCGATTGCAACCGCGATTGCGTCTTATGCCTATTAATTTAGATGGCACAAGCTCAGCTGTCTTTTAGGCAGTAGCTTCTGTCCTGAACTCCGCTTCCTTTTTTCGCATTGATATCGTATTTCTATCTTGAACGATTTAAGCGTCAGAAAAGGGAGCTTCATTGTGGCAAAGCCAATCCATCATTTCGATTTTCTCAGCCATAATCGTGCAGCTTGGGATCAGCAGGCGAGAGAACAGCAAGCTTGGTCACGTCCCGTCAGTCATGAACTGATTCGCGCAGCACGTCATGGTGATTGGGAGCTACATATCACTTCAAGACCATTATCCAAAGCATGGCTCGGTGATATTGTCGGAAAAAAAATTCTGTGCTTAGCCTCTGCAGGTGGTCAACAAGCACCTGTGTTGGCGGCTGCGGGCGCGAAAGTTACGGTCTTTGATCTTTCTGATCAACAATTGCAGCAAGACCGAATGGTTGCGGAACGGGAAGAGCTTTTGCTCAAGACCGTGCAGGGAGATATGTGTGATTTGCAGGCATTTCAGGATGCTGAATTTGATCTGATCATCCAGCCGATTTCAAACCTGTATGTTGCCGATGTTGAAGCGGTATGGCGGGAATGCTATCGGGTACTCAAACCGCAAGGGGTTTTGATCGCCAGTTTTTATAATCCTGTGGTTTTTATTGCAGATCGCAATCCTGAATATGCCAAACAGGGGCTGATTCGCCCGATTTATAGATTACCTTATTCCGATCTTCAAGATCTGGGTGCAGAGGCACTCAATGCCAAACTGCAAGCAGGTGAGGCAGTGGTGTTTGGACATAGCCTAACGGATTTAATTCAGGGGCAACTGGCCGCAGGTTTTCTTATTCAAAGCTTTTATGAAGATGATCAACCACAACCACGCTTTTTAGTGGATCAATTTATGCCAACCTTTTTGGCAACACGGGCGATTAAAAATTAACGGCCTATCTTCCCTAAAATATCATTCGATAAGTCAGATTGAGGTAGGAATATTTCCACCTCAATTGGCTTCATTATCTTGCAATAGAGCAATCCCCAAATAATTCCCAAACTGGATAGAGATCTGGAAAAAGTGGATAGAGCTGAGCCATAAATCAGGCTTCAATCATGAAAAGGTTTTTATGGATTGGAGGAGATAAAAATGGCTCCACGTAATATTGCAGAATGGCAAGATTTCATCACAGGATGTTTGGATTTTCGCCCGCAAGAGGGTGTATTCCGTATCGCACGCGAGATGTTCACAGAAGCTGAGCTTTTCGATTTGGAAATGGAGTTGATCTTTGAAAAAGTATGGATTTATGCCTGTCACGAAAGTGAAATTCCCAACAATCATGACTTTTTAACGGTTCAAATTGGACGTCAACCACTGATTATTAGCCGCGATGGCCAAGGTCAACTGCATGCCATGGTCAATGCCTGTGAGCATCGTGGTGCAACCTTAACCCGTGTGGCCAAAGGCAATCAATCGACCTTTACCTGTCCGTTCCATGCGTGGTGTTATAAGTCTGATGGCCGTCTGGTCAAGGTCAAAGCACCTGCTGAATATTGTGAAGATTTCGATAAGTCGAGTCGTGGTCTCAAACAGGGACGCATTGCCAGCTACCGTGGTTTTGTTTTTGTCAGTCTGGATACACAAGCCACAGATACCCTTGAAGACTTTTTGGGGGATGCCAAAGTATTCCTCGATTTAATGGTGGAGCAGTCGCCAACAGGTGAGTTGGAAGTCCTGCAAGGCAAGTCTGCCTATACCTTTGCAGGAAACTGGAAGCTGCAAAATGAAAATGGTCTGGATGGCTATCACGTCAGTACCGTGCACTATAACTATGTCTCAACCGTACAACATCGCCAACAGGTCAATGCGGCCAAAGGCGATGATCTGGATACCTTGGATTACAGCAAATTAGGTGCGGGCGATAACCAAACCGATGATGGCTGGTTCAGTTTTAAAAACGGTCACAGTGTCCTATTCAGTGACATGCCAAATCCAGCCGTGCGTCCTGGTTATGACACGGTGATGCCTTATCTTCTGGAAAAATATGGTGCTAAGCGTGCGGAATGGGCCATGCATCGACTAAGAAATCTAAACCTATATCCAAGCTTATTCTTTATGGATCAAATCAGTTCTCAACTGCGGATTGTCCGTCCTGTGGCGTGGAATAAAACCGAAGTGATTAGTCAATGTCTGGCAGTAAAAGGCGAGTCGACTGAGGCACGTCGTAACCGCATTCGCCAGTTTGAAGACTTTTTCAATGTTTCTGGCTTAGGTACGCCTGATGATCTAGTGGAGTTCCGTGAACAGCAAAAAGGCTTCCAAGCATGTTTGGAGCGCTGGAGTGATATTTCTCGTGGACAGCATAAATGGTGTTATGAGCTGACGCAGAATGCACAGGATCTCGGGATTCAACCTGTGATCACGGGTCGTGAACTGACGCATGAAGGCTTGTATGTTAATCAGCACGGTCAATGGCAGCGCTTAATGCTGGATGGCTTAAATCGCAAGGCCTTAAAAATGCAGGATATTACCTACCAGTTAGATACTGTGACAGAGGAGGTCTAAGCCATGACTGCTGAATTACATTTTGCTGTTTCACAATTTTTATATCAGAAGTCTGAACTGTGTGATCGCTATGATTGGGATGCCTATCTGGAATTGTATGATGAAGATAGCGAATATCACATTCCACAATGGATTGATGACCATCGATATGTCGAAGATCCGAATCAGGGCTTGTCTTATATCTATTATGCTGATCGCTCAGGTCTGGAAGACCGCGTATTTCGTATCCGTACCGGCAAAGCCGCATCGGCCACACCATTACCACGCACCCAGCACAGTATTCAAAATGTACAGGTCAAAACTCTGCCAGAGGGTTTGATTGAAGCCAAAGTCGGTTGGAGCACTTTATATAACCGTCAAGGACTGGAAGGTTGTTTCTATGGACATGCCACTTATCTGTTAAGACCTATGGCAGAAGGATTCCGTATTCGCCGTCAACACACGATTTTGCTGAATGACAAAATTGATTCGGTCTTAGATTTTTATCATGTTTAAGGGAGCATCATGATGGGACATTCAGTTGCACTTAATTTTGCCGATGGCAAAACCTTTTTTATTTCAGTCCAAGAGGATGAGTTACTGTTGAATGCTGCCATTCGTCAGGGCATCAATTTACCATTGGATTGTCGTGAAGGCGTGTGCGGGACCTGTCAGGGCCAATGCGAAACTGGTATCTATGAACAGGAATATGTCGATGAAGATGCCTTGAGCGAGCGTGATTTGGCTGAGCGTAAAATGCTGGCCTGCCAAACACGGGTCAAATCCAATGCTGCCTTTTATTTTGATCATAGCTCCGAGATGTGCCATGCAGGTGAAACCTTAAAAATTGCCAGCAAAGTGACTAAGCTTGAACTGGTGTCTGAGACTACCGCCATCTTGCATGTCGATGCCAGTTCATATACCAAGCAACTTGAGTTTCTGCCGGGTCAATATGCGCGTTTGCAGATTCCTGAAACAGAGGATTGGCGTTCTTATTCCTTTGCCAATCGCCCCAATCCAGACAATCAACTGCAATTTTTAATTCGTTTATTGCCTGATGGGGTGATGAGTAATTATTTACGTGAACGCTGCCAAGTCGGTCAGACCATCATGATGGAAGCACCTTTGGGCAGTTTCTATTTGCGTGAAGTGCAACGACCATTGGTGTTTATTGCAGGTGGCACAGGTCTATCCGCCTTTTTAGGTATGCTAGACAATATTGCCGAGCAAGCCGATGCACCTGCGATTCAGTTGTATTACGGCGTCAATCAGGCAACCGACTTATGCGAACAGTCACGTTTACAGGCCTATGCAGAACGAATGCCACATTTTAACTATCAACCCATCGTCACCCAAGCTTCAGAGACTTGGAAAGGCAAAACAGGTTATATCCATCAGCATCTGAATCGGGAGCAACTGGCAGAACAGGCTTTTGATATGTATTTATGCGGGCCACCGCCGATGATCGAAGCGGTCAAAAGTTGGCTGGATGAGCAAGCATTAACGAATTACCGTCTCTATAGCGAGAAGTTTTTACAAAGCAATAGTGCACGTATTGCACTTGATGCTTAATAGAGAAAGGGATGGAACATCGTAATGACCATCCCTTTTTTCATTCATCAAAAACATCATCCTCAACATTAAAAATATGGGATGCATGCAGATAATTCTGAAGGGGAGATTGACTGCAGATATTTAATTGATCCAACCAACAGAAGTTTTAACAGAATTTGCTTTTAAGGGAATAAAGATGAAGACAGTTGATGTTAATACAGTAATCAATCGTGACCGCTTATCGCCATTGCAATGGCTGGTATTTACACTGGGTTTCTTGGTGTTTTTTTGCGATGGTTTAGATACAGGAATTATTGGTTTTATCGCACCCGCCTTATTGGATGATTGGGGTATCAGCAAGCCTGAATTGGCACCTGTACTCAGCGCGGCACTGGTGGGGATGTCGATCGGTGCAATTATTTCAGGGCCATTGGCAGATCGGTTTGGACGCAAAGGGGTGATTGTATTCACGACCTTATTATTTTCCTTATTTACCATCTTGTGTGGTTTTGCTTCTTCCACGCAGGACTTGATGATTTACCGCTTTATTACCGGTGTGGGTTTGGGTGCAGCGATGCCAAACATCAGTACCATCGTTTCTGAATATATGCCTGCGAAACGCAAAGCCTTTCTGACTGGTTTGGCGGGTTGTGGATTTATGTTGGGAATTTCCTGTGGTGGTCTGTTGTCTGCCTATTTGTTGGAAAATCTCGGGTGGGCCAAAGTGGTGATTTTGGGTGGCATTATTCCGTTGTTCCTCGTGGTGGTGTTATTACTGAAATTGCCAGAATCAGTCCCGTATCTGATTAAACGAGAGCAGCAAGCGAAAGCGCAACAGATTTTGGCAAAGATTCAAGGTCATGCATTTACCGACACCGTTAAAATCGAGTTGCCACACCTTGATGTAGATCGCAGTGAAAGCCCAGTCAAAACAGTTTTAGGCAAATATCTGTGGGGTTCTGTGATGTTATGGCTGTGCTGTTTTATGAGCCTTTTGGTGTTCTATCTGCTAACCAGCTGGATGCCAACCATTTTAAAAACCGCAGGGTTCAGTACACAACAGTTTAGTTTAATTGCCGCGATTTTCCCTTTTGGTGGGGTGATTGGTGCTGTCATCATGGGCTGGTATATGGATAAACTGAATCCAACTCTGGTGATTAAATATGCTTACCTGACTGCATTTATCATGTTTATTGTTGCAGGCTTCGTCAGTTCTAGCATCCTATTGCTTGGCATCAGTATTTTCCTGATTGGGGCATTGCTGACAGGCGCTCAATCATCATTGCTACCTTTGGCAGCATTATTTTATCCGTCGCAATGTCGTGCGGTTGGGGTATCTTGGATGCATGGGATTGGTCGCGTTGGTGCCATCTTTGGGGCATTCTTTGGTTCTTATATTTTTACTTACGAGATTAGCCTTGGCGGAATTTTCTATTTGCTGGCCTTGCCGACCTTTATTGCTTTCATTGCCTTGAGTTTAAAAGCCATGCGTCAGAACAACAAAGCCAATCCAGTGTTAAGCACCAGTTAATTAATGGATAAAAAAGCCCAGTACGTTGACTGGGCTTTTTTTATTTAAGAATGTTCACTCATGTTTATTTCGGGTTTCGCTCGGTTTTTCTCCAAATTCATCTTTATATTCCTGAGCGAAGCGGCTGAGATGATTAAAGCCCCAGTCATAAGCCAGTTTGGAGATGGAAATTTTTTGATGTTTGGCGGTATTACTCAATATTTTATAAATTTGTTGTAACCGATATTTACGCAGATAGGCCATCGGACTCAGACCATAGTGCTGCTGAAACTCTGCATAGAGTTTGGATTTAGACACACCTGCCAACGTGTGTAAGCTTTCGGCATTGAGGGCTTCATGGGCATGCTGAATGATAAAGTTTTTTACTTTGCGCAGGTATGCTGGCTCGCCTCGGTTGCAACGTTCATGTAAGGCTGCAGAATAATTATTTTCCTGAGATAGCAGCAGGGCTTTAATCACAAAATTTTCATAGTCCTCAGAAAACATGGGTAGACCTGAAAAGTCGGCATAGTGTGATTTTAACTGTAAAAAGTTTTCAATATTGTTCCACCATGCCTGCATCAAGCCAGTCATCGATAATGAAATTTCAGGATTAAATACGATGGCTTCTTCAATCGGTTGATTCAGCAGTTCGGACAGGACCAGTTGCAGGCTATTTTCAGGAATCACCACCTGAAATTTTTGACAGTCCTGATTAATAACCAAGTCCTGTAAATCTTGATTGGAGACAATCAAACCCGTTTGTGCGTCGGATTGGTATTTTGCGCCACGGATACTCAGCGTTTGTTTGCCATGAAAGGGCAGGCTGATGCTATAGGCTTTCAGGTTGGCAATATTGATGGCGACATTGGCGCCATAACTGATGGTTCCGATCGCCATTTTTTTATGCGGTAAACGAATCCCGTCATAATGAAAATCGAGTGTTTCTCGACATAGGGTATCCAAGCGGTGTTCACCACAGATCATTGACATCAGATCTTGAGCAAAATCGGCCTGATGCGAATGATGGATAAGATCCATATTTCGGCTGAGTGATGTCATCGTCCTTTCACCTGGCTAAGTGTTTGTTGTTTTAGCAGCAAGAAAAATGCCATTCTGATCCATAAATGACCGCGTTTTTCTCGCGTGGAAGAATGGGTTGCTGTGCAAAAAATCATTATTCCACCTGAGTTCATTAGAACAAATCCAGCCAAATACACAAGCCTATTCCACATATATCTTCATGCTTTATAGGTATGTTAAGCATTGCTGTATCAGAGAGGATTACGAAAATCTCTTGCTTAGAACCCAAACTTTAAGTTTCTTATCATCGTTAAAATATCAATTTATAAGAATTGAACGCATCAGTTATTTTTTTTAATCTCGTCATGTGATTTTTTATCGTTAAAATGCGAAATGGTTTTTGTTCTTATTTTTCATTTTTGGTTTTTTAACCTTCAGTTAAGTTTTCAAAATTAAACTGATCGGCTGATTAAACCAAAAGTTAAAAATCTCTTTAATTTTCAGGAATAACTTATGACTGACGCTCAAGCCAACCAACAGGATGCTGCTTCAGATTCGGCATCAGATGATGCAATGAAAGCAAAACGTAAAAAATTCCTCGGATTTTTCGCACTCATTCTCATTCTCGCTGCAATTCTGTATGGCATTTGGGTGTTATTCTTTAATCATTCGGTCAGTACCGATAATGCTTATGTCGGTGCAGAAACTGCACAAATTACCTCAATGGTCAGCGGGCAAGTGGCTGAAGTCTTGGTCAAAGAGACTCAACAGGTCAAACAAGGCGATGTATTGGTACGTATTGATGAACGTGATGCCAAGATTCAATTGGCACAAGCGCAGGCAGAACTGGCTAAAGCGCAACGTCAATATAAACAAAGCCAAGCCAATAGCAGTTCTTTAAATTCTCAGGTTGTGGTTCGTAATGATGAAATCACCAGCGAACAGGCACAAGTGACCAAAGCACAAGCTGATTATGATCGTGCTGCATTGGAATTGAATCGTCGTAATGAACTGGCTGCATCGGGTGCAATCTCTAAAGAGGAATTAAGCAAGGCACAAAGTGCGGTTTCAACAGCAAAAGCAAGTCTGGATTTGGCTCAAGCAGGTTTGGCGCAAGCAACATCAAGCCGTAAAGCGGCTGAAAGTACTTTTGCTGCAAACGAAGCCTTGATTCAAGGGGTGAATGAAGCCTCAACGCCTGATGTATTAGTGGCGAAAGCACATGTGGAACAAGCCGCATTGGATTTAGAGCGTACGGTGATTCGTGCGCCTGTTGATGGTGTCATCGCCCGCCGTAATATTCAGATTGGACAACGGGTTGCGCCTGGAACCGTAATGATGTCGGTGGTGCCTGTCTCTGCACTGTATGTCGATGCCAACTACAAAGAAAGCCAATTGGCGAAAGTCAAAGCAGGGCAGAAAGTGACTTTACGCTCTGACTTATATGGTGATGACGTGGTTTATCACGGTACGGTACAAGGTTTCTCAGGTGGAACAGGAGCAGCGTTTGCCTTGATTCCTGCACAAAATGCCACAGGGAACTGGATTAAAGTAGTACAGCGTTTACCTGTGCGTATCAGCCTTGATCCGAAAGAACTTGCAGAACATCCATTGCGTGTAGGGTTGTCGATGCAAGCGGATATTGATCTCGCTTCGAAGTAATCAGCCATGAAAACGCAAAATCCATTTGCAGAACTGAGTGGCGGGCGCTTAATACTTGCCGCGTTTGTGATCGCCCTTTCAAATTTTATGGTGGTACTGGATACCACCATTGCCAACGTGTCTGTGCCTCATATTACTGGGAACCTTGCGGTTTCCAGTTCACAAGGGACATGGGTGATTACCTCCTATGCCGTTGCAGAAGCGATTTGTGTACCTTTAACGGGTTGGCTCGCTGGCCGCTTTGGCACAGTACGCGTGTTTGTTTTTGGGCTGATTGGCTTTACCATCTTTTCCTTCCTATGTGGTTTAGCGACTTCGCTGGAAATGTTGGTATTTTTCCGTATCGGACAAGGTCTGTGTGGTGGGCCACTCATGCCACTTAGCCAAACCCTATTGATGCGGATTTTCCCACCTGAAAAACATGCGCAGGCAATGGGGCTCTGGGCAATGACTACGGTGATTGGGCCGATTCTCGGACCGATTCTTGGCGGACTCATCAGTGATAATCTGTCTTGGCACTGGATTTTCTTTATCAATATTCCTGTTGGTATTTTCTGTGTTTTAGCGGCAATACGTTTGTTATCGGTTGCTGAAACCAAAACTGAAAAACTGCGGATCGATGCGATTGGCTTAGGCCTGTTAGTACTTTGGATTGGTGCATTGCAATTGATGCTTGATCTGGGGCATGAACGCGACTGGTTTAATAGCAGCAGTATTATCATGCTGGCCTTGATTGCTGTGGTTGGCTTTATTGTCTTTATGATTTGGGAGCTGACCGAAAAGCATCCCGTGGTCAATTTGTATGTGTTCCGACATCGGGGCTTCGCCGTGTCGGTATTGGCTTTGGCCTTTGGTTTTGGTTCCTTCTTTGGCAGTATCGTGCTGATTCCTCAGTGGCTCCAGATCAATTTGGGCTATACCGCCACATGGGCAGGCTATCTCACCGCTACCATGGGCTTCGGTAGTTTGACCATGTCGCCAATTGTGGCGAAGCTGTCGACTAAATATGACCCACGGGCCTTGGCCAGCTTTGGTTTGGCACTGTTGGGTGTTGTGACCCTGATGCGTGCCTTCTGGGTCACAGATGCGGACTTTATGGCTTTGGCTTGGCCACAAATCTTGCAAGGTTTTGCGGTGCCATTCTTTTTTATTCCGCTGTCGAATATTGCAATGGGCTCAGTTTTGCCACAGGAAATGGCATCGGCCGCAGGTTTGATGAACTTCCTGAGAACCATGGCAGGGGCGATTGGGGCTTCAATTGCAGTCACCATTTGGGATGATCATGCCAAAGTGGCACGTAGTGAAATGGTGAATAACTTACATCCGCAAGAAGTACAAAATACTTTATTGCAGAATGGTTTCTCTTCTGATGCGACACTTGCCACGATTGCCAATCTCGTTGATAAAGAGGCGATAACGATGTCTGCCAATCATGTATTTATGCTGTTGGCGATTGTGTTTGTGTTTGCCAGTGCTCTGATCTGGATGAGTCCAAAGCCAAAAGGCAATACAGGTGGTATGCCCACTCACTAAAAACTCTGAACTAAAAGCACCTCTAAGTAGGTGCTTTTTTTATGTATAAAAATAGTGTTTTGGCTTGGAATTGATAGATTTTGCCTGTTTTTATACAGAGAAAGCGTGCCAGAATCCAGTTCAAAGCGATAAAGGTTGCATTGTAATCACAAGGAGGGACATTACCAGGCATAGAAGATAAAGCCTATAATCATTGAATATTATTAAAAGTTTATTTTTATCAAATATTAAAACCTTCACACCTGAAAATAAAGAAACTAGCATGACATTTGCATGGATAGGCAGGTATATATAATGGAGTTATCACGTGAATCATAGATATTCATTTTTTTTCAGCAGCTTATTGGCTGTTGGTGTATTACAGGGATGTGGAAATGACGCCTCATCAGATCAATCAGGCAAAGATTCAAATACAGGACAACCTTCAAAACCCAATCTGATTATTGATCAAGACCCTAGCAGTTGTAGCAAACTTGCACAGGATGGCTCGAGTGTCGTGGTGGGTTCCAATCAGAATGGTGATCCAGCAGCACCTGAAGGTGCGTCGGGTTATCGATTAAATAATACGGTGAAATATGCCGATAAATATATGGTGGTGGCGAACACGACATTGGCAGTAAAGGCAGGCTGTGAAATTTTAAGGGCAGGTGGAAGTGCCGTCGATGCCGCAGTTGCTGTTCAAGCAGTATTGGGTTTAGTAGAACCACAATCTAGTACCATCGCGGGTAGCGGTTTTATGATGTATTACGATGCGAAAAGTAAAACCGTCACCGCATATGATGGGCGAGAGACTGCACCTGCTGCGGCCAATGAATACTATCTGATCCGACAAGATATACATGATCCTGCATCTCCAGTACCTGTGCCAAGTACCCGCCGTAGTGGACGTTCGATTGGGGTACCTGGGGTAATGCGTTTATTGGAACAGGCGCAGCAGGAACATGGCAAACTGAAATGGGATCAGTTGTTTAATCAAGCTATTGATTTGGCCGATCATGGCTTTCGAATTCCTGGACGTCTAGCCGATGCGATTGCAAGTAATGCAGGTCATTTGGCCCTTGATGCTAATGCAGTCGCAACCTATTTCTATCCAGATGGCACACCGCGTAAAGTCGGTGAGACCATGACCAACAAAGCGTATGCCAAAACCCTTGAAGCACTCGCAACTCAAGGCGCAAAAGCCATGTACAGTGGGCCGATAGCACAGAATATTGTGGCGAAGGCGGGTCAAACGGTCGGGGATGATGCAGCTCGTACACCAATTACCCCAAGCTTAATGACTTTACAGGACTTATCTAATTATCAAGTTAAAAAACGAACGCCAATCTGTAGCACTTACCGTGATCGTTACTATGTCTGTACCATGCCACCGCCATCATCAGGTGGAATTGCAGTTGCACAAACGCTGGGCATTTTAGAAAATTTTGAGATGAGTAAATATCCACCGCAAAATCCAGAAAATGAGGGTGGGATCCCGGATGTTATGGGCGTGCATTTGGTTTCGGAAACAGAACGCTTGGCCTATGCAGACCGTGATAAATATGTTGCAGACACTGATTTTGTGCCATTACCAGCGAAAGGTATTGCGAGTCTGATTGATAAAAATTATTTAAAACAACGTGCTGCACTGATTAATCCGAACCAAAGTATGGGCGTCGCGCAGGCAGGTCAATTCGGCTCAAATGCAGGTGTTGATACGACAGTAGAGCATGGCACCACTCAGTTCACCATTGTTGATGCGTATGGCAATGTGGTTTCCATGACATCGACAGTTGAATCGAGTATGGGGTCATTCCATATGGTGGATGGCTTCTTGTTATCAAATCAATTAACTGATTTTAGTGCTAACCCTGTCGATCAAACAGGTGCATTGTTGGCGAATCGAGTCGAAGGTGGCAAACGCCCACGCAGTACCATGGCGCCCACTTTAGTGTTTAAAGGAACCACAGCAGATGAGTTTTATATGGCAACGGGTTCACCGGGTGGTGGGACCATTATCCAATATGTGGTCAAAACCTTGGTTGGTGCATTGGACTGGAACCTGAATGCACAGCAGGCGACTTCATTGGTGAACTTCGGTGCGACCAATAGCCCAAACACCAATATTGATAGCTCAAATGACCAGTTATCCTTGCTTGAACTGATTGAAGGTTTAAAGGCAAAAGGCCATGGTATTTCCAATACAGCACAAACCAGTGGTATTGCGATGATTATGAGAGTCAAAATTGATAATCAAAGCAAATACGCGGGTGGGGTCGATCCTCGCCGTGAAGGCATTGTGCTAGGTAATGGGGCTTTATAAGCCAAAATTAAGAAGCTGCCCTTGTGGCAGCTTTCTAAAACCAGCCCTTGAAAAAGTAAGTTCCGCAACAATATAGGGTTATAAGCGCATATTTTGCTCGATGCTTAGAAATTAAGATTTAAATTCTAGTCATCTATGCTATGATTGCGCTGTACTTTGGGGATGTTCCTGGCTTCGACGCTGGTGATGAAACTCATAGATGCATGCCGAGAGCGCATTTCCTCTCGTAAATCAAATTTGCATTTTTTAGTCGCAAACGACGAATCATACGCTCTAGCTGCCTAAGGGCAGCTTGTCCGCCTCTCTGAATACTTGTGGTTAGAGAGTCCGACTGAAGCGCACGCACACAAGTCCGTATAAAGCCAAGCCTCGGGGCTTTGTACTAAACTTAGAGGATCGCGATTTGTACCCTGTTCGTCGGGTCACAAAGAGTTAAAATAGTAGACGATATCTAAGCATGTAGTATTCTCGGGCGTAGTGCTGGCGGACGCGGGTTCGACTCCCGCCATCTCCACCAAAATATTATTCGGGATTGTTCGATCCGATATGAAAAAGCCTTTAAGTTCAATACTTAAAGGCTTTTTTATTTGCCTGTTTGTCCGATATCATCTGATATGATTTGACCTCATTTTTGCTTTTTAAGGGTCAGAATTGGGACAATTTGACCCACAAGATTTAAATGAGTGGACAGGAAAAATGGCACTAACTGATGTGGAATGCAAAAAGGCATTACCTAAAGAAAAGCAATATCGATTATCAGATTTTAATGGGTTGTCACTCATCATTGATCCGAAAGGGAGTAAATATTGGACGGTTCGATTTACGGTTGATGGACAAAGAAAATCTAAAGCCCTAGGGCAGTATCCTGATCTAAGTTTGAAAAAAGCTCGTGAAATTGCTTTAAATATAAAATATAAATTTTCTCGTGTAGAAACGGTTGATGAGTTAAAGCCACTTTTTAAAGAGGTAGCAGAAGAGTGGTTTGAAAATCAAAAAGAAACATGGTCTACAAAGCATATTAGCAATGTCCAAGCATCATTAGATGAATTGTATATAGGACTTGCCAACAAGCGAATTAATCAAATTCAAGCTCCTGAAATTTTGCAGGTTATTAAGAAAATAGAGGCAAGAGGCTCTCTTGAAATCGCCAAGCGCACCTTATCACGTTGTGGTATGGTCATGAAATATGCCATAGCTCATGGCTATAGATTCGATAATCCTGCAAGTGATTTGGTTTATGCACTCAAGAATAAAAAAGTGAAGAACTTAGCATCATTATCAGAAAGTGAAATGCCCGAATTCCTTAGACGCATCAAAACCTATCCAGCAGATGCTCAAACCCATCACGCAATTATTCTGGTCATGCTTACTGGCGTTCGAGTAAGTGAATTACTGCAAGCGCGATGGGATGAATTTGATCTAGATGAGCGTAAATGGGACATCCCTGCTGAGCGTATGAAGAACGGTTTACCCCATCGTGTACCCTTAACAGACATGATGATTAGTGAACTTCAAGCATTGCGTCTGACACATAATCAAGATCTGTTATTTCCACATCGACTAAATAACAAGCAAGCTATGCGTAGCGAATCAATATTGGCTGTAATTAAACGTTCAGGCTATGCAGGTCGAATGACTACACATGGGTTTCGATCTTTATTTAGTACCGTAGTGAATGAATCGAATTTATTCAATCCTGATGCGATTGAACGTCAGCTTGCCCATGTGCCACAAAATAGAATTCGTTCAGCTTATAACCGTGCCCAGTATTGGGATGAGCGTGTGAAAATTATCGAGTGGTATGGTGAGCAAGTAAAAAATTGGTTAACTTAAAATTATGTGAATAATTTAATAATATTAAAAAACTAAGCAAAAATCTTCTCCAATTTTGCTTAGTTTTTTTTATCTAAAAATTATCGATATTATTTTATTTAAATTCTTCTAAAGTTAATAGAGAGTTTTACCATCCTTAGTTGCTACCTCATGGAACTTTTCATCTATAAGAGTTTCAATTATTTTTTGTTCTTTCATATTCATCAGTTGACTGAGTTGTTGTAGTTGTCTAATGGACTCTTTTGTTAGTGGTAAGTGATGCGGTTTTTTTGTTTTTCCTTCATCTCTGAATTTTTTCTGAGACCAGCTTTTTTTTATCTTTTCAACAAATAGATTACGAGAGGCATAGTGATCAAAGTTGAAACTACTTAATCTGAGTAGGATAGAAGAATACAAATCTGTGGTCGCGATGGCATTTATTAGGTCAGGTTTATAGAATGGAGCAAAGGGTATTTTTTTTAATAAATAATCATTTATCCATTCTAATTGCTCAGTATTTTTTTTATCTATCCATTTGTTGAATTTAATCTCAAAAAGATTTTTTGAGTTATATTCATTTCTTGCTGAGTCTAAGAAACATATTTTTTGATGGAGAGTTGTGTTGGATGTATCTAAGCGGTAGATAAAAGTATCATATAAATATTTACTTTCTTTTCTAAATAATACAGTGATGGGTGTAGTAATTAGTTTAAGTTTTTCTTCATTATAGTTGTTTGTTATGAATTTTCTGTCGTAAATAGCATTGTAGATTTTTTTGTTATCTATTTTAGTGTAGCCGAGAAATGGAGATTTATATTCATTTAATCTATCAATTAACCAATAATTTATTAAGTTGTTATCCTTTGGAATCCATGAAGTATATTCTTCTGGTAATATTCTATTTTTAATAATAATGTGGGATTTTTGAATAAAATATTCTTTTTCATTTTGAATTGCGGCTAAACCAAAATAATCACTTTTTATTTTATCTATTGGTGGGAGTGTTGTGTTTTGTAGTTGTGAAATAACATTATATTCCTGATTGAATTTTTTAATTTCATGAAAATATGCACTCCATAATAATTCATAGCCTCTATCATTGATATCCTTAAGATATTCATTATATTTTTTTTGAATTTCTTCAATATTCATACATCATTTCCTATATCTATCTAAGTTTATTTCATCGTGTTTCCATAAAAAATTCAATGATTTTTAGTAGGTTTAAAGAATAATTTAAAAAAAATTTTTGTGGAATTTTTGTAGTGTTTTTGATGTTGTATTTGTTGTAAGTGATTGATATATATTGGTTGATATAATTTTTTTGTAGATTTTAGGTTGATTTTTAAATTGTAAATATTGATGTTTTATCTTAACTTTAGCTTCAACATAAGTCACCCTGATCAAGGGTGGCCTTGTACAAATTACTTTGTCTGCAAGCCTAGCCTTGCATAAAATGAGTTCGGCTTAGAGGGTATTAAATATTATCTATTAGAATTAAATAAATAGAATTAAAAGAATATGACCAATTCTAAAATGGGAGGTGAGGTTGTTATTTGGCAGGTGTCAATTACATATATCTACTCAATATAAAAAATACATTAGTTGCTATCACTATGAATCTATTCTAGTGAGTCAACTCCATGTTTACCTCAGTTAATGAACCTGCAACCTTAATCCGTATTGAGAAGCTTATTCATACCCTTGTTCATCGTGGACATAGGGATGAGACGTTAGTCATTGAACTGGTAAAGATTATTGAAGCATTCAGATTGTGTTACCAAGAAGAATATTACTACAGTCCATTGATACGGGATTTTATAAAGGTTTGGACTCTGATAACTGTTCTATGCACAGAGATGCAGAGTAGTAATTTGTATTATGTAATTTCTAAGAACCTTATAGATATACGTGCTGCACTCATCTGTAACTATCGGTTATCGGTACAGGAAATTCAGGACTATAGGCGTCAAGAAGTAAAGAATACGGAGTCATTACGCGAATACCTTAGCGATCTATTTAATCACTACGCGCGTCTTTTAGTGGTAAGGGTTGACCTTAAATATAATAAGAGTGTGAGAGACCAGATTTCATTTGAGCTATTTTCTCAGCACATGGAAATATTACGTAATCGTATTTCAAATAAGGATGGCTGTTTTAAGGGCGTAGAGGGGTTTGCTTGGGCATTGGAACAGGGGGCTGATTTGGGTGGTTATCATTGTCATCTATTATTACTGTATCAAGGGGCGAATCATCAAGATGGATTTCGACTTGGTCAAATGGTTGAGGCTAAGTGGCAAGAGATTACTCAAGGAGAGGCTAAATCACAAGAGAACACTAAAAATATAGGTAAGGCGTTTATTGTAAATGATGCTAGATATCTACAAAAGTTCAAGGCTAATAACACTATAGGAGTCGGTATGGTGTATAGAGATGATGCCCATTTAGTTCATTGTGCAATTGCTACGGCTTTGTATTTAACTAGACCTGAAAAGTCAGATCAGTATCTCAGAGTTAAGCTAAGTGAAAGCCAAAAAACATTCGGAACAGGGCAGTATAGAACTCGTTATCGTCGGCGGCTGAAGTCAGGGCGCTAGTCTAAGCAATTTAAAAAAATACGCCAAACACCTTCCTATGCAATTAAATCGCATAGGAGTTTTTGCAATGAGCTTTTACGAAGTCGAACATCAACATGCCACTCGTTTAGAACAAAATCTACAAGAGTTCTATCAACAAGCGCGTTTTGAGAATTCAGCGTTAGATATGCAATATTGGCATGAGGTTTTTTTAGATACGTTGCCTGATTGGAAACCATTGATGCACTATAAAGAATTGGAATTCGATCTGTGGATTTCAATTCTAGCCTATTGTTATCACGCAACATTGTGTGATCTCAAACTTGTGTACCTACCTAGTGAAGATGTTGAGCAGATCAAAGTTTTCATTGCACTATTGCTGGAAAAGTTACGGGTGGTGTATACCAGTGTTCAATTCTTGGAAACGATAAAGAAAGATAACGAGGAGCATGCAAAGCGTATTCGTAAATGTATTGAACAATATGATGCAATCACCATACATCAACATCATCTCAATACACTCAAATGCTATTTCACCTATCAGTCGGATCAAATCCCTTTAGTCTCGATTTGTGACGTTGCTAAGCATGTAAGTCTTTTTGAAAAAAGGATTCAGAATAGTGCTTTGATTCAAAATGGTTGTTTATTTCTTTATCGCAAAGTATTGCGCATCCCTGAAACGAATCAGTATGTGTGTGCTTACTTTCTGACATTTAATGGCAACGTGCTTAAACAAACAGAAATGCTTAGTCAGCAACTCAATCAGGAATGGTTAATTGTAACCTATGGTAATGGTTTGGTGCTCGATTCAAATTCGGATTTACCATGGGAAGAGCGAGATGATAGCTTCCTTACCTTATTTGAGGGAATGGATGATATTCGTGATGATCTAGAAGGCATGAGACGAAATGAGTTTTACAGTGTAGATGATAAGGCGACACGGTTAAGAGTACGCCCTCGAAAATTTCAACAATTCTTAGCTAAGCCAGTCAAAGGCTTTAATTTTTAAAAGTATCTTTTAATCAATGGATACACTGCTTATCAAATCAACATCAATCAATTCGCTCAACTTTGTCTGCTTGACGGCAGGCAGAGTGGGGGCTATCCTTTCGATGCTGACCTACATCGTCAGTGGGTTTTAGCAGACCCTATAAACAAAGACAGTAGTTAAAAGTTTACTTTTATCTGCTGTGGACCCGTTCGTCCCCCATTCTCTTTATGGCAGGCGTTTGGGGGACGCGCTTGCGCGTGCTGGTTTCTTTGTTTACCAGTCTGCTAACCCCCATTCGTTCTGCCACCATTATTTAGCAGTGATTTTGGTAGAACTTCTTTAATAAACAAAGGAGTCGCCCATGCGTCTATATATTCTTAATTTCTCATTCTTCTCTATACCCCAGTGCTTTATACGGCTTTTCCATTGTTAGGCCAATAACAGCTACGCAAAACAATAATTTTATCTGGGGTAAGCAAATAAAGGATGAGCATCCTCTGTTTGTCTGTGTGCTTGGATCATTTTACTGATCAGCCGTGGAAAGTTCATTTCCCTATGAATATTCACACCTGAATAAAACACAGTACTCCAATAAAGAATCAAACAAGGATTGGCGCAATAGCCTTACAGATGGCGAGCGTTCATTCAAAATAAAAGAGAATGATTCACCATGACAACGAAACTAAAGTATCTACCTCTATGTATTTTGTTGGTCAGCTTGGCGGCATGTTCAAGTAAAGATAAGCACGAGAACAATCAAGCCATAGAAGACCAAACCCAAGAAAATACTGTGAGCCTTGATGCAATCAATGAAAAATCAGCCGTTATTATTGCCAAAGACAAATTGAGCGCAGACCAAAGTTGGCAGCAAGCAGAATCCAAAGTGCTTTTTCCTGATCCTAAAATCTTTTATCCCAAGCAAAGGGAGTCACTGGATTTCTCAGAAACTCCGAATGTGGTTAACGATTTTTCATTTCTAAAAGACTACGAACGAGTCAAAAGTTTACTTAATCTAAATCGAGATCAGATTTTTGTGATTGGAGACAAGGATCGAGATACAGAGGAAAATAATGTATTACTTGATCTGAGCACCGATGAATACTTTAAATATGCCAATAATCTAGCGATCAATTATATTCGTTATTTAAAGTCACCGAACATTCAGCCTAAGCAGGAATTTGAAAAAACGCAGGACTATGACAATCGAGTCAAACAGGCACAACTAGACGCTGAAAATAATGCCATTGATTATGACGTGGAGCTTTTACAGAAAGCACTGAACCGAAGTGTAGAAGATATTAGCCTTGCGCTATCTAATCGTGCTTATCACTATGATCCTGATACAGAGCAATTGTCTCTAGACTTAGAACAAGAAAATAAAAGTGGCAGTTCAATGGTGGTCTCTAAAATCCTGATTAAAGTCCAACCTGATTTAGCAAAGCTGATTGTTGAAAACCTCACATTACTTAAGATGGGCTATGTTTTTAACTTCCATGACAATAAATTGCATCTTGAAGGAATATTTTTCTACTTCAATCAAATCAGCAAAGCCAACAGAAGTGGTGATCCCGTAGAAATGCGAGCGAATATTACGCCTGTATTTAAACCACTTGAGTTTAAGCAAAAAAGTGCCATGCATACACTGGTCGCTAGTTCTGAACTGACTGACAAACTAGCGGCAACACCCTTTAAGAATATTATGACGTCTCCACTTTGGAACTTCAAATTTGGATTAGAGAACTATCTCTCACCTGAAGATTTGATCAAGAAATATCAGAAACAACAGGAACAAGAACAAGTTCTATCTGAACCTGTGCAGGAAAGCAGTGCTTTATAAGGATGACAGTATGCTCAACCACAGATTGGTATGAATATTCTCTCAAAATAAAGAAACTTCAAATACATATTACCTCTATGAAGCATGAGCACGAAGCCATGACACCCAGATGTGTGGCGCTGCTCAACATCAAATCAAGGTAAATCCAATAAAGGAAATATTGTTGTGAATATACTTAAAAAATTAATGCTGTCTGCTGTTATCACACTACCGTTGACCTTATCAGGCTGTGGTACGTCAGGCTTCAATCCCGATCGTATGGAAGTCAATCTCAATACGGAATATAGCGAAGGAGGTTTATATAACCGAACCTATGTGATTTTAACCCTCCGTTCACTGGACTCTGAACCAATTACCTTAAATAAGGTTGATGTGAATAACGGACGCTGTAGTTATACAGGTCGATACAATGATCCGATCAAGCTGCCTGCCTATTTCCAGATTGGGCAATCTTTACAGCTTTACTTGAGATGTTCCTACGATGCTGTGGTGAAGGTCGATATTGAGACTGATCAAGGTACAGCAAGTTATAGCTTTAAATAACAAACCGAAAGCACACATATCAACCATGCCTAATAGGCATGGTTTTTTATGCCTGAATCAAAAGTTTCAAACATTTATACCTATATACAGGACTTCGTGATGAGCACCGTACATTGTCCTTATTGCCATTCTGAACAGGTGATTCTCAGAGAATCCCAGCCGAATGGTCCGCAGTATTTTGAAAAGATCCTAGATGCATTTTCACCACCAGCAATGGCTGCATTGGGTATCAAACTGGCAAAAGAAGCAGGTATTCCTCCGTATATCGGTGGGCTGATTGGAGTGGTGGTCGGTGGAACACTAGTCCTGGTCAGTCAGCATTATTTCTATCGCCATTATAAATCTGCTCAACATTACCACTGTCTGCAATGCGGACAAGACTTTGCTGTAGCTGCTTAAGCTTCATTCAATTTTATTTTTAAACAACTTCACTTTTATAGAGGAATTATTCCTATGGCACATTTAGTTGAAAGCATGGCATTTGTAGGACAAACCCCTTGGCATGGTTTGGGCAATCAACTTACTCCAAATCAACCGATTGAGGTGTGGGCAAAGCAGGCAGGTATGGACTGGCGGATTGAATCCTCAGATGTCAGCTATATGGCTGAAAACCACAAACAACAAAACCTGATCTTGCCTTATCAAGAGCAAAGAGTCCTGTACCGTTCAGACACGCATGAGCCTTTATCTGTTGTGAGTCAACGCTTTCAGGAAGTGCAACCCCAAGAGATTCTAGAATTTTACCGAGACCTGACTGAACAATCGGGCTTTGAGCTGGAAACTGCTGGGGTGCTTAAAGGCGGCAAGAAATTCTGGGCATTGGCGAAGACTGGACAGACCTCAGCACTCAAAGGTAAGGATGTGAGTAATGGCTACATTCTTTTAGCTACGGCTTGTGATGGCACATTGGCAACCACGGCTCAGTTCACCAGTATCCGTGTGGTATGTAATAACACTTTGGCGATTGCACTCAAAGGACAAAATACCAGTGCAGGTGTGGTTAAAGTGCCGCATAGCACCAAGTTCGATGCTGAGAAAGTCAAACGGCAACTGGGTATCTCAGTTCGCGCATGGGATGAACACATGTATGAAATGAAACAACTGAGTCAGCGTAAGGTGACTCAACAGGAAGCGGCAGCCTACTTCGATGCAGTATTTAACAACACCAACTTGAGTGCGGTGGAACAGGATGAAAGTATTATTCAGTTCTATCGAAATGCAGCTATGCCAAATCAAAGGAATGCCTCAGTAAGCAAAACTGAGAATAAAACTGAACCGAATGGACGTGCCATGTCTAAAGTCATGACAATGTTTAACGGACATGGACGTGGAGCAGAACTAAGTTCAGCCAAAGACACAGCTTATGGTTTACTGTGCGCCATTACTGAATTCACAGACCATGAACGTCGAGCGATGAGTAAGGATCATCGGCTCGATTCCGCTTGGTTTGGGGCAGGGGCAGCAATCAAGCAACGAGGTTTGGAACAGGTCCTCCGAATGGTGGCTTAGATCAGACATTCTAAAACTTCGAATCTATTAAGTTTGATTTAAGTCACCTCCATTAGCCTAAGCAAACTGTAACACCGTACAAGCACAGCAACACCTTTAGCCGCACCCTCAGATGCGGCTTTTTTTATGCCCAAAATTCAGCTTTTACGATTTTACTCATACAGGAAGAATTGCAATGAATAGCAATACTCAAATTCAGAACACGATAAATCAACCACCCTTACAACCTTATGTACCAAACTTAAATCAACCCACTCAACAGGTTGAGGCAGGAACTCGCCCCAAACGTGACCGACCAAACAAACAGCCACGAAAGACCAAAGCTCTGACAGCGAAAAGACTCGCCAACACCAAGCAAATGAACTACCAGCAATGGCTAGAAGTTAGAAAACAAGGTATTGGCAGTAGTGATGCAGCAACGGCCTGTGGACTGAATCCTTATATGTCGATGCTGGAACTGTGGATGATTAAGACAGGTCGGATGCAACAAAACATCGAGGACGAAAGTGTAGGCTATGCACCGTTGTACTGGGGCAAGCAGTTAGAACCCTTGGTGGCTGAATACTACACTATGCACACCAACCACAAAGTTCGTCGAGTTAATGCCGTGCTACAGCACCCTGATGAAGACAAACACTTTATGTTGGCGAATTTAGATTATGCCGTGGTGGGCAATGGCGAAGTTCAAATATTAGAGTGTAAAACTGTAGGGGAATATGGATCAAAACTATGGCGAGATGGTGTACCACTGTATGTCCTTTGCCAAGTTCAGCATCAACTGGCAGTGACAGGCAAACAGGCTGCACATATCTGTGCCTTGATCTGTGGGCATGAAACCAAAATCTATAAGGTGACGCGTAATGAAACGGTGATTCAGCACATCATTAATGCCGAACGCCATTTTTGGCAATGTGTGGAATCAGGAATTCCACCAAGTGTAGATGCCTCTGCCTCAGCAGCCAAGGCCTTACAACAGCTCTACCCAGAGCAGACTCCATTAACAGTAGAAGACCTGACCCAGAATGAACAAGCCAACTACTTATTTAATCAACTGTTAGAGGAGCGACACAAAGTTGAACAACACCAACAGTATTTTGATGAGCTGAAACATCAACTACAAATGATAATGAAAGATGCCGAGCGAGCAGTGTTTACAGGTGGTTCAGTGACGTGGAAGAAATCACAAGACTCAATCAGTCTAGATAGCAAATCCCTTCTTAAACAGTATCCTGAATATCTCCAGCAGTTTCCACAAACTAAAGCTAGAACAAGACGCTTTCAGATTTATCCAAACGGTGGATAACTCACCACCTATCCACAGCCGAAAATCCCATGATCAAAAATCATGGGATTTTTTTATGTTCAATTTTTATTGAAAGGAAATCACTATGATTAAAGGTCTCGCAATCACACCACCCGTACTCGGTCGTATCAGCATTGGCAAAATTGTAGAAAAGAATGGTAAACGACTACCTGAAAAGGATGATCAATTTACCATTACTAGTCAAATTCAAGGAAAGGATGGGTGGATCAAGCATCCCTTGGATGAACAACTACGGGTCAAAGCACAAAACCAAAAACTCAGAACCATACCAGTAAGAATGATTTTCAATGATCCTGAACTAAATTTAAGGGCAGAGTACAGTTTATTTGACCGCCAAACTGGCCGTTTAATTTGCTCAGGAAATGGGGAAACTTGTCAAAGACTTGGACAAAATGGCATTGAACAATATCCATGCCCATCACCTGATTTATGTCCATTGGCTCAAGGTGGGCTCTGTAAGCCTTATGCGCGGCTGTATGTGAATTTAGATGAGTCGGATGAATTTGGCACATTCATCTTTAGAACAACTGGTTTTAATAGTATTCGCACTTTGGCAGCACGATTACGTTATTACAGTGCGGCATCAGGTGACTTACTTTCTTGTTTGCCATTGCAACTCACTTTGAGAGGCAAAAGCACCACGCAAAGTTATCGTACTCCAATTTACTACGTGGACTTAACTTTACGTGATGGTGTTAATCTGCAAGAAGCGATTAGCTCAGCCAAACAGATTGATGAGCAGAGCAAGGCAACTGGGTTTTATCAGGAAGCTCTAGACCATGTTGCACGACAAGGCTATGGTAATGCTAGTTTTGAGGTGGGAGGTGAGGAGGGCTTGGATATTGTTGATGAGTTTTACAACGATGAACCCAAACCAGATTCACATCAGCAAACGCAGGGCCTGACCCATGTTCAGGATATCCAGAAAGGGTTACAGCATTCAGTTCAGGCTTTGAATTAGATGAGCTTGGACAACATTGGACTGCGTAAAATTTTACTGGATTGGCCTATCATCTGAGCGAATACGCGCTCGCATCAATGATTAGGAGAAAACATCATGAATGCGTTCAAAGGTCAAACTTTTCAGATGAACCAAATAATTAATATACATCAAGTAGTATTATTTGTTGGTGTTAGCCGTTCAACAATATATGAAATGATGGATGAAAACTCCCCTTATTTTGATCCAACGTTTCCAAAGAAAATTACGATCTCGCAAAAACGTATTGGTTGGTCAGCTTGGGAAATTAATCAATGGATTGAAGCTAAGTTAGCTAATCGTGAATAGGGAGAAGATACTCCCTATTTTTTTTTAATTAAAATATAAATTAGTGTTCGATTTTAAATACTAGAAAGTAAAAAAAAGCAATCCTACAGTTAAGACAAGATTAGCTTTGAGTGGGAGGTTAGATATTGTTAATAAGTAATAATATCATCATATAACCGTATATGTATCTTGACGGTATTCATTGGTAAAAGTTATTGTTATATAAAATATTTTTAAATAAATTTTAAGAATGAACCATTTTAAGGTTGTCAAGGTGCTTTATGGCTAAACCTCTAAGAAAGGCTAATAGGGAGGGTGTTTTATACACTCGACGTAGTATAGTTGAATGTGAGATTGATGAAATAGAAAAGATTAATGCTGAAGAGATTGTGACTAGAAGTAGTATTTGGCCAAATTCAGTAGTCGGTTTCATTTCAAGTGAAACATTGCTTTATTTTATTCGGAATACTGATAATTTTTGGCTTCGTGAAAAGTTACTGACAAGCCTTTTAGAAAGAATAGTTCGTAATCTTTCTAAATTTCATAGTGCAGGTGGAGCAAGTCCATCGTTAATTAATATGGAAATCCGCGATAAAGTCCTTGATGATTTTATTGATCTATTATTAGCAGATCAGGTTAGTTATGATGAGCGGCTTGACTATTTTGAGGTTAACTTTAATGCTGCTTTAGCTAAAGATCGAATTGATGCACAAAATAAAATTCAAAATAAAGATAATCTCACTCAAGGATTATATGGTGAAGATGACGATATCCTACCAGAGGTTGAAAATGCGATAGAGGCCTATGATCCTTTCGATGAAGATGAGCTGGACAAAGAATATTACCGACGCAACTTACATGAGGCGATTAACGATTTATCACTACTTCAGCAACGTATTGTCTTAATGTGGTGTCATGATATACCAATTATTTCGAAAGACCCGAATGAAATGACGATTAGTAAAGCGTTAAATAAGTCAGATAAAACTATTCGCACTCATCGCGACTCTGCGTTTGCAATTTTACGTAAGAGAATGGAACATAAGGAGAAATTATAATGAAAAATCAACATATTTCTCGAGAGGATGTATTGAGAGACTTTTCAGTAGAATTTGACTCTAGTCAAAGTACCTTACGCAAGTATTTAATAGAATTTCCTCAATATGCTAATGAACTAGTCGATCTGTCACTTGAGTTGTCTCGTGAAATTGATGACAGTGTATCACTTACTCTAGATGATCAAAAAAGTATTAAATCTGCATTAGACCGTTTTCGTATTGGGCTTGCCCAACAATCGGAAATAGTAGATATCCCTCCACAGCGTTTTTCAAATGCAGCAAAATTATTAGATCTTCCGATGCAGGTTTTAATTGCTTTTGGTGGAAGAAGAGTTGAGCTAGCTTCTGTTCCGTTACATTTTCTTAATAAGCTTGCGGCTGTTCTCCAAGTGACAACGGTCCAACTGAAAGCTTTTCTCACATTACCACCAATACAACCTCAACGTAGTTATAAGTCGAATGTGAAACCAACTGCACCAAATAAGGTTTCTTTCGAAAAGGTGCTTCATGAGGCACTTATTCCGGAAGAGCGAATTCAAAAGATTATAAATAAAGGCGAATGATATGGATGCTATCGAGATCGCTCGCCAGCGTGCTGATAAATTACATCATGAGGCTGTAAAAAGGGGGCTAGATCCTTGGAACTCATATGCTTTTGCTGTTGGTGAAGCTGTGTTCCGGGAGATTACTGTAGAAAAATGTTTACAAGGCTCAGATGAATTAAATGGTGGGCGTGCGTTCTTTGATAGTGTCTATAGATTAATTACACATGAAAATTCAGGTTCACTTTTTGAACAAGCATTCCTTGTAGCGCATGAAATTGGTCATGTTGAACTAGGTGATGATACGCAAGATGAGTATGTTATTAATATTGACCCTGCTAGGACAACTGAAACGGAACTATCCGGAATAAGTAGTATTGTGGATTATAACCATCGACAAAGACGTGAAGTTCAGATGGATCTTTTTGCACGAGAGTTCTTAATTCCACGTTCAGTTGTCAAAAAACTGCATCTTGAGTGCCAAATGACTTGTAGCGATATCGCTAGTAAGCTTGGAGCCCCCTTTGATGTAGTTGCACAGCAAATGCTAGATGCAATGCTGTTACCAATGGTGGAACATAAGCCACCAATCATGGATCTAGAAAAGCCCCTTAATCAAAAGCAGAATGATGCAGTAAATCATAGAGGCCCTGCTTTTTTACTTCAAGCAGGTCCAGGTACTGGTAAGACACGGACTCTCATAGCTAGAGTGGAAAGTTTGTTAAATGAAGAGGTTGATCCTCAACGAATACTATTATTAACCTTCTCAAATAAAGCAGCTGCAGAAATATCAGAACGTATCGCACGTAAGCAACCTCATGAGGCAGCAGCTCTTTGGATCGGGACTTTTCATGGATTTGGCCTTGATCTGCTCCGTAGATTTCATGATCTATGTGATTTACCTGCGGAACTTCGCTTAATGGATCGTACTGAAGCTGTGGAGCTTCTTGAAGATGCGTTTTTACGTCTTAATTTAATCCACTATCGTAATTTATATGATCCTTCCCAAAATATCGTTGATATTCTTAATGCTATTTCTAGAGCAAAAGATGAGGTTATAGATGCGCTAGAATATCGAGTTCTTGCAGAGAATATGTTAGCAAAGGCCATTAGTGCGGAAGAGCGGGAAACTGCTGAACGTGCTTTAGAAGTTGCAACAGTTTACGACGTTTATGAAAAGATAAAAAAACAGGCTAATTGTTTAGATTTTGGTGATTTAGTTATGCTTCCCGTACAGTTATTGGAGGCTAATGAAGAACTGCGTAAACAACTACAGCATGATTATTTACATGTATTAGTAGATGAATACCAAGATGTTAATAGAAGCAGTATTAGATTATTAAAAGCTCTTAAGCCATATGGTGAGAATCTTTGGGTTGTTGGTGATGCAAAACAGTCAATTTATCGTTTTCGTGGGGCATCTTCATTTAATATATCTCGTTTTTGCGTAGAAGATTTTCCTGGGAGTGTAGCCCAGTCGCTACAAATTAATTATCGTTCAACTTCAGAGATTGTAAATGCATTTTCATGCTTTGCATTAGATATGAAAACAGGCGGTAGAAACAGTGCTCTTACAGCAAATCGCCCTACATCAGGCTATCTTCCAGAAATACAAATAGCAGAAAGTGGTGACATGATAAGTTGCACTTTAGCTGAATCAATCAAAAAAATGCATGATTTGGGTTTTAAGTATCGAGATCAAGCAGTTTTATGTAGAGGAAATGACAAACTTTCAGAGCTAGGGCAGGATCTAGAGCGATTAGGAGTTCCTGTATTATTTTTGGGTAGTTTATTTGAGCGACCAGAAATTAAAGATCTTATAGCCTTGGTCTCTCTTTTAACTGATAAACGTGCTTCTGGATTAATTCGTATTGCATGTTGTTCAGAATTTAAGATGTCTATGGAAGATGTCATTAAAATTTTAGAGCATCTACGTACTAACGAAAAAAATATTTGGGACGACGATATCTCATTGTTAGATTTATCCTCAGAAGGATTATTTTCATTTGAAAAATTAAAAACTGTATTACAAGGCTTTAATAATCATTCACATCCTTGGAATGTTTTAGCGACTGTACTTTTAGATCGCACACGAATGTTAGCAGAAATTGCAACATCAGCCACTGTTGGCGATAAAGCTGGATGTGTTGCTATTTGGAAGTTTATGAATTTTGCCCGTCAACAAATTAAAGGAAACTCTTTTCCTGTATTGAAAATGATGATGCGAATGCGTCGCTTAATTAAACTAAATGATGATCGTGATCTTAGTCAGCTTCCAACCGCAGTGCAAAATATTGATGCGGTTAGATTGATGACTATTCATGGTTCAAAAGGTCTTGAATTTCCTGTTGTTCATTTAAGTGGAGTTAATCAGGATACATTACCTGGAAGTTATAGACAGTCAAAGTGTCCACCACCTGAAGGTATGGTTGCTGGTAGTAATAGTTCTTCCAATGATATAGCCAAAGAAGCTCATGACAATGAACAAGAGTGTCTTTTTTATGTAGCTATGTCACGTGCACAAGATAGATTATTTTTTTATGGAGCAAGAAGTAAAGGAATTAAAAAAACTAAACGACCACTTTCTAATTTTTTAGGTAGGTTAGGGCCCGTTCATCGTATTGAAACTTTACCAATATTGCAATTACCAATATCACAAGAAAACATCCCATTATTAGTAGAATTCCAAGGTGATGTAAATTTTAGCTCTAATGCTTTGGATTTATATGATAGGTGTCCTAGACGTTTTCTATATACTCATATTTTAAGCATTGGTGGGCGCAGACAAGAAACTGCATTTATGCAGATGCATGAAGCTGTAAGAGAGGTGTTTCAAGCATTAATTGGCTTAGATCCTTCAACAAATTGGAAGCCCATGTTGGAGGCTAGTTTTGAAAAGTTCGGGTTACATAATCATGGTTACATAAATGATTATCGTAAAATTGCTGAAATGATGCTCAATTATTTTACACGATCCAGAGATGGGGCAATTCTTGAAGTTTCTGATAAATTAATTTTAAATGTTGCAGATGTTAAGGTAACGATTCATGTTGATGAAATTCTGTTACGGGATGGAGCCCGTAAATTACGCTGTATCTTAACAGGCCATGCTCCTAATTCAGATCCAAAAAGTATAAAACATGCAGCATTTTTCCTAGCTGCAAAAAGAACTTTTCCTAACTCATCTGCGGAACTAGTTTTTTTAGCCGATAATAAAGTTCACCCCCTCGAGTTTAAATTAAATGCTCTAAGCAATTGTGAAGATAAACTAATAAAAATTTCTAGTCGAATCCGCAATGGTGATTTTAAGATAGCAGATTCAGCTTTTAACTGTCCTAGCTGTCCTGCCTTATTTATTTGCGGTAAAGTCCCGACAGGTACAATAAAGAAAAAATTTTAAAAAAGTTAAAAATAATTTACCGACGTCACGCTATCAATCCGATTAAAGGTATGTAACCAGAAAATTTCTTCTGGTCAAACTTTAAGAGGTATTTTTATGAATCCTATTCAGGATGATTTTGATGATGTTGGTGAAGCAATTCGTGAGAATCGCCCATTAAGAGCTGCTCAGGGCTATAGAGTTCATGTTGCAATTGATAACGTAAATTTTCAACAAGCTTTTATTTCAGACCCGCTCCCTACAGGTCGACAAATATTAAATGCAGTAGAGCTGGACGATCGTGATGAGCTAGTTCTTTATGCGATATTACCCTCTGGTGATTTTGAAGATATACGATTGAATGAAACTTTTGATTTACGTGGACGAGAAGTTGAACGTTTTATTGTTTTCCGCACAGATAGAGTATTCAGCTTAACACTTGATAGCCGTCAACTTAGATGGGGACAGCCAATAATTGAAGCGAATAGTTTGTATGTGTTATCTGGCATTGGGTCAGAGCAAGCTGTTTTCCTAGAGGTTAGAGGTGGAACAGATCGACTTATTGAACCTGATGAAAAACTCGATCTTGCTACTTCTGGAATAGAGCATTTTATAACGGCAAAAAGACCGCTACAAGATTATACGATTATTGTTAATTCTCGAGAGGAATTAGTTCCTAGTAAGGTTGTGACATTCGAACAGATTGTGCAATTGGCATTTCCTGGTGCGTCTTGCGAATCAAATATTACTTACTCTATGACTTATCGCAATGCGGCATCTAAGCCGCATGCTGGTGAGCTTGCAGAAGGTGGGGTTGTTGAAGTTAAACATAAAGGGACGATATTCAATGTCACAAAAACTATTCAGTCTTAATAATGATTTACGCCAGCTTCGTGAAGCTGGCTATTTTGTTCAAATTATTGGTGGCTTCCTAGTGATGAAGGAGGTTCCTTATGTGAATGCACAAAACTGCATTAAAAAAGGTACTCTTATCACAACCCTAGACCTTGCGGGGGACAATACCCGTAAACCTGAGTGTCATGTTATGCATTGGGATGGGGAATATCCTTGTAAAGCAAATGGAAATCCTTTAAATGAAATTCGTCATGTTACTCAACATATGGATTTTGGACACGGTATAACCGCTGAACATAGCTTTTCAAGTAAACCAGGGCCAGAAGGATACCCAGATTACTTTGCTAAAATGTCTACTTATGCAACGATATTGGCTGGTCCAGCAGCAGTATTGCAGCCCGGAATTAGCCCAAAAATATTTCGTGCGCCTGATGAAACAGAAAGTGATAGTGTTTTTAACTATATTGATACTGCTTCAGATCGTGTGGGCATCGGTAAACTTTCAGAAAAATTAGAAGGTGAAGTGATTTCGATTATTGGTACAGGAGGAACAGGAAGCTATATTATTGATTTAGTTTCTAAGACTCCAGTTCGTGAAATTCGTTTATTCGATGCAGATGAGTTTTTGCAACATAACGCATTTCGTGCACCTGGTGCCCCATCGTTAGAAGAGCTTCGAAATGCCCCATTGAAAGTAGATTATTTCAAAAGTATTTACGACCGAATGCATCGTAATATTGTCGCAAATAAAGTTAGTTTAAATGGAACTAATCTTGAGCTATTAAACGGAACTACTTTTGCATTTATTTGTATTGATTCTGGTGAGGAAAAGAAATCTATAATTCAGAAGTTAGAGTTAATGAACATACCTTTTATTGATGTCGGAATGGGACTAGAACTTGTTAACGGAAGCCTTGGAGGAATTCTACGAGTAACTAGTAGTACTCCTGATAAAAGAGAACATGTTCATTCTGGTCGTATTTCTTTTGCAGGCATTGGTCAAGATGAGTTATATGCTTCTAATATACAAGTTGCTGATTTAAATGCACTAAATGCAACTTTGGCTGTTATTAAATGGAAGAAGATTAGAGGCTTTTATAGTGATTTAGAGAATGAACACCATTGTACTTATACTACTGATGGTAATATGCTCTTGAACGGGGATCAAATATGCTAAAAATAAAGAAGCTAGAGAACCATTTTATCCGTAATATTCCGCGTGATATTAGTAAAGGAGTTTTATATATCTCAATGGAATATGCAACAGCTGTGCATAGTTGCTGTTGTGGCTGTGGTGAACAAGTTGTTACACCATTTTCACCAACCGATTGGAAAATGATTTTTGATGGTGAAACCGTTTCTTTGACACCGTCTGTAGGTAATTGGAATTTAGCATGCCGTTCGCACTACATTATTAAGCAGAATACAGTTATAGAAGCTGGTAATTGGAGTCAAAGCCAAATAAAGGCAGAACGAAAACGGGATCAATTGGCTAAAACTGCTTATTATCAATCTAAAGTTGAAAATGACTCTGTAGTTCATAATAGTGAAAAAGCAACTTCAATTGTTATTAAGAAGTCTTCATGGGGCAAGAGACTTTTGGATTTAATACTAGGGTGGACACGATTCTTAAAATGAAAAATTGTCAAACAAATAGGTTTATAGACTATCTGGCCAACTTTTATTATTTAGTTCAAAATACTCTCTCTTTCTAAGAAAGGGAGGGTATGGTCGAAATTTAAGAGTATTTATGAATTTTCTCTAATATTCTTGAGCAAGAATTTTAATCGCCAAAAATATAAGAAGATAAGGGGTGAGATTGGGTGCATTTGAAATATTTAATTAATTATAATCTTTACAAAACAATTATTTATTGATCTAGTTCAACTGACGCCACCTCTGCTATGTAAAGACTAAAAATAAATAAACAAAAGTTTAAACGATATTTTTACAGCTGATGACAGCTCCTGAAATTTTTATGCCTTATCTTCATTTTTCAATTGAATAGTTAATTTAAGTGATCAAGTTTGAAACGCGATATTGAAAGGAAATTTGCATGAAAATATTCCCAAATCCATTTACTAATAAACATAAGAAGAATGCCTTAGCACGTATTTTTAGAGCATTAATATTGGGGAAAATAAAGTGGGTTGAATCAAAAAGATTCTATCTGGCAATGCTGCACCTAGAGCGTTATTTAGATGGGTTAATATAAATTTAAAGAAAAAATAACAGATGTTTTTTGTGAGTTGGTGTAACTTTTTGTATTTATGGTGTGTTATATTTAAACTATAGTTTAAGTAGAGCTTTTACATAGCTTTCAAATAATTAGAGAAAATCTATGCATCATACTAACTTTACTTATGAGTGTTTAGCAGACAGACTGTCCAATATTTTAACTAAGTTAAATATAAGATATCAATTGGGTATAAAAGAACTAGCCGCTGAGTTTGGGGTAAGTATATGCACTATTTCTAGTGATTTTGATCGTCTTAATAGTTATTTGCCATTTTTACGAGATGATGAAATGAAAAAACTCTACTTAGGATCAAATTATTTAGGGAAAATTGCGCCACAAGATATCCGTAATTTTGCACAACTCTCAGGAATTAGTAATTTATATCCTTCATTATATATGTCTTTTTTATGTGGGCTTTTAGATAGTAGAGCACATTATATTTATAGTGCTAAAGGTCACTCTTTTAAGGGCATAAGTCAGTTTAAAGAATTATTTAAAGTGCTTGGAAAAGAAATTCAAGAACATAGCCAAATGGGCTTTTTATATAAAGGGGAATATAGACTGGTTCAGCCTTATCGTTTAATTCATCATCACGGCAGTTGGTACTTGGCTGCGGTGAGAAAAAATCAACTACGTACTTATCGTTTTTCGCGTATTCAATTTATGCACGCTATATATGAATATTCTTAATTTATTCCAGATCAGAATATTGTAAAACTTGTGGAAGATGATTGCAGTATCTGGTTTGGTCAGGATAATTAGGAAATCATTTTAACTATTGATAGTCAGGTTACTTTAAATAGAGATTAATACGACCGGAACAGAGAGTTGGAGGATGGTGGTTTACTCGTATCTTCTAAGATTAATCATGACATGCAGTTATTATATTTGATTCAATTCTGGATTATTTATTTAAAAACAGTGAGTCCGAAAGGGTAGTAGAGATAATTGGAAATAAGCTTAGAATAATATTGTATTTTAAGTTGAAAATATTTTATTTAAAAAGTATTATTTATAAATTAATTGGTTAGGGGTAGTGATACATGAATAGTCATATTAATTTAAATCATCCTGAGAATATTTATGATGATTTAAAGGGGGAAATATCAAATTTGATTGCGGCAATTGTTGAAAATGAACAGTTTTTAGATGTTAATTTAGTGGGGGGTAAACTAAATGAATCTAAGCAAATTTTAAGCTTTCAGAAAAAAGAAATTGAACAAAAGATGGATGAGCTTAAATGTAATTCCGAATGGGATTATTTTACGATTGCTTTTTTTGGTGAAACTAATGCCGGTAAATCAACACTCATAGAGGTGCTACGTCTCCTATTTTCTGAAAAAACTAAAAGTGAATTACAAGCAAAATTTAATGCACTTAAAAATGAGTTTTTATTAGATGAAGAAGTATACAGTCAGTTAAAAATCGCTGATAATGAAATTAATAATAAAATTTTAGAAAATAATCAAAAATTAAAGGAGGTAGAAAAAAACTATACTCAGAAGTTGGAAGATTATCAAAAAATACTAAATGCTCTTAAACATGAATATAATGAGAAGATTGCTGATCAGTCTTTAGTAAATGAAAAAAAATTAGAGGTTTTTAATACACAGATTGTGTCTTTAAAAGAGATAATTCAATACAAAAAGAAAAATATGTCTTGGTGGTTAAAAATAATTTATATTTTTAAACGCCTAGAAGAAGAAAAACAAATTGGTTTAATTGAGCTAGAGTTAATCAAACAAAAAGCTCAATTAGATGCAGAGCTAAAATTGTTGAAGGAAAAAATCGAAGAGGAATATACTTTAAAAAAATCATATCTTTCAACGATAGAAGACGAATATGATGTAACAAGAAAAACAGCGAACCCAATTACTCTGCAGTTAGAAAATGAAAAGAAAACGATTGAACAGCAATTGCAACAATTTGAAAATATGTTGGAACAGCTAAGACCGTTTGAAGATGGCCAAATTATGGGAGATGGTCGAAGTGACTTCACTAGAGAGAGTAAAGAGTTTTTATTTGATATTAATAGAACGCAGGTCAAATTAATCGATGTACCAGGAATTGAAGGTGATGAAAAACTAGTTGAGAACGAAATTTCTAAAGCTGTTACAAAAGCACATGCTGTTTTCTATGTCACAAGTAAAGATGCAGCCCCAAATGAAGGTACGCTTCAAAAGATTAAAACACACCTTGTTGATCAGACAGAAGTTTGGACTATCTACAATAAGCCTGTTACATCACCTAGATCATTAAAAAATGGCTTGATCAGTAATGATGATGAAAGAGGAGCCTTAAATGATCTAAATAAATTAATGGAAGGCGCATTAGATAATAATTACAAGGACTATACTGTGGTGGCTGGGCTAGCAGCATTTTACGCAGTAGCCAATTGCTTGGTTCCATTCGGTGAAAAAAATCGTAATCAGATAAAATTCTTAAACAATTCGGATCGTGAAGAATTAAAGGAGAAATCCGGGCTTAGTAAATTCCAAGAGCATTTAGCTCAAAGAGTCATTGGAGATGTGCCTTATAAGATTAAAGCAAGTAACTTCAATAAAGTGAATTATGTTCTAAAACAAACAGTAGAGAAGTTAAATAATATTCATAATGGTTTTTCTGATTTAAAGCTGAATATTGATAAGCAAGTGGCTGTTACTAAGCAAGAAATTGATAGTGAATACTTGGACTTAGTGCAAAGTCTTAAAACGATGATTGAAAAAACCGTTCAAGATTTTGAGCGTAAGACTCGCCAAGAAGTCTATACGAGGATTGAAAGTGATATTAGTAATGATGATTTTAAAGGTATCTTAAAGCGACAGATTGATAACAATCTTGAATCAGTGAGCAAAGATCTCATTGCTGGGTTTAAAACAAAGACCTCGCAGTTTGATGAAAATTTAAAGGAAAAATTACAGAAACTTTCTTCACGGTTAGCCAGTATTCAAAATAACTTTAAAGCTGATGATGTGACAGGATTGAATAATAATGTTTCATTGAAATTTGATATTAATAGTGGCATTAACAAAATGGGACTGCTTGGTGTTGGTATAGGTGTAGGTGCTGCAATGTGGTGGAATCCGGCTGGTTGGGTTGCAATATCATTAACGGCCGCCGGTTTGTTATTTAGTTTTGCAAAAGCAATTTGGAGCTTTTTCGACTCAGACTTTAAAAAATCTGAGCAAAAGAAAAGTGTTGATAAAAATTTATCAAATATTGTGAAAGAGCTTAAAAAAGTTGCTAGAGAGAATTTGAGTGATGTTGAAGGAAAAATTGAGCCTTCATTATTGGATTTAAAGAAAAAGCTAAATGAGCCAAGTGATCAAATTACAGGGCTTGTAAACGATATGCAGCAATCAATCAAAATGTTTAAAACTCTATCAAATAATATTAGCGGCGCTTACGAGGTAAAATAAATGTCTGAAACTTTAAAACGTTATCAAGATAATCAGGCTAAAGTAATCAATTTATTAAGTAAATTAGAGGGCTTTATTACACAAGGGCAAGAGTTTGGTTTAGATGTCTCAACAGATATCAAGGCTAAGTTAAAGAACTCATTAAATATTTTGCAAGGTGATAAACTTAAAATTGCACTTATAGGTGGATTTTCGGAAGGTAAAACCTCAATTGCTGCTGCATGGTTAGGTAAAATTGACCCAGCAACCATGAATATTAGTGCTTCTGAATCATCAAATGTAGTTAAAATTTATGACATTGATGAAGAGTATCAACTCATTGATACACCAGGGTTATACGGCTATAAAGAGCAAGTGAACACTGATGCTCAAGAGATTGAAAAATATAAAGACATCACAAAAAAATATGTAAGTGAAGCACATATTGTTCTTTATGTAATGAACTCTAAAAATCCGATCAAAGAAAGTCATATTGAAGATTTGAAATGGTTGTTTAAAGATTTGAACTTACTTCCAAGAACAGTTTTTGTATTGAGTCGTTTTGATGAAGTTGCAGATGTAGAAGATGAATTAGATTACCAAGATAAATTTAAAATTAAAGAGCAAAATGTTAAAGACAGATTAACTTATCTCTTATCTCTTTCTATGCAGGAAACCAATAATTTACAAATAGTAGCAGTTTCAGCGAATCCATTTGATGAGGGTGTTCATTATTGGATGGAAAATCGAGATGAATTTGAACAATTGTCTCATATAAAATTATTGCAGAATGCTACTAGTGAAATTGTGAAAAAAAGTGGTGGTTATACTGGTTTAATTGAAGAGACCAGAAAGTCCATTATTAGTGATATTTTGATTAAGAAAATACCTGAAATTGAAGAGCAACAATCCCTGCTATCAAAAGAAATGGAGAAGCTTACTCAAGTTTATGAAATTGAAACTGGTACATTGAATTTAATTTCCAAAAAAATTGCCAATGCAAAAACAAATTTAAGATCTAGTTTTAATGGATATTTCCAAGATTTAGTAATGCAGGTCCAAGGTACTAGTCTAGAGACTATAGGTGAGTTTTTAGCTAGAGAGGTTGGAGATAAAGGGGGAGTTATCTCAAGTAAGATTAATGAGTATTTTCAAAATGAAACGAATCAAATCAATATTGCATTAAATACACAAGCAGTTAATTTTAATGCAGAAATTGATAATATTGACACTGCTGTGGGATCATTGACTAAAAAAGGCCTTAATCACTTAGCAAAAAATATTAAGTTGGATAATACAACCATTTTAGCTGCTAGGGATGGTCTAGTTGCTGGTGGGCAACTGATTGGACTTAACTTAAAAGAAGCTTTGAAATTTCAACCATGGGGAGCCGTTAACTTAGCCAGTAACATTAACGCAGCCCTACCTCTTATTGGTATTGCAGTTGAAGCTTGGGACACTTGGAATCAAGCGAAGAAACAAGAAGAGTTTCAGTTGGCAAGAAAGAGTTTGGTAGCGAATTTACAAAACCAACAAAGAGAGATATTAGAATTGATAGACCAAGATGAATTTATTGAAAAATTCTTCCCTATTTACAAAGAGCTAAAAAATAAAGTTGAAGAGATAAAATTGATGCATACGGATCATGAATCAAAGACTAAGTCTTTTGTCACTTGGAGAAAAGAGGGAATGATTATTGAAGGGGAATTTAGAAGTTTATCATAGACTTTATATTTATATTATGGTCTTTGATGTGATTGAAAATACATCAGAGACCATTAACTCATCCTTTATTTTTGGTATTAACGTCGATAAATACAGCACTAAGTAAGGCATTATTCCATTGGGGGGACGACTTACTGTATAGGGATGCAAGATTACAGCGGCAGCCAAACAAACGTGTGCAAGATGAATATACATTTAGTGCTTATCGCATTTTATTAAGCTGTGGTGAAAATGGATTGATCTTGTATGTGGAAGACCAAATGACATATGAGTTTTATCTCGTTGTGGAGTCAAAACCTTTGAAGATTTAAGCTTTTAATTTATCTGTACATGTAGTTTTATAAGTTTATTCTTAGATTTTGAGGGGGCCTGCTTTTGTCAAAGCAAATCATTCTAAAAAATATATTTACTGAATATGACGATAGTATTCATGGGGATGGAAATATTGATCCGCTTGGAATGCTCGTTATTTGGTCTGGATTAGGCCGTGAAATTTTTAACAGTAGAATTAGCTCTATTGCAAATGATCTACGAAGCTATACGGTAAATCTTTTGCACCACGCTGTGATAAAGTCATTAATTGAAGATTCTTCAGTAAATTTATCTAAGAAAATATCTTCAATCTATCATGATAAAAATGATCTCAAATTTAAACAATCATGTGTTTTAATGTTGGAAAATATTTATATATTTTCAATGATTAAAAATTCGTTGGCTGATAAAAATGTTGCTTTACAAGGCGTCCTTGGTAGTTCTAATGGGCGAAAAATTTGGGAAAATCAATCAGCAGATCCTAAGCTCTCATTTGGTGTAGAGGTTAAGGAATCACAAGTTTTGGTGCGCCAATTATTGCTGGGCGTGAATGGGCGTTATAAATCACCAATGATGTTTTTGGGCTTTTTTGATTCTAACTATCACTATAGTCAGGAGGGGGATGCTTGGGAGTATGCATCAGAATTTATAAATAAAACCCCCCAGTTATGCAAATTAAAAAAGAGCCTCAAAGACTTCTTAGTAGAAAATATTTTAGCTATTAATAGTCAAAAGCCTACAATTCAATTCTCTGATATTCCTAATGAGATCAAAGAGAGTTATGGAATAAATTTTTCTACATCAAAACATATTGGAAGCTATGCAACTGATTTTTGGCTGAAGATAACCAAACTAGATCAAAATGCACCAGGTGCTTTAAGGGAGTTAATGCTTGGAAATGGTGATTTGGATTATTCAGAAATCATTGGCAAAGCGATGAAGAAAACAGATTTAGCACCTGAAGAAAAGATCAAACTTGAAAATATTTACGCACTAGAGCCGTTACTGAGTGAAATCAGTCAATTATTTAGCCATCTACTCGATAAAAAGAATCATACGGTACAGGATGTCGAAGAGACTTGGTACAGTAAATGGAATACAAAAGTAAGGATATTAAATCAATATGCAGCAGAGATAAGGCAACATCAATTACAGGCAATCAATAAGAGTGTTTCAGCTACTGCAAAACACCGCTTAGAAAAATTACTCTTGATTGCCGAACAAACCAGCTTGGAAAAGCAAATTGAAAGCCTAATTCAGTATCATTCAGAAATTATGCAGCAACGTGGTAACACGGCATGGCTAAGACTCGTTGATGATCAAATAAAACTGTTTGTCAGACCAAGACCGCTAGGGACAAAAGCACCTGATAGTACTAAAAAACAGTGGGTACACTATTATTATTTGCCTGAATTCAAAAGAATGCTTGATGGAATGGGAGGCAATTAAGGTGAAATTACTGAATGAATTTATGCGTGCCATGGCCAAAGCTACGGAAAATGGCAAAAAAATCCGCAAAGTATGGATGACGACATTCAATATCGATATTTGTTTTGTCGAAAAGTATATTTTACCTGTTTTGGTGGATATGGAATGTCCTCGAAATCCAATGGATTATGAAATCATGCAACACAAGTTGTTTGATCAAAAAATTGATTTTAGATTGTTCTGTGATCAAAGAATTTTAAGCGGAGATAGTGACAAATTAACGACCATTCCAATTCATACCATCAATACCAAAAGTTTTCAGAATTCAAAAAAATTAGGCACACAATGTTTATTTCACTCCAAAGTTATCCTGATTGAGAATGATCGTAATGAGCTTTATATCGGGGCTGGAAGTGCAAATTTGACCATTTCGGGGTGGTCTAAGAATCAGGAGGTATATAGTTTCCATCAAGTTGAAACTATTGAACAATTTAAATCTATCAGACTATTTTTTAACACGCTTATCCATGTTGTGAAAAATCCTCAAATTCCACCATTTTTGAGTCTTAGCCGCTTTAACGCTAACTCACCACAAAAATCATTAGCGGAGTGGAATTTTGTACATACTTTTCTGGATAAGGATTTTTTAAGTTTTTTACTGAGCGAAGATACTTCAGAGTTGAATGTTTGGTCACCCTATTTCAGTCACAATGTTCCAGGCTTAATTGAATTATTTAAGGCGATCTCTCCTGATTTAAAATCAGTGAAATTAGTCGCTGATAAAGCTAATGGTCATCATTTTAGAATCAAGTGGAGCGATGCCATAGCGCAGATGATTCAAAAAAATGAGCTCATATTTTACAGCCATCCTTTACCTCAAGATGAGCGCCTAGAAATGACCCATGCCAAAGTTTGGCAATCAATAGGCAAGCGCACGTCAAGATTTGCAATTGGATCTTGGAATTTTACCCATCATGGTACTGCAAGTGTAAAGGGGAAGAAAAATATTGAGGCAGGCTTTGTATATCATCATATTCCAAAAGAATCGATTTTGGGGGCCAAAATTGAGGTCAAAACTACACACTTTGCCGATGATCAACTGCTCAAAGATGGACAATTAGATTTAAATGAACCATTACCATTTCTATTGGCTGTAGAATTCGATTGGAAAGAAAAGACGTATGTCCTGAAATTTGAATCACTGGGGAATGAGGCACTTTCAAATTTTCAAATTAAGTTACCAGGGATTGAGCAAACACAAAATTTGATTTTTAAATATGATGCTCAACAGAATATCTTCTTGGAAAACACGCGATTTACTGTTGCTAACGATGAAGCTGTTTTAAAAGAACATTTTTTTTAGATCTTTAAAAGTGGTGACTCAATCCTTAAAGATATTTTTACTGAAATCAATTTTGAATATCGACGTGCCCAGCGCTTTGATAATTTATCGGATCTCATTGATAGTTTGGTCTTTGAAAGAGAAGTTGGTCAAGCCGACAGCATGTCTTTACGTGCAAGCATGGCAGATGATCTAGATGTTGAAGTATTTGATGATGTTGTGGCAGTACCTGAATCCAATGAGATCACGTACTTTAGAATGTTTTTAGCGTTCAAAAATTTTGAAAAAAATATTATGCAAAGCCCAAATGATAAAGAGCTACATAAACGCTTATTAGTTTATCCTGGCTGCCTTCTTGAGCTTAAGGAGAAAGTCCTCGATATGCAATTCGAAAGCCAAATCTTTCGGTGGTTCGTTTTACAAGAGATCAATAAATTAAAAAATGTGGCTATTGAACTTTATAGCAAGTTGAGTAGCCATGAAGGATCTATGAGATTAGAAGACTGGAGTCAACTCAATTGTGATCTCCCTGATATTTTATCTGAAGTAAAACTTACACAACAACAGAAAATGCAGTTTAAAGCCTACCTTCAACTTGTGATGAAGAAACAAAGCTATGTATAAAGAATATGACTTAACAACGATTAGTGAACTCATTCATTTTAATTTAGATCGTAAGGATTGGATTTATACAAATGGCGCACAAAAGTCTCTAGAGGTTATGCAAGTCGAGGGTGTGTATGGACTAATTCAGCGTTTAAAGCAGCATGATGTTGCTTTACTCGCAGATGAAGTGGGTATGGGTAAAACTATTCAAGCACTCGGTGTGATGAGTCTTTTATGGCAAAGCAAACCAAATGCAAAAGTTTTGGTGCTCGCTCCTAATGCAGTGATATGTGATCAATGGTGTAATGAATTTGAAAATTTAAGACAGAAGCATGCAAATGCGGATCTGGCAGAAGCAATTAAGCATATTCTTCCAAAATTCTGTAAAAACTTTATTGATCCTGACTACGGTGTGCTCAAAGAAATCCATCAAATCCAAAATGATCTTGAACAGCAAGCCTTATTTTGCTTAACCACCATTCATTCTTTGAGTGGTTTAGTGCCTGAAGATAGAAAAGACAACAGCATTACAGTTGCCCAAGAAAAAGCACAAGAGATCAACGATCGTATCAAGGCTGTTTTAAATGAGGGTTTTGACTTAGTCGTTATTGATGAAGCACATTACTTTAGAAACGTTACTGGAGGTTCTCAGCGTGTAGCAGCGGCCAAAGGTTTATTTGGTGAGCCGAATGACGATACACGACTGGCTAAACAATACTTATTGCTGACTGCAACGCCAAGCCATTCAAATATTCTTGATGTGAATAATATTTTAGGATTTTTTAAAGATACTCAGGCTCGATCTCCAAGTGATTCTTTAAAGCAATATGCGGTTAGACGCTTACGTTTTATGCACGGACTAGAAGGTGTATACAATAAATATCATTACCGCAATGAGCATGTACTTGAAGCTGATTTTAAAGAAGATCCATCTTCTGAATTATTCTTTGCAATGTACCAAAAAGCGCTTGTGGATGAATATGGGGGCAAGGGTGGCGGAAAGACATTTTTATATGGTTATCTAGAGGGTTTTGAATCGGTTTCTCAGCAGAGTAGAGCACAAGATGATGGGAGTCTGGAGTCGTTTTATACAGCGGTTGATACAGATATCTTAACTCAATTATCACAGCAGTTTATTGAAAAATTCAGCCAAGCTCCTGCACATCCTAAATATAGGGTCATAGAAAATGAATGTGTGCCTAAAGGCCTATTTGATAAAGCACATCAAATTGGAAATGATAAAAATCTAATTTTTGTTCGACGAATCCCTTCTGTGCGTGAGATCACTCAGCGTATAAATGCGGCTTATGATGAAATTTTTGCAATGCAGATTTTGGATGCACTGGCCCCACCGAATAAAACCAAATTATTTCAGCAATGGAAAAATAAGAAATGGAGTAGGGATTTTTTTGACAGTAAAATATCTAATAAAAATAATGGAGTAGATAGCTTAGATGAAAGGAGCGAGAGTGAATCTTTGGACGATGAGAGTCCAATTAAATCACACATCATGGATTTATTTATTATCAAAAAAAATGACAGATCTAAAACAACAGATTGTAGTAACTTTAGAAATAGGTTAGTGCTATCTGGTAGCTTATTTTCTATATTGTTAGAGCCATCATCAGATTATAAAACAGGTGAATATCTGTATTTTTATACACATGATGATTCTCAAAAGAAAGATGATTATCTATCAGCAATTAAAGACTATCGTTATGATTATAAAAGTCATTCGGAACATCGATCTAACTTTAAAATCCCTTTGAAGACATTGTGGGCTGATTTATATACCCAATTAGAAAATGAAGATGTTGCACTTTATGAAACTTATAATGACTGGAGTGATGTTGTCAAAGAAAACTTTTCACAATATTTTAAGACAGGAATTTTGTATGCAAGTCCTGTCATTGTTGAGCTTTATTGTTGGTTTGCTAAATTTGTATTGGCTAAAAAATATAATAATCGTAACGTACAGCAGAGTTATCGAAATTTCTTAATTTGGGTTCGTAGCAAAAAATTACTTAAGACATCTCTGCTCTATAAATACTTTGCAGCGGCTATTTCAACATTTGAAGCGCTGTGCATAAAAATCGTAGGCTTGTCTTTTGAAAAAAAAGTACAACAAGATGCTTGGAAAGACTTGAAACAGCTACATAATCCCGCGTGGTATGCTAGTGGGGAAGTGCAAAATAGAAAAAGATTAATTATTGGGTTTAATAGTCCGTTTTTTCCTAATGTATTGTCAGCTACCCAGATTTTCCAAGAGGGTGTCAATCTCCATTTACAATGCAATAAGATTTTAAATTATGGTATGGCCTGGACCCCAGGTGCCAATGAACAACGTATAGGTCGGATTGATCGATTATTTGGTAAAGTACACAGAGATTTGATAAGCAAAGGTCAAGATTCAGGACTACACATTTATTATCCTTATTTAAAAAATACCTTCGATCAAGAGCAGTTGGCATCATTTATGGTAAAAAAACAAGGTTTCGAGGATCAACTAGATCGAGGGGTGGAATCAGATTTTGACAAGTCCATCCATTTATCATTAGCTGATGATTGGCTGAAATATTTACGCAAGCCGAAATCTTTTAATGATTGTGGTAATAAGGATCCTTATCCGGCAATTTAGGACTTTGTTGCGTAAACTATTTATTGATGACTTATTCCACTTTTGAGTTGTTTATTTATGTTGGCCATTCACCTAAAAAAAATCAATATGATTGAAATCAATTTTTAAGATCATTGTTATTTACTGATTTGATTTAGAAATTCCCAATATATTGCTTCAAATTCAAATCCTTAAGTTGGATTTGAACAAGATATTGAAATGATTCAATGCACTAAATCTAAGTTGGGTCAATGAATTTATTTATTCAATAAAATGGCTTTGAAATTAATACCTTAAGTTTTAAGTTCATTTGACGCCACCTCCACCAAAATATCAACAGAGATTATTCGATCTGAAATAAAAAAGCGTTTAAATAAATCTTAGGGTTGCTACTAACTTGTCGTTAAAGAAAATTCGGAATCATTAGAAACAAAGATATTTTCTGTCTTTGAACTGGGAACGATGTATTGCGCTAACAATACACAGCTCTTCGACAGTAGCGCCTGTCAAAGTTACGCAGCCATCGTGCGTACGATAGGTCATTATTGTCAATAAGTTTATGTTTTTAAATAGGAAAATATAATGTAGTGATTGTGATGAACTAGCTTAGTTAAAGAGTAAATATTGATAATGGGATGCTGGCAACTGAACAGGAATTTAAAGCCTGAGAGTTTTCTTTAAGTACAATGATATATACTATTTTTCTTAAATTACAATAATGGAAAAGGCTATGTTCATTCAGCATAATGAATACTATATAAACACATCAACTATTACATATTTTAAGGTGAGTGAGTCTGTAAAAAAAGTTTTAGTATTTTTTGGGGGAGCAAGCCAAACTAACTTAGACATGGCCGTTACATTGCAATACAATACAAAACCTGAGTTAGATGCCTTAATTTCTAAGTTAAAAAAATGGTAAATGAAGAGCCTCTTGTTTTTTTAGTCAATGAAGTAACATAATCAATATTATATTAATCAACGTAATTACGAATTAGAGAAAGCGCATGGGGCACAACAGCATACATCTAATTTGAGTCCTCATGATAAGTCTAAATATTATCTCGAACATAGGATTTGATGCTTTAAATGTACAAGGATATGAGCAACAGCTCAACTCAATTTTGAAGGCGAAGAACAGAGGTTTAATTTCTGAAAAAGACTACCAGCAAAGAATTGCAAAACATAACCCAGTGCAATTAGATCAGAAAAGTTATCAACTTAAATTTTCAATTCCTATCGGGAATTGAAAATAAATGTAAGTAAAATCTCAATCTAAAAGGTTTCTTTTTATACATGCTATAGTGATTATTTGTTAGAGAGCCACGAAATGAATATTTTTATTTCTGGTGTTTTGGATGGCCAGATTCTACCAATAGAAGAATACAAGTCCGATACATTCAAAATTTCTCATATGGATACGTCAGAATGTACTGAATATATTCGTAATGTATTTGAGAAAGATCATATTACACATATCTTTTGGATACCTGAAAGTCTAGATAGAAAGTATGTATATGAACGAATTGAAAAATATTTACATGATAAATGATCTCAATTCTTAAGGAAAACCCTAAAAGCCATATGGTTTTAGGGTTTTATAAATCTTAGTCCATTGTTCTTACGATAATTTATACAATTCTAAATATTAGATACATGAATTAAAAAAGTCCCTCAGATCTGAGAGACTTTTTATATCTTCTTTAGTTAATGGATAATTGCAATTTCTTAAACAACTAAACCAATCAAAGGGATAAAATTAATGAATAGTAAAATAAATCAGTGCACTAATTTATTCTCTATAATAACAGTACCTTAAATCAGTTTCTTAGGCACTGATAATAAGAAATTATTTGTTGTTAGTCTCAGGTTCTTGCGAATCCTGTGGTTTCGGAGAGTCTTCAGGTTTAGGAGTGGTTTGAGGACTGTTAGGAGTATTTACCTGAGTATGTTCATTCGCTTGAACTTGATGTGCCGCTTCGTTGTCTTTAGTCGCTTTCTTAGAAAAATCTTTAAAATCAGACATTTTAATCTTCTTTGTTTGGCTATGGAGAGCCCATAGTACGCGGTTATTTTGCTTACACTACAGTAGCTTTAAGAAGTATTTGTAGGGATATGTAGGTGAACTCAACAATATATCTCTGAAATGTTTCTTAAATAAATTCAAATAAATATTAAGTGTTGATTACTATAATTTAAAAAGCATTACCTGCTCTCAATAATTTCAAGGGCAGGTACATAAAGATTACAAATCTAATATTTAAAAAAATCTAATTACTTAGATGTGATATTTATAAAGCCATATTGAAAAGTAATTACTTCAAATGAAAAGAAAGCAAAGAGGTTTAAAAGCAAAAGAATCAAATTGGTCAAATGACCAAGATTCATGTCTTATAGAGAACAATTCAATGACTATTGAACAAGTTATGTTATTTCTGCCATTTAGTGGAAATGAAATTAAAGCACGAAAACAATTTCTCGGACTTTATAAGCGACACAGACAAATGAAGAGTATTGAGTAGCGCTTTATTTTTTGTTCGGTGCCAAAATTTTAATACTCTGTATGAGTTATAAAGGTGAGGTTATCTAAATGTGCTCACAAAAGTTTTTAAGCGAAATAAAGAGACTGCCTTGTGTGATTTGCGGTAATTCGCCCGTAGAAGTAGCACAAAATAATCAAGTTGATCTTTTAAAGGAATCAAGTGCCAAGGCAAGTGATTCCTTTATAATTCCTCTATGTAGGAACCACCATATTGAATATGATCAGTTCCAAAAGATGAATCGATCACAGTCAGTTGAATGGTTTTATCAAATGCTTGAAAAGACTAAGTTGATGTTGATTATTAGGAATCAGGGTGATGTTTTTTAATATGATTTTCTATACTAAAAAAGACATAATCCATGAAAATTATAAATAGGATTTATGATGCTCAAATTGATTACGAAGAGAAATACAACGAATCCCCTGAAATTTTATTTTTAAGTATTCTAACTTATGGAGAAATGCACAAAGAGCCTCAATCTCTTGAAGGTGTTTCTTTAACAATTGCTGGATGCGAGTTAATTATTGTAGAAAATATGCTAGGTGACTTTAAGTACTTATCCCATGTAGATTTAACTAAAGCAATTAATGCTTACAATGCTAAGCCTAAGGATTTAATTTTAATTAGAAAATTTGAAAAAGCTGATAAAAGTGCAGGAGAAAATTTAAGTACATGCAGAAATGATCCAAGGATGATTGCTGTCCAATTTTATATTCAGCGTGAGCTGATTGATGCTTATCAGCGACATTATTTTGATAAAAAAATTTAAAGTTCTAGTCATCAAATATTCAAGAATTACAGCATTGTAGATGTATGAGAAATGAATCTGTAAAAGGTGAAGTTAAGGCATCTTGGGTTGTAGTATGTTAGTCTAGTTGTTCAAGTGAATTGAAAAAAACAACTTAAACTGGTGAGCCTATGAGTTTCACAATGTGGTTGCAAGAATTAGACAAGGATATTGAAACTAGAACTGAAATTAGAATTACTCTGGATTCAGAAGTCCAGCCATCTTATATGTCAGAATTTGGTGGTGGAGTAGTTGAAATTGAATCAAATGGATATTTCTCAAATTGCGATGATGCAAGACTGACAGCAAATTTTGGGTTGAAATTAAAAATTACTAATAGTGAAAAATATTTAAATATATTTATTCCTACTCAAGAGGAAAAAAATGAAGATACTAAACAAATGAAAGTGGTGGAGCGAAAACTCCATAAAGGAATGAAAGTAAAAGTTTATAGATCAAAGTTAGGATTTTCGTATTTAGCTGAGATTAAATCTTTTTAAATAAAAAGCCCTCGGGGGGCTTTTTTATTTAACTGAAATTTCTCATATTTTAATGTGTGTTTGGCCGAAATTTATGCATATCGAATTTTGGTGCTGCAGTGTAATCATCTGGGGAGAATTCATGCAAAAATTGAGTTGCTTCCTCATTGTCACATCTTAGCCAGTTATTTCGCCTATCTCGTGGAATAACAACAACAGATCTCTTTTCATCTTCAGGTGCATGAAAATGTTGCATGAAAGGGTGTGAATCAGCATTGATTGTAATCATCGTCATAGAGATGATTGACTTACCGTTAATACTTGATTGCTCATAGAGTCCAGCCAATGTAAATGGCATGCTGTCTTGTCGATAAATTCCATACCATATAGCTTTGCCGTCTATATATTTAGGTTCAAAGATAGTTTCAACTGGTATTAGACAGAATTGGTTATTCTTCCAAGCATTCTTAAAGCTGCGTTTAGTAGCAATGGTTTCACATTGAGCATTAAATGTATTTTGAACCCTTTCCAAATCCTCAGTCCAAAAGGGTATCAGACCGAAACGGGCAGAGTGCCATTCAATATTTTCGTTAGTAGAAATCAAAATTGGGGCATTATAACTTGGGTAAATGTCTGAATTATAATCGAAAGTAGGTTCATAAAGATCGAGGAGATGAGCACGATTTTTTGAAATTGGTTCGTAATTAGAACACATTTGAATCACCACTTATATCAAGTGAGTAATATTTAATATAGCAGGGTTTTTTGTGGAGATAAAAATAATATTTAAATATATGATATTACATTTAATGTACTCAAAATGAATACATTTCTTAGAGATCGGGCTAATGTAGAGGTAACTGTATGTTCAGTTGTCTATTATTGAGATAATTATGAAAGACGGAATTTATTTGCTTACATTTAAAAGTCAAGATAAAGACTTTGGGAGTGGGATTCTTGTAGTTGATGATAGTGTGGTTAATGGAGGAGATATAACCTATTCATATAATGGAATAATTGAAGAAAACAGATTGGTTTTGAGTCTAAATAAGCACAATGTAAATGTTCATTCTCTTTTTGGGGATTTCGGATCGTTAAAACTTAATCTAAGTTTTCAAGAGAATAATCAAGGTTATATTTTGCATGGAAATGTAGAAAATTTACAATCAGTTCCTTTGCTTGTACAAGCAAAATTGATTGGAAAAGTTGAATGAATATTTTTTAGTTTGTTGAAATTTATATTTTAAAAGACCCATTTAAAATCTCTGGTGTATAGTTTGCAAATGACTTTTAATAATAAATATAAATCAATTAAATGTATAACATGTTATTTTGTTGTCTACGAAACATAAAGTAGAGTAAAAAATGGAAAGTTATCTAGAAGTAGCGGAAAAGCTATACAGTTCCTTATATAGTAGAAAAAAATTGTCATCTAAATCAAATAATTGGTTGAACTTGCTAATAAGAGAGTTAAAGAAAGAGATAGTTGGAACAAATATTCAGCTAAAATTTAATCATATTTATTTTAGACAAGGGTTTAAGAATGAAACTGAGATTAAATTTTTAAGTCTTGATATCAGTCTGATACCAAATTGTGAGAATAAGTATGAATTTATTCTTTGGCTAGCTGGATTTATTGAAAAAATAACTACAGGAGGGAGGAAAGCTCCGCCTGCTATTAAATTAAATATTCCTTCTGAATATATTTATTTGAAATATTTAAGTAAAATTTCTAAAGAATGGGAGGGTGGAAGTAAAGCTGAGATACTTTCTGGGTTTAATTCTAGAGAATTTTATGATAATTATAAAAGATATAATAATTCCATTTAAATTTAATAATTTTTATACCTGAGAATGCTTATATTTATTAAAATGTTAGAGTGATTATATATTTTTACTTACAAGTAAGTGCATTTAAGCTATATCTATAATTCGATTAAAGGTCTATGGTGGTTGAGTGCTAGATAATTATCTACACATCATTAGATAGGAGAGACACTAATGTCTCAGAATCAAGATAATTCAAAACAACAGGCTAATCAGCAAAATCCATCACCAGGGCAGCAACAGCAGTCTGAGCCAAAAAAAAATCCACCTGAGCAGCCTGGTTCACAACAACCAGACACCAAACAACCTAAAGAAAGTAATGAGCAGCATAAATAATCATTATTATTTTAAGATTGTGTAGGCTTATGCCTATTTATAGAGAGCTATAATAAGCTCTCTATTTGTTGTGATTAATTATCTATGGTGAATTTTCTATTTTTTTATAGTGAGTGATGCGATTTATAAGAGTAAATAATTATGATTTGGGTATTTGCAATAATAGTGATTTGGGTCCTATATATTTTATTCGGAAAAAAGATAAGTAATAGGAATAGAGTCCAAGAGTTCCCTAATTTCACATTAAATATTGTAGGAAAGATTTTTTATGAGAAAGATGAAGAGTATGAGCATGAAGTTATTGTGGTGCTTTATCAAAATGAATTAAAAACTGTTATTGGAATTGATAGTGAAAAATTCATTAAAGTTAAAAAAGACGCCATAGTTGCACAAGAAGATACAGGTGAAGTAGGTGTTTACATAGATGCAATGCGAGTCGGTTATTTAAATGCTGATAGTGCCAAAGAATTCTGTAATTTTATAAAAACAAAGAACCTATCTAAAAATGATGCTTTTGAAGTTGAAGCAATTATTATGGGTAATCCAAAGGGTGATAAGTGGTACGTTAAGCTAAACATACCATGCAAGATGCAAAAATTTAGATATAAGATTTATTGAATGTCGCAGATTTATAAAAGACCTTTACATTTGGTGACCTGCTTTCATGCCTACTTTTGTAACTGACTTTAAGATACAAGAGCACGACTCAAAGTTATCGAACGCCGATCTACTATGTGGACTTAACATTACGTGATGGTTTCATTTTACAAGAAGCAATTAGCTCAGCCAAAAAATTTTGATAACGAGAGCAAGGCAGCAGGATTTTATCAGGAGGCATTAGATCATTTTGCACGGCAAGTTTATGCCAAAGCCAGGTATAAGGTAGAAAGTAAAGATAGTGTGGATATTGATAAAAATTTTATACGGAGAGAGTGAGGCAAAAAAGTCTTAATAAATGCATAGTTAGTTAAATTGATTGTTGAATTTTTTCATGGATTAAAATTGGTAATAAATGTCTATATTTTATTATTTAATGTATAAAAGATCTTATTTTCACAATTTATTCACGTCAGTTTCCATTAATTTAGTACTATTATAAATGTGAAAGGCGTTATTTATGCAGCTTATTAAACGAACAATGATTTTTTCAGGTTTGATTGCTTCTTTAGGATTTTTAGGCTCTTTTGCAGCGTATGCAGAAATCAATACTCCTAAAGCTGTGGATAAGGTTGAGGTAGATAAGTATGTCGGTAAGTGGTATGAAATAGCACACTTTCCGATGTATTTTCAGCGAAAATGTGTGAGTGATACTACAGCCAATTATTCGATCAACTATGATAAAACTATTGCTGTAATTAATAGTTGTCGTACAAAAACAGGAGAAACGATTAGTTCTGAAGGTATTGCTTATCCCCAAAATGAAGGGAATAGTATGCTAAAAGTTAGCTTCTTACCTTCTGGATTAAGATGGATTCCGTTCACTAAAGGAGATTACTGGGTTCTAAGAGTTGATTCTGACTACCGAGTAGCATTGGTAGGAGGCCCATCTCATAAGTACCTATGGATATTATCAAGAGAGCCGAATCTGGATGCAGCAACGTATCAATCGTATGTGCAAACTGCACACGATTATGGATATGATACTTCTAAGCTGGTTCGGACTCCGCAGAAACAATAAATTGAAAATAGTTATGTTGAAATTTTAAAGACTAATACGGGTTCATCTTATCAGTTCTTTGAAGACTTCCAGCTCGATATAATTGGCTATTAGAATGGATAGGCACAATTTTTTTAGTGCATAAACATAGCATTATAACAATTTGGATTGATACTGATTAAGCATGATAAAAGTAACAGCTACGATTATGCTTATAGCCAAGGTTGGCAAACTAATTAGAAGGATAACCAGAGATAGAAGAAGAGAAAATCTTTGTTTTATGTTACCTCTTCCCCAAAGTTGTAAGCTCTGATTTACGAAATTGGAGGTTGTCTGCTTTAAATTAAATGTACGACTCCATAGCCAGAAGGCCAAAAGAATCATACTGCAAAGAGCAAGCGAATAGATCATTAAGATGAGTTGATTGATCCAACCAAATAAAATACCAATATGCGCATCCACTCCCCAACGGGTTAGTTTGGCTGCTAGTGGAAAATCTTCAAATTTTAAATGATCAATCACTTTATTACTTTGCAGATCAATCGCGATACTATCTGCTTCTGTAGGCCAGCGACGACGTATTTCTGATACGGTCCATGCTGTATTAATCCTTGTAGGTGGCTTTATTTGAAGTTCAGAACTATGAATACCATTTTGTCTAGCAACCTGTAGCACTTGATCAAAATTTTCTGCTTTAATAAGTGGCTGATGGTTCATTGGGCCCGTATCGGTATGATGATGTACATGTCTATCAACCAAATGCGTACCCGAAAGAGAGCTGACGAGCGCTGGGGTCTGCCAACTCAAGGCTTGGCGAAGTATACGGATATTTTCTCCAGTCCATTTAGACCATGTCAAACCTGTGATCGCAACAATCAGCAAGAGTGGAAATAAAATAATTCCAATCGAGCTATGCCATTTTAAAACTTTTTTTCGGACAGTCTTGCTCTGATTAAAATGTTTTCTACGTATATACCAATGATAAAGCCCTGACAGACTGAGAATTGCTAACCAACTTGCGGCAAGCTCACTATAGAATCTTCCAACGTCACCCAGAAGTAAATTGCTGTGGAGTTGATCGATTAGCGTTCTTAAGGGGAGTACACCGCTCGTACCATAAACAGGTAATTGCCCCATAACCTCTAATGTATACGGATTCACAAAAACTGCTTGGTTATTCAGTTTATTTTCTGGATCTGAATAAATAACCCGAGTGGTTTGATCCGATGCAGGTGCTGGGCGTACCTCAGTAATTCTTGCTGATTCTGCCATCTTTGACTGAGCTGCAAGAACTTGCAGACTCAGTTGTTGTTGAGGGCGATTTTCACTGTGTATATACAACTGCTCCTTATAAAGATATTGCTCTAATTGCGGAGTGCTGACATACAGTAAGCCAGTAAACGCAGCAATAAAAATAAATGGCGCAACAAATATTCCTGCATAAATATGAACTAAGCGGAATAGATTTTGCCAATAAGAGGGTTGTTGGGGCATGGCAATCAGAAGTTAATTATGAGCTATTGGGGGGGAAGAAATTATAACTGTTTAGACCATATAGCACGATAGGGTAATGTTAATGCGTATTATAAGGTTGGCGGTTATATTCGATGCTGACAATATGTTTAAACTTTCATAAGTTTAATGGTTAAGGCTATATCAGCTTAGCTAGCCTTAACGCATTCATTCAAACATTTTAAAATTTCCATTGCACTGCCAATGATGCATTCAATGGTTCACCTGGTTGTATCCACATCTCACTATAACTCGCCGTGTAATAGGTTTTGTCCAAAAGATTATTCAGGTTGAACTGATAACGTATTTGCTCTCTTGGCGCATAGTAAGCATTTAAATTAATTAATGTATATTCAGGAAGATTGAATCCGTTATCGGTGCTATGACCGCTACGTTTCCCAACATAAACAGCTGTTGCCCCAATGCCTACATTTGAGTTGTTTGATAACGTCCATTCATAGTTTGTACTGATTGAACCACTATGTTTAGGAACGTTGCTTAAGCGGGAACCTTTAGCAAGCGTTTGATCCTTCTCAATTTGAGCATCTGTGTAACTATAGTTGGCGCGGAGTGATAACTGGTCATTCAGTTGTGTTTCGACATCTAGCTCTATCCCTTGGCTAGAGACTTCTCCCGCGGTTATCTGGAAGTTGTTATCTATTGGGTCTGTTGTGAGCACATTTTTCTTATCCATTTTGAATAATGCAACACTGATCAGACTTTGTGGGTTAAGTTGGTATTTACTGCCGATCTCATAACTTTGACCTTTTTCTGGGTCGAAGGTTTGATTATTGCGATCCATTCCACTATTAATTGCAAATGATTGGCCATAATTGGCATAGACTGACCATGCATCACTCAAACGATAGTTCAAACCAAAACGTGGACTAGTTTGTTGTAAGTCTTTTTGATTTGAGGTCGTGGCAATCTTATTCACAAATTCTTGTGTGACATGATCAAAGCGTAGACCAAGTAAAACACTCCATTGATCATTTAAAAATATCTGATCTTGGACATTGAAGGCGAAGTATTTTTGTCGATCCTCAGTGTCAATAAATAGGGGAAGGTCTGGTAAATATTTTCCATAGGTAGGTTGGTAAATATCAATGATGTTGGGTCTATCTGAACTGTGATTACGGCGTAGTTGCAATTGGCGATATTTCATTTGTCCTGTTTCAGCACTCAACAATATTTCATGTTTTGCCCAGTCTTGCTGGATCGTGCCTAACATTTCTGTTTGGAATAACACATCATCACTTTTATTATCCCGATAACGTCGCTGCCGCTCTAAAGTACGACCATCGCTTTGTATACGACGAGGTTCACTTGAAAAACCTTTTAACAAACTATCTTTCACACTTATAGCACTTTTGACTTTCCAATCGTCATTTAACTCATGCGTGAGTCGAATTTGATAAAAATTATCAGTTTGTAAATGATCTCCATCACTTGGTTCACCTGTATAGGTTTTTGGATTCATCACAATTTGTTTCTGATAAGCACTAATACCACGATCAAATAATCCTTCTACGCGAGTGAATTCTGTGTCTAAGTCCAATTGAGTTCGATCGGATAACTTCCAGCTTAATTGCGGAGAAAAAAACCAGCGTGAATTACTCACATAGTCCCGAAAACTCTGATTATCTTCATGTGCAATAGCAAAACGATATGCTAATTGGTCGTTAATAGGGGCGGTATGCTCAAAGCTAGCACGATATTTTTCTAGACTATTCGCTCGTAAATTGATTTCAGTAGATGATTCCCATGCAGGCTTTTTAGTATTGATATTGAGTAAACCACCTGTTTCTCCACGTCCATATAGCGCAGCCATTGGCCCTTTTAGAAACTCTAAAGATTCAATATTGACCATATCCCGAGACGCACTGAGACCGCGATTTACACTTAATCCATTACGAATAATTTGCGGCCCGATATTCGGGTCAGTACTAAATCCACGGAATGAGAAATTATCCCAGAAGCCGCCACCATAATTCGTTTGACTGAATACGCCGCTCACTTGATTTAAGGCATCATCTATACGTTGTACATCCTGCTGTTTTAAAACTTCCTGAGAAAGAAAGCTACGACTGGAAGGGGTATCAAGTACATCATGGGTAAATTTAGTTGATGCAGATGTTGTTAAGACATTTTGATCTGTTTTTTGTGCTTGTATGACAATTGTGGGAAGGGAACTCGTTGGATCAGATGTTTGTGCCCAGACTAAGTTTGAGAGTAATGAACATGAAGAAATTAGATAAAATTTGGAAAACATAGGGAGTAAATATCAATCAAGTGTAATGTTATATTATTACAATAAATTTTATTTTGCATTTTATTTCTTAAATATTTCAGAAGATTGGAGGTGCTTACTTATTCTAAGCACTCCCAATCACATATTTTTAAAAGAGCGAAAATTCACTTTCAATTAAAAATACTTAAGTAAGGTGATATGCTTGTTTCTATGTTTAAATTCAGAAAATTTAACAATAAGTGGATAGAGTAATACACTGAGTACTATAGCAATCGCCCAAAGCGTCGAAACGCCTTCTACACCGTAATATTCGCCGTAATTTTTACCAAAAATATTGACAGCAATAAGGTATAAAACTTTTAAAACATATAAGTGGACGATATAAAAAAACATCGGGACAGAACCAAATACAATTAAAGGCTTAACCCAATACTTACTTTCAACTTTTTGTAACAAAACTAATAGAATCAGTCCAACACCTACATTGAAAAGCGTGAATAGAAGTGAAGGTGGGTATTTAGTAAGATTCATAAAACTCATTGCAGTTTCAGTAAATGAAGGCATTACAAGCCAAGCTTGATCGCCATAAAAATTTAAATACCGTAAAAGAATAAAGGTTCCGATACTCGCTAGACCCAAGCTAAGTAAGAACTGATTCTTCTGTCGCATTGTTTTGGATTGATTAAATACTGTTGTACCAATGCAATATCCTAAAGTAATGATCCCTATCCAAGGCAAAACAGGGTAAGAAGTCCTAAAACGAATAGTATCTCCAATTATAATCCAGCCTCTTTCATGGAGGATTAACCACAAGTTATGCAGAATTGGAACATTTTCAAATGAAAGATGATCTAGTAAGTTATGGCCAAAAATTATCAGCAAGCTAATGGACCAAAGCAATTTTCTAGGTAACCCAATGAGAGCTGCGAGAGCGACCATGCTAATACCAATTGCCCATATGACTTGTAAATAAACAACGTCAGGTGGGAAGGTTCCAGTCCAAGCAAAGTTAATGACAATTAGCTCGAGGAAAATTAAGAATAATCCGCGTTTTAGAAGAAACTCTCGTGTCATGGCCAGATTATTCTTCGCTTGATAAAGATAAGCCGATAGTCCAGTTAAAAGCACAAAAACAGGCGCACATAAGTGAGCCAATATTCGACTTAAGAAAAGAGATTCTTCAGTGCCAGGGACAAGCATTGGATCAGGAACTTGATGGTGAAGGTAAAAGGTTTCTCTTACATGATCGACCATCATGATTAAGATAACCAATCCCCGAAGAGCATCAATTGCCTGTAAGCGTTGAGAAAATGTAGACATATATTTAGTAAATGACATTAATTGATATGTTATAATATATCAATTAATGGTTTAGGTCGTGTATACTTATAATAAAATACATATCCAGTTTGCTAATTATTTAGCTGAAAAATATCTATTAAAAATTTTAACTACAGCACATCATCAATGCTGCTAAATTTAAGTAAAACAATTAAATGGTTTAATTTTACAAGTCATGTTTTACACTTAATTTATTTTATCAATAATTTTGATAATATTTATATATTTTGTTTATATCCGATCGAGAAATTAATAAAATCAACTAAATCATCTTCAATATTTAACAGTTCATCAAATTTATTTTGACAGATATAACGAAAAATAATTTCATAAGCTCCGCCAATCGCCGCGTCATAAAATAAATCAGGAACAGCTACCCACAATTCAGGTTGTTTGATCTTTATAGCACTATGAATTAATTTAAGTCTTTTTCCTAATTCTGAAAAAAATAAATTGCGTTGCTCTAAACATCGACTCCCAGCTTTCGGGAATTCAATTGCCCATGCCTTAGTGAAGTCCTGTTCACTAACACACAGTTGTAAATAGGCACGTAGAGAAGACCTGATCCATTGATCGCCGTTGCTTCCCTGAGCTTTGATATCTGTAAGCACTTGTTCATACAAGGCTTTTCGACCTAAATCATCAGCGGCAAGAAAACAATCTTCTTTATTTTCAAATATTTCATAAAATGCCTGTTTAGATACTCGTGCTGTTTTAACAATGTCAGCAATCGTTGTGGCAGCAAACCCCTTTTCAGCGAATACACTAATTGCTGCTTTAACCAAACGTCGACGTTGCTTTTCACGTGTTTCTTTGGTTAACAGGCTGGTACGGCCTCTGGGTAAGCCTGCAGCTTGAGTATCGTAAGCACCAGAAAGTTTTTCCACACTAAATCTTCTACAAATTTTTAATCTTAGCAAAGCTATCATTAACCCGTTTATTGCTCAAGATTGTTTTGTTTAAACAATCTTCAATTGAAAAATAAATATATAAGTTTCAATTGGATGAAAAATATTGATTGACTAAGAATGCAAAGCAATCTACAAAAGAACCAGTAAGTACTTTTGTGAATTGGAAATAATATGTCTACCTTAGAAGCTATTGAAATTAATCAATCTTCCACAGCACATCGTTTGAAAGCTTCTTTCCCTGTCAGACGCTTAAGTTTTGATTTCACCAGTTCAAAGCGTTATTGGTTTGATAATAATGCTTATTTCACCCATTTGATGAATGCAATGTCCGCTATTTTTCCTCAGGGGGAATTGATGCTAATAGAAGCTTTGAGAAATATTCGGGACAAAATTGATGATCCTCTACTTCAAGCAGAAATCAGTGCTTTTATCGGACAAGAAGCCATGCATGCTAAAGAGCATTTGGCATTTAATCGTTATGCTGATGAACAGCAGATTAATATCGATAAATTACAGAATGAAGTTAAAGCCTTGTACGCCATAATGCAAAAAATATTGCCGAGTATGCATATCATGTCAATTGGGTGTGCGATTGAACATATTACCGCAACCTTAGGGGCTGAACTTTTACGCAATGATCATTGGAATAATCGTTTAGTTGGTCCAGTTGCTGAACTATGGCTTTGGCATGCAGTTGAAGAAAATGAACATAAAGCAGTATTCTTTGATGCTTATGTCGCCTCAGGTGGGGGATATGTATCACGTATTTTTTATATGACCTTTGCAGGCAGTATTTTAACTTTCTTAATTGCAAATAACACACGACGATTGCTTAAAGCAGATCGAATGCTTTCTCTGCAAGGTATAGCGCAGTTCCTCAAAGAAGGAGTCGGTCATCGAGGATTATTAACCTTACAAACCGTTAAAGATTTTTTAGATTATTATCGACCTGATTTTCATCCTTTTGATCATGATACCAAGGCTTTAGAAAAACTCTGGCAGCAACGTTTGGATCTAAAAATTTAAATCTTAGGGAAATACATAAATGAAAACCACATCAAATATTGATGCAACTTATATTCAAGCACAATCAGAAGAAGTGGTAGAACGATTTCTGACTGCTTTGGTTGAACAAGATCATAATGTGATTAGTGAACTCCTTCATTCAGATGTGCTTTATACAAATGTTTCTTTACCGACTTTTAGAGGTGGAAAACGGGTTGCTGGTTTAATCAAACTTGCGCTCAGTAGCTCAAGAAAGTTACAAGTTAAAAATCATCAAATCGTAGCAAAAGGAAATATTGTACTCACCGAGCGTACAGATATTGTAGAAATTGGACCATTGCATATTGGATTTTGGGTATGTGGCACATTTAAAGTGGAGAATGGAAAAATAATTTTATGGCGTGATTATTTTGATTGGTTAAATCTTAGTAAGGGGTTGCTCAGAGGAGTTTTTGGGATAGGAATAAAGGGGTTTCGTCCCAAGATATAGATTTCTAAGATATTTTTGAAATTTTCGACTTTGGTGAATTGTGTATCTTCAAGTTTAAAAATAAGTAGTGTATTTGGCTGATAGTGTTTTTGCGAACAAAGTCCCGAAATGATATTTAATCTTATTTAATAAGTTCTAAAATAGAACTTTAAAAATAAAAGAGTTGAGTTGTTCGATGAAAGTTCTCGTATCAAGTAAAATGTCATCAGGAAAAATCAAAGATAAGATTAATCAAAAGATTGCTCAAACGGCAGGGGCTTTAATCGGAGTTGTAAAACCTGAAAAACAGGATTTATTACCAAGGGAATTTGAACTTAGTCCGCATGTATATTACAAACGTTTTGGTAGTACGCATTATGGAATTATGGTACCTGACTTGCCTGAACCATTAAGGTATTTATCGTGGGCATCCGTAATCGGTTATATTGGTTTTGCTATAACGGATTCAGAATACAAAATATCTCTGGATGGAAAAGGGGATACGGCATCATTGGTACATGGAACCGCTTTATCTACTTCAGATGATGCTTATCAAACGTATTCGATTAAACGTGATTTAACGTTTCAAAGAAAACCCTTTTCAGTTCAATTTAAAAATCACACATCTTTGACTCAGCATGGGAACAATTATTTATTAGAAACAGATCGTGATGATTTAAAAGTTGAATTAATACTTGAACCAACTCGAGCAATTACTTGGTTTGCACATAGTGAACTTTATAAGCATTTCAGTACGCTTATGCGTTATAAGGGATGTATAACACAACAAGGTATTAAAAAAAATGTTGACGGAATATGTACGTTAGAGTCATGGAAAGCAGTTTCTACATCCTTATTAAGGAATACTTGGTTAGTTGATAACATTCAGCTACCAGTAAAGATTTTTAGTTACCAAGTAATTAATATTGATGAAAAACAACAGCTTTTATTAGTTTTTGTTTGCTATCAAGATCAGCCTATCATAACATCTGTTTATTACCGTCATGTTGATGGTACATCAATACAATATAATGGCGAAGCTCATTTTGAGGTAATGGAATTAAAGCATAAGCCTGAAATTACGCCTGATGGTTTCTTGATGGATGTTCCAAAAAGTTTTGCATGGAGTGCATATCATAACGATAAGAAAATTTTAGATATTAACGCAAATGTTGATACCGAATATTGTTATGGTTTAGCAGCTGGATTTGTTTCTGCTTATCAGTGGCAAGGCGAGTTTTGTGACCAAAAAGTTAGTGGTAGGGGGTATTTAGAATATATTGATAGACGATAATCAATTTTGCTTTTGCTCAAGATGAGATATTAAAAATGGTCGCAGTAGTCGGTTTAGATTGTGAATTGAATGATATCAATACTTTAAAAAATTTTTGAAGACCACGTGTGGGCTATTTTTTAAAATAAATGTAAAAATAGACCCACTATCATTCCTCAAGACCTTAGGATGTTTGTATGGTCTCTAATTGCTTTAAAAATTTTAACTGATATCCAATAGTTTTGGGAAAATAAGGTTCGAAGTATGGATCAAAATGATCAGCGTCCATTTCGATTACCTGAAGTAATGGATTACCCGCATTTTTTATTTTTTCAGCTACGAATGGAGCTACCGTGTCACGCGTTGCACCAATGATTAACATCGGAATTTTTATATCTTTTAATTTTTTCCACGGTCGATAAAAGCTTACTGTTAATAAAGAACGTGCAGTTACACGATTATCATATTTCTTACCATTGTGAGCATTTAATGCCGTTTGAAGTGCTTCCCAAGCTTTATCTCTATCCATTGAGCCAAATTCTCCCGCCTCTGACAAAGTTGGTATATGTATTGGTGAGCCCGGTTTCATCAAATCTACAAAGCCTAGACTGATAAATTTTACTAATTTGGTGAATGGAACAGCCTGAACTGTTGCCAAACCATCTAACATCGGGACTTGGATAATGGCACCTTGTAAATCAGGATGCTGTGCAGCAAGGTCAACAACATGCCCACCACCAAATGAAGTGCCCCATAAATAAATGGCGTGTGCGTCTACTTGAGTTTGATTTTTTAGGTGTGCCAAAGCAGCATTAGCAGTCTTTACTCGTGTCCATGGATTAATATCCTGACGTGGCCAACCACCGCTTAAACCCCAACCAGGATAGTCAAATTCCATTACAGCAAATCCAGCTTTAATAAATTGATTAATGTAAGGTAGAGTTAGGGCTTGTTGAATGCTTCCCCATCCGCCAAGCATTAGAATTGCGGGATATTGCTTTTGATCTGTTTCCAGTGGGGTGTGGAGTGTCGCAGCACATGTTATACCATCCATCAAGAATGTAGATTTTTGAGCAGAGTTTTCTATTTTTGATATGTCTGGATAAATACGATTTGACATAATTTTCTCACTTATTTCTTTACTGTTAAAACGGTAACAAATTGAGTTAATTCACTTTTATTGTTTAAAAGGGTTCATGTGATTACCAAGAAAATATTGGAGTGAAATTGGTAAAGGACGAACACTACTCGCAATCACTTTATTCACTAAACCTGGTACGCACACAGGCTTACCGTTCATAACGGCATCCCAGCCTTCTTTGACAACTTCTTCAGGTTCTTGCCAAAGGACTGAAGGGAGGCTATTTGCTGCATCACGAGTCCCCATTACATCGTGAAATTCACTATATGTGAATCCAGGGCAAAGCGCCGTGACATGAATCCCTTGAGGTTTTAACTCCATATCCAGTGATTGAGAAATATCTAAGACATAATGTTTGATTCCCGTGTAGAGAAGACTTGCACCAGGAGGTGAAAATGCTGCGAGTGAGGAAAGGTTAATAATACGTCCCCAACCATTTTTCTGCATTTGAGGTAATACTCGGTGGCAAAGCTCTGTTACGCTCGTGATCATCAATTGGATTTCTGCTGCTAGTTTTGACCAAGGGGTTTCAGCAAATGCGGTTTTACCCGATAGACCTGCATTATTAATTAGAATATCTATCGTGATTCCTAAACTTTCTGCATAAGACATAATTTCAGCTGGTGCGGATGGATCATTCAAATCAGCAGCAAAAATATGGCAATTGATACTATATTTTTCAACTAATTCAGCAGCTAATTCTTTTAATCGCTCTTCACGGCGTGCGACTAATAACAAAGAATATTTTTCTTTAGCTAAATGGTGTGCAAATGCTTTACCAATCCCAGCAGAAGCACCTGTAATAAGTGCAGTATGAATTTTCATCGTCATTCTATTTACCTATATGAAATCTAAAATAGTCTTGGAATTTCTCGTGAACTGATCTGAAAACCATTCCGTTTACGACCAATATCGCCTCTATAAGGTGTATGAGGACCTGTTAATAAAAACGGATAAGGAATATGGCGTTGATTATGGGTAAAGCCATAAGTACCAATACCGAGATATAAGTTGGGTGAAACTCTTCTAATCTCATCGACCATATTGATGCTGCCGCAAACCGAGTGAAAATGACGATAAATAAGTTGGTAGGCAGGTCGGTTGTCGAAGCGAGAGGTGGCGATCATGGTCATCATTGGGTAGCACTGAATAATGCGATGCCCTTGTTGGAAAGTGTTGTAGCCTTGACCAGTTGTGGCATTTAAAGGTCTAAAGGCTTTACTCAGCCACCGTCGGAAAAAATTGTTTAAAGTGATATGACCTATTTTATCTGCCAGCCAAGTCGGTTGAGCTAACAGATATGCAGCATATTCACCATTCATTTCTTCCATAGTTGGAGCACGAAGTGTACGAAACAAATCAAGAAGTTCCTGTACCGAAAGTTTTAGTAAGTCTTCTTCTGTAAATTTTTTCTGCATATTCCTTCCTTTTTATTTTCTTGAATGTCATTCAAGATTAGTTTGAATTTAATCATTTCTTGAATGATATTCAAGAAGGTGTAAAATAAAACCGACAAATGGTTTTCTGAGCTATTCATGTTTATGCTGAGAAATAGGAGATATTGATGGCTCGTAATAAACGTCTACAAGACCGTGAAGAGAAACAAAAAGAAATTATGAGTGCTGCACGTACTTTATTCTTAAATGAAGGGTATGAAGCAACTTCTATGAGCCGCATTGCGAATATTGCAGGAGTCGCACCCAACACAATTTATTGGTATTTTAAAGATAAAGATGAATTATTAGTTAATATTCTAAATACTGAACTGATTGATCGATTTTTTACATATATTGAACTTCAAACAAAAAATATCATTGAGCGCATATTGTGGGTAATTGATCAATTTAAATTGGTAAAACAACTCGTGACTACAGTGCATGCCCGATTACATTTGTCTCCTGAAATCTATATTTGGCATGAACGCTTTCATATTCTTGTTGAAAATCTATTACGCCAAGAGTTGATACAATCTGGTGTAGAAGAGGGAAGAATTGAAGCTAAGGTAAAAATTGCGATTTTTACAGTAGAAGGATTGTTGGCGCATGAACTTACTGATGATGAAAAGCATGCGATTTGTAGCGAACTATTCAAATTATAGACTTTTGAATATCATGTTAGATTATTAAAAAAGCCCATCAGAACATGGGCTGGTGTCGGTAGAAATTTAGCAGCCAGTCTAATTTTATTGGCAATTTGGTCAAAATTTGTCCAATGCTAAATATAGTTGTTTTTGCCATTACTCCATGTAAAGCAACTTAATTGGCAATAATTAAAGTCCTTATTAAAGCTTAAAGCTCAATGATTGAAGAGATTAACAACTTACCTAATAAGTCTTTGGAATTACTAGAATATGAAAGAATTATTTTGCTTAGAGAAGAGCATTCTTTCTTGGAATACTCTTCATAAATCAAATTTTAATGAAGTTTAAGATTTAACTCTTTTTGCCAGCGTTGTTCTAGTTGTTTTGTATCGTAGTCAAATGGATGAAATGACGGACGAATATAATTGAGAAATTCTTTAAGGACTGAAATATTAAATAGCCCTGTTCTTGGGTGAGTGATTTGACTGATAGATTGCAAATGTTTTTTTGATAGAAACTTCTTATCTGCAATTAAAAGTCGGGCGGTTCCATAGGTCATTAATCCTGCAAAAATACTACATCCAAGGATCATCCATACAATTCGTCTTGTATAGCCACCGCCTGCAGCATGATAGGCATCAAAAAACACTGCTTTATGTTCATTCTCTTCAACCGCATGCCAAAGCCATAAATCACGTAGAGGACCAACCATCTTCTGATTCCACTCATCATTACGTAATAACTCTGCACCAAATGTTCCATTACAATGTTCAATTGCGCATCCGATTGCGATACGATCCATTAACGGTAAGGTTCTATCTAGTAGAGTATATATCTGAGTTAATTGTTGCTCAAAAGTTTCAATATCAATTCCATTTTGATCTGCATAACGATGATATGCAGTATGTTCTTTTGAATGCATGGCTTCTTGACCAATAAATGCGCTGATATCAGCTTGTAAAACTGGGTCAGTAATACGTACTCTAAGCGTACGAAGCATTCTTATTAAAAATAATTCTCCTTGTGCTGTTATAGCCGATAATGTATTTAAAAAATGACTATAAAGAGGATCTTTATCAAACCAATAACGTGTAGAAGGATCAAAATTAAATTTAATATTTCGAACAGGAAAGGAGGATTTTACTTTTTGTAGAGCGCTAATTGTAGTTGACATGTTGAATAATACTCCATTAAAGGGAAACGATGTAGTTGAGTACCATTTAGCGTCATAGATGAGACATAATGGATACCATACAAAAGAACTATTTGGTTCTTTTGTATGGTATTAAGACTATATTTGTCAACATATTTATGACAAGAAGTATTGTCAAAATTTCTATTGTTAAATATTTTTTATATATTTCATATGCTTGATCATATTTTTATCTAATTTTATTTAATTTGCATTTAGTTCTTAAAATTCAATTTAGCAGACAAAAGAAAACCTCTACCAGTACTTGATAAATTAATCATAGTTCTAGTAGAAGTTTTAATATCTAGTCAGTTATATGCAGCATCTTCTGTGTGACACTATTAATTAAACTAGGCCGTTTTCTCTTGCACTGTAAAAATATAGTCTTTCAAGTCGAAATGGCGGCTTTTCCAGGCGGCTTCTAGTGTGGTGGAAGCACGGAAGGGCACATCACCTTGCTTTGTAAAATAGTAACTGTTAGAACCCTGACAGCTTGGGTTGGCAAATACCTGACGATCCTTGCGTGACAGGATGTCTGTCATGTAGGCATCCTGCGCGGATTTTTTCACTTCAACAGCCACGGCACTTCGCTTTTTGGCTTCTTTCAACACACGAACAATATGTGCTGCGCTGTTTTCAATTAGGGTGAAGAAAGACGCGCCGTTATAGCCGTATGGACCAAAAATGGTAAAAATGTTGGGGAAGCCAGCTACAGTAATCCCTTGGTATGATCGTAAGCGGTTTTCTTCCCAGTCGTCAGCTAGATTAACGCCATTTCGCCCAAAAGCGGCATAGGTTGGGAGAGCATCCTTGTCAGTTACCTTAAAACCGGTAGCCAGAATTAGCACGTCCAGTTCATGTTCTACACCATTACTAGTGCGAATGCCTTTTGGAGTGATTTCTACAATGCTGCTGGTTTCTAGTACTACGTTATCACGGTTGAAAGTCTTCAGGTAGGTGTTATGGAAGCTTGGGCGCTTGCAGCCAATCGCATAATTGGGGGTTAGCTTTTGACGGATTGCTGGGTCGTGTACCTGCGCGGCCACATAGGCGCGGGCAGCTTTTTCAATCAGTTCCGTACCGGGAATCAGGCTGTGATAATGAGCCATCACTGGAAAGGTGAGTTCTACAAAGGCCTGACTGGCAAGACGAGATATTCCTTTTACCCCTGGTAAGGACTTCAAGCCTCGGCGTGCGGTGCTAGAAAGAGAGAAATCTGGCTTTGGTAAACACCAGATAGGGGTACGCTGGAAGACGGTCAGTTTTTTAACTGTAGGTGCAATCGCTGGAATCACCTGTACTGCAGTTGCACCTGTACCAATAATACCCACACGCTTGTCTGTTAAATCAACCGAGTGATCCCAGCGGCTGGTGTGCATCGTCTTACCTTTGAAGCTTTCAATACCAGAGATGTCAGGTAGTTTGGGTTGGCTTAATGGCCCGCCAGCATGGATCAGCCAACGTGCGGATAAGTTGCCACTGCTTGTTTCTAGATGATATAGGCTTTCATTTTCTTCAAATACAGCTTTTTGTACGCGTGTATTAAAACGGAACAGTTTGGTTAGATTATATTTGGCCACACATTTCTCGGCATAGGCTTTCAGCTCTTTGCCTGGGGCATAGCTACGAGACCAACTATTGCCTTGTTCAAAGGAAAATTGGTAACTGAATGATGGAATATCAACTGCCACACCTGGATAAGTATTCCAGTGCCATACACCACCAGGCCCACTGGCATCATCAAGGATGATAATATCTTCAAAACCTGCTTTGCGAAGTGCGATAGCTGTACCAATGCCTGAAAAACCGGCACCGACAATAACGATCTCATGATGTTCAGTCATATTGAATTCTCCATCTTATTACTTTTGTATTCATCTACTAGGGTACCTACATGTAGTAGCCCTTAGGTTATCTGCTTGGGCAATATTGCTTAGACAAGTTTTTATAAGCTATAGAGAATAGATATTTACCACAAGTACCAAATAGTACTTTTGGTATTAGCACTTATGCCAAACAATCATATAAACACTTTTTGTCACATTCCCAAATGTGGTTTCAAATGACCTTTGGCTAAGGACTTAGGTCGGGATTCTATTGCGGCTGCATTATTTTCATTTACTGCTTGTGCAATACGGATTGGTATTTTTTCTCTAGTCTGGGGAGAAATTAATTCTTTATTAATTGCTATTTCTACCCAACCATGGTGGAGTCTTTTAGTTGGAATTCGTGTGCATTGCTTTGTTAAGTAATTTTTGCGCTAACAATCTGTCTATCCGGTTTGTTAGGAATGGAGATTGCTGGGCAGATTATCTCTTCATTATTAATTGACCATTTGGGACTGTTGGGAGCAATTGAAGTCCAATTTATTATCTAGAACTCATTTTACCGCTAGTCATGATAGTCGGTCTGGAAATTATTATATTAGGTGATGAGTTATCTTTTAAAATCTTTAGCTAGCTGTTTAAAATATCTAGTGAAATGTTCATTTAGATTTTACAGAATGATGGAATAGTTAGGGCTGCTCTATTTGTTCTACTTTAAACAAGCTCTTTAAAGAAACTAACGTACCTCTCTGAGTGGCATTTTTATTGAATATAAAGAGTTTGTAACTCTTTATATTCAACTCGTAGATATATTATTTTTTTATTCTATTTTCGATAGCAAACTTGAGTAACGCTGAACTACGATAAAAACCATGTGCGAATTTTCCAAATGGCATGGTAATAAAGAAGGTCATAACCGTGGCTAAATGGAAAATCAGTAAAAGTGCCATATAAGGCGTATCACGCAATGCCATGAGTGCTAGCCCTGAAGCGCTAACGATAAGTAGAAGGAATATAAAGCCTCGATCTACAGGTTTTTGTTCAAGGTCACCATGCAACGGATGACGCTTAAGATTTAAATAGAGCAAACCAAATGGTCCGACAACTAAGCCAATGCCACCTAAAGTGCCTAAAAATACTGGCAAGCTTAGGTAAGGATAAGGTGCATGTAGGTCAAGGAAATAGTGATATAAAGTCGCTACACCTGTGGCCACAAAACAAAGCATAAAGCCGTAAAAAGTTAGGTGATGGAACACACGGCGGATTTGTGTGTAACGGTCATCTTGCTCATTACAGCCTTTGCCATGTCCACCATCTAAATATTTAAGCGTTAATACATTTTGGGTGGCTTGAACCAGATCGGGTTTCTCAACTTTGCCATGAATGACTTTAGACGTTTGTCGCCAGAATTTGCTAATTCCAATGCCAAGCAGCACAATCGCAACTGTAAAGGTTGCTCCAAACAATAGTGCTAAAAAGTTATGCGGGAAAATTGCATAGAAATTACCTTGGTAGCTAGCAAACAGATCGGTACCTTTGTACCACACCACAGCTAACATGCAAAAAAAGAAAATGAGTGTTAACGCCGAGACAAAAGGAATACCTACAGATTTATAAAGTCGACCTAAAGGTTGTGGCGTCGCAAATTCTTGATAAGTTTCTAAACGAACTTGCGCCATCGCTTTTGGAATATTTACACCAAACTCGTGTGGTGGGGCATATTGGCAAGCATGTAAGCAGGCACCACAGTTATGGCACAGATTCGCGAGGTAATGAATGTCGGCTTGATTAAACTCAAGGCGTTTGGTCATGGCTGCAAAAACAGCACAAAATGACTCACAGTATCGACAAGCATTACAAATCTGTAATGCTCTTTGAACTTCCTGCTCATGGCCCGAGAGCTGTACAACTGGAATGAGGGTTTTAGTACGAGCAATCATGTTCAAATCCTTTTGAAAGTGCATAGTGGGCTGCATTTTTTCCGGCAATGCGTCCAAAGGTTGTGCCGATCGACATGCCAACGCCTGCGGTATAACCCTGACCGAGTACGTTACCTGCCATCATTTCACCTGCGACAAACAGGTTGCGGCTGGCTTTATTGTTAAAACGCACAGCAGCATCATCTTCGACTTTTAAACCTAAATAGGTAAAGGTAATGCCAGGTTTAAGCGCATAGGCATAGAATGGTGGTTGATCGAGAGGAACGGCCCAGTGGGTCTTGTTGGGAACAATATTTTCGGTGCTGCAATCATCTAAAACGGTATGGTTAAAGGTGCCTTGCACACAGGCTTGATTAAATTCTTCTACGGTATGGCATAAGGTTTTTGCATCCAGCCCGATTTTTTCAGCTAACTCTTGAATGCTATTTGCTTTTACACCAGCAAATACAGGTGGCATAAAGCGACCAATGGCTTTTGAGTCAATAATGGAATAGGCAATTTGCTGGGGTTGTTTGGCAACAAGGCGGCCCCAAATCGCATAACGTTTTGGCCAAAAGTCTTCGCCTTCATCGTAAAAACGTTCGGCTTGGTTATTGACCACAATTCCCAGTGAAACGCAGTCAATACGGGTGCAGATGCCGCCATCATATATCGGTGCTCTTGCATCTACAGCGACGCAATGCGATTGCGATGGGTCACCAATAATATCTGCACCTTGATCTCTCATAAATTTGAGTAAGTTGCCTTGATTAAAGCGGGTTCCGCGAATAATGAAATTATCGGCAGGCCATTCGCCGTTTTCATTTTGTCCCCATGCTTCTCTTAACCATTCCAAATTTGACTCAAAACCACCTGCTGCCAGTACACAGCTTTTCGCTTTAAATACACGGTCATCTTCTGCAATTGCGGCTTCAAAATGTCCTTGGTCTAACTTTAGATCTTTAATTCTTGTGTTATATAAAATTTCGATGCCAAGTTCTTGGGCACTACGGTAATAGGCATTTATGAGGGCTTTACCACCACCCATAAAAAAGGCATTGGTACGCGCAACATGTAAAGCACCCGATAGTGGCGGCTGAAAATTGACACCATGTTTACGCATCCAGTCGCGACAGGTCGCCGTGCTACGAATCACCAGACGAGCTAAGTGCTCATTGGTTTTTCCGGCAGTGACTTTAAGTAGATCTTGCCAATATTCTTCTTCGGGGTAGGCATCAACCAATACATCTTGAGGCGCATCATGCATGCAGCGAAGGTTACGAGTGTGTTGTGAGTTACCACCACGCCATTCTTTAGGTGCTGCTTCTATGACAAGCACAGACGCGCCACTTTCTTTTGCCGTGAGCGCGGCACACAGTGCGGCATTCCCACCCCCAATTACAATCACATCATGCATGGATTTCTCCCTTTTTCAGCTAGGGCTAATGTAGCTTTAAAAGGGAAGATGAAGTGAGAGGCTAAGCTTGAATGGGTGTTTAGTAAAAATAAACACTAATGGCTTAAGTGTTTATAAGTTTCGCACCGGGCCAACGCTTTTCATTAATCAGGTTGGTCACACAAGCACGAATCACCACTTTGGTGGCTAGAGTAGCAGGTGAGAGCTCTTCTTCAGACAGACTAATCAAATAGTTAATGCGTTCAATGGCAGGTTCTACAATACGCAGTAAACATAGGTCTTGTCGTGAGTTTAATGAGGCACCCGCAGGTTGGATGGTTGCCATTTCGAGTTGGCTAATGCTTTGCATTAACAAATGCAACCCATCAATTTCATAGGCCACTTTAAGTTGATGAATTTTCTGTTCGAGCAACAAACGTAGTCCATGTCTTTGACTCGGTAAAATTAGCGGAAGCTCTTTAAGCTCTGAATGAGTAATGGTTTGAGTGTCTATACAGCTTTCAAGATGGTACTGACTCAGTACTTCTTTAGGTGAAATTAAAAACATCTGTTCTTTGACTAAAGACTGTATGGCCCACTGTGGATCGACATCGTCACTAAAGATGATGGCAACATCGAGCTGCCTTGCATTAACTAATGCCTTCAGGTCACCCGATAAGCCTTCAATTAAACGGACTTTAATGTCGGGATAACGGTTTCTCATAAGTTTTAAAAAGTGCGTGCCTATAACCGACGCGACACTTGGCGAAAAACCGACGGTGACATGACCACTTAAACGTGAAGAATGCGCAGAGTCTACGGCATGGTCTAAGTGCCTAAGTGCAAGTTGAACCTGTTGAAAAAAAGCTAAACCCGCTGGGGTGGGAACCGTACCCAAAGCAGTGCGTTGTAACAGGCGAATAGAAAGCTCACTTTCTAATTTTGAGATTTGCTGACTTAATGCAGAAGTTCCAATATCGAGATTTTTTGCAGCTTTACCCAAGCTTCCTGACTCGATCACCGCAATAAAATACTTGAGTTGTTTGAGTTCCACGGCAAATACTACATTGTCCTTTATTGGTTATTCTACACTGGTTTATTGCTATACATTTTGTTCTATTACGTTGTGTAAACCACTAACAGAGTAAAGGCAACATCAGCTCAAGATGTTGCCTTTTAGCGCTTTTATTGTTTAACCTGCTCAAGACCCTGTTCTTCAATAATTTGTGTTGCTTTAGGCGATTTCACAAATTTGATGAGTTCTTTTGCGACTTTTTCATGTTCAGAGTTTTTACCAATGCCCGCCGCAAACACAGTGACTTTTTGATAAGGCGCAGGAATTGGGCCGACTAAATCAACTTGACCATATTGGCCAGTAAACGGTTTGATTTCACTGATTTGCTGGAACCCAATATCAAACTGTCCTTCGGCAATACGTTTGGCAACGCGATCACCGACCACTTTTTCTGCTTTACCAGCAATCACTTTGTACTCGACAGGTGGGAAGCTTGGAAAAACATCTTTTTCAAGATGGGTGCCGCTTGCACTTGCTGAATAGCCGATATGCTTAGCATTGAGTAAAACTTTTTCGAATTTTGCCGCAGAGCTAATATCTGGTTTTGGGGCGCCTTTAGGCACAGCCATTCCAATGCTTGAATTGACTAAAGCACGTTGTGAATCTGGGTCGACATACCCCTTTTCTGCGAGCTTATTGAGTTCAGGAGCCGCCAACACCACCACATCAAAACGTTCACCGCGATCGAGTCGATTGGGAATTGCGGTTGGTGACGCACCCATGGATGAACCAGACGAAAGATGTACGGTATGGCCTGTCTGCTTTTCAAATATTGGAATGAGTTTTTCCATAGATGAATAGAAACCGCCTGAGCTAATCACTTCGAGGGTATCTGCGTAAGCAAGCCTTGAGCCTAAGCCTGCACCAGCCAGACAAATGGTCATCAAGATAGGGGACGTTTTCATAGTGCCTCACTTTAAGTACAAACAAGAAAAGTACGGAGATTTATGGGCTGCCGTACTGTTCATTAAAATTTCAGGTTAAGTCGTTGTTTTAAGCGCTAACCTTGGCTGGTTCAGCAATTGGATCCGTATTTTTCTGTTGAGAACCACGGCATAAATACAAGCTTGAGACTAAGCTACATACCGCAGCGAGCATCAGCCAGAACGCAGGGGTACTTGCGTTACCTGTGTTTTCGACTAGGAAAGTACAGGCCATTGGGGTCATGCCACCAAAAATCGCGGCTGCAAGGCTGAATGCCAAAGAGAAGCCAACGGTACGAACACGTTTTGGCATTACTTCGGCAAGTGTTGCGACCATGGTGCCGTTGTACATACCAAAGAAGAACGAGAAGTAAGCAAGCGTAATCAGTAGGTTTGAGAAACTGATGTCACTGACCAACCAGCTTAAAACTGGATAAGTGGTCAAGATGGCAAGGGAAGTAATGCCGACGAGAACTGGACGACGACCAATTTTGTCTGAAAGCAAGCCACCCATAGGTAACCAAAAGAAATTTGATAATCCCACAAATACGGTAGCTAAGAGGCTATCTGTTACCGACATTTCTAAAGTACGCTTTGCGTACACTGTGGTGTAAACCGTAATGAAATAGAACGTGGTTGTGGTCATCGCACTCATCATCATACCTGCAAGTACGATGCGCCAGTTGCTTGCTAATGTGCTGAAAATTTCTTTTGAAGAGGGATGAGTCTTTTGTGCTTTAAAGTCCTCTGTTTCCTCTAAAGTACGGCGGAACAAAAAGATTAGAGGAATAATCAAGCAACCAATCAGGAATGGAATACGCCAGCCCCATTCGCCGACCTGAGCGTGAGTTAAGACGGTATTTAGCCAATAACCTAGTAATGCTGCGAATACAACCGCAATTTGTTGGCTGCCAGACTGCCAGCTGGTAATAAATCCACGGTTTTTATCAGTTGCAATTTCAGCCAGATAAATCGATACACCGCCAGATTCCACACCCGCGGAGAAACCCTGTAACAGGCGGCCAATTACCACTAATATCGGTGCAATAATACCAATAGTTTCATAGCCTGGCACAAAGGTAATCAGAATGGTGCCAATGGCCATAAGGCTTAAGGTAACAATCAAACCTTTACGTCGCCCGACTCTGTCAACATAGGCACCTAAGAAAATAGCGCCAAGTGGTCGCATTAGAAAACCCGCAGCAAACACGGTAAATGTCATCATTAAAGAGACATATTCGTTCTCAGAGTGGAAAAACTTTGCTGCAATATAAGTAGCGTAGAAGCCAAAAAGAAAAAAATCATATTGTTCTAAAAAATTGCCACTGGTTACATTTAATATTTTTTTAAAAGTAGCTGTGCGATTATTTGCGACATCCATTAAAGACCTCCTTGGCCTGATAAAATGGAAACGTTCACAATTTTCAGTTTTTGGATATAAATTGATCTACCCCATAGACCCTAATATGAAATGGGTGAGAGATGAGATATTGAACTATCCTTTGTAGAAAATGTGCTGCCTTGTTTCCAGTTCAAACTACACGTCAATATTCTGATAAACAGAAATCTACTTATCATTCGAAAAGAAATGTAATCCTAAAAAGGGAAAAGGAGTGAGAGGGCAAAATTAATGAGGTATTTAATAAAATTAATGACCCTTTAAAAAATAATCTCTGAACATGGCCAAATTTGATTTTGGATCAAGTCTTTGACACAAGCTTTAATTGCGGCTTTGGCGGCGAGTGCAGCAGGTGATAATTCTTCTTCAGCAAGGCTGACCAAGTAATTGATTCGTTCAACTTCTGGGTCAATCAATTTTAGTAATTTTATCTTGTGCTTATACTCTTGTAAGCAGGCGCTTCCAGGACGAATACTTGCGAGGTCAAGGTGAATAAGGCTATCCATAAGCAAATGTAAGCCATCAATTTCATAGACGACATTGAGCTGTCCAATCTTGTGCTCAAGGAATTTTCTTAAACTGTGACGCTGACGTGGCAGCACCAACGGAATGTTACCAATTTGTTGGGATTGGATAATGCTGTTATTAATGCATTCAGAAAGACCATATTTTTCGAATACTTCTGTACGCGCCATTAAATACATTTGTTCACGTACCAAAGGTTGTATTGACCATTGTTTATCAACTTCGTTGGTAAAAATTATGGCGATATCAAGTTGGCGTGAATTAATCGACTGAATTAGATTCCCTGAAAGTGTCTCCACAATTTCCAGACGAATGTCTGGATAACGTTCAGACATTAATTTCATCAAAGGTATACCAATCAAAGCAGTAATAGTCGGTGGGAAACCTAAACTAACATGGCCTGAAAGTCGGGCTGAATGAGCAGCGTCAACAGCAAAGTTTATTTGACGCAAAATAAGTTGAGAGTGCTTTAGAAATGCAAGGCCAGCCGGAGTAGGCGTGACCCCAAAGGCATTACGCTGTAATAGACGAATACTTAATTCCTGTTCGAGCTTACTCATTTGCTGGCTAATTGCGGAAGCACCGACATCAAGTTTCTGAGCTGCTTTACCTATGCTGCCGGCTTCAACCACAGCCAGAAAATACTTTATTTGCTTGATTTCCATTAAAATGTATTCTTTTCGTCCTATGCCTTAGATGGTTCTATAAAGCAAATTAATCAATAAAGTAGATGTTATCAGTGTTGCTAGAAAAATGTTTAAGTGATGTTGAAAATTGACAAAATGATATTTAAAAAATACTCCGTAGAATAATCATACAAGTGTTTATTATACAGGCCAAACTTTAACAGGAGAGAATAGACCAAGGCCGTTGATTTCACGCTACAAGCAAATCACAATAGAGTAATCCAATTGCTCATAAAGATTTTGTACTCACTCTTATAATTTAACGATATACAAGTAGTTCCACTAACTCTTTTACAGTAAGAGTTTTTATCTGGTTGAAAAATGTACGCAAAGCTAATGGGACAAGATTGAGTAAATTTGAGTTGTATAAAAATAAAATTTAAACAAAACATGTCGTTATGGGTTTGATTCAACTGTCGTCATCCCACCAAATACTTAAATCAAGCTGAATCACATACGTTTATAGCTAATAAAAATAATTTAATTTCAATTATTTAGATTTTATTTTCTTGTTTATTCGATATGATCTGACCTAATTTTTGCTTTTTAAGGGGCAGAATTGGAAATTTTGACTTTTAGTATCCATATCTTGATTAAGATATAAACTCAAATCCTTTAGAATTTGAGTTTATTGATAACACCATCTGATCAATCTGAAGACAGAATGATAATCTAAAGATCATTAAAACAGACTAGAATGAATCAATCGTAATAAGATTATCATAAGGCAATTTTCCAACTCTCGGGTAAGGTTGCGATGCTGATTTACCAACAGCAATCATTAAACACACTACATGATCTTCAGGTAAGTTAATGAGCTTTGCCATCGCATCAAAGTCAAAACCATCCATAGGGCAACTGTCTAAACCATGTTCTTGAGCAAGTAACATCAAAGTTTGAGCAAAGATACCCGCACTACGCATAACTTCGTCACGTTGGGTTTGCGGGCGGTCACGGTAATATTGGTCAATTGCGCCAACCATAATATTTTGAACTTCTGGTGAAGCCCCATCCCATACATGCTTCGCATCAACTTCCCATGTACTGACTTTTGCACATAAAACAATCAATAATGATGATTCTGTAACTTGTGGCTGATCCCAGGCAATTGCTCTTATCTGCTTTCTTAATTCAACATTCTCAACCAGCACGGGTCGCCAGTGCTGAAGGTTAAAGGCACTCGGTGCATTTTCCATGACACTGCTTAATAATTTCTTTTTATCTTCATCCAAGATTTTGAAATCTGGATCAAAGCGTTTAATGGCACGGCGTTGTTGAATTGCATCGATTACATTCATAAATTATATCCTTGAATTTTTTGGAAAAATTATTGGGATTGATAACGAAGTGCGACTCCGCTTGAGGAAAAGTTAGGTAAAAGTTTTAAACGTGAATTTTGATAAGTTTTCCACAAATTTTCATCTTTTAAAACAGGTATTGTTATTGTTTCTCGTTTATCAAAGCCAATCAACGCTGCATCAACAAGTTGATCCACATCCATCATTGGAGGCATTTGACTGATATCGGCACCTGAACGTTCCCATATTGCGGTTTTTGTCGCAGAGGGGAGCACAGCCTGAATATAAACATTGGTTTCTTTGAGTTCTAAGCTCAGGCTTTGACTAAAAAATTCAACAAATGATTTACTTGCCCCGTAGACAGTCAGACCAAACTCTGGGGCAAGACCAACTACTGATCCAAGATTAATAATAGCACCCGTGTTTTGAGGGATTAATCTTTGTAGAATTGCGTGAGATAAGCGGACTAACGCTGAGATATTTAAAGAAATCAGTTTCTCAATTTGTTCTAAATCCTGTTCTAAAAACTGACCACTAACGCTAATTCCTGCATTATTGACCAGTAGATTAATTTGAGGATCGGATTTGAGTCGGTTTTCAATTGATATTACATCTTCATTTTTAGATAAATCGACGGCCATCACTTCAACTTGGACGCCATATTGTTGTTGGATTTTTTGCGCGATTTGTTTCAATCGGCTTTGATCTCTTGCTACTAGAATTAAATCATACCCGCGTTTTGCCAGACGATCTGCATAGACTGCACCAATACCTGAAGATGCGCCCGTTACCAGTGCTTTAGAATGTTTATTCATAATTGCTTCCATTTAGATTATGATCATAATCTAAACCTGTATTTTTTTGATGTCAATCATAATCAATGTATAATCGAATTATTGCTATCCATGTTGAGCATTGCCAATGAAAGTGACCAAGACTCAGGTTAAAGAAAATCGTGAGAAGATTGTGACTAAGGCGACTGAGCTATTTAAAAGCAAAGGTTATGATGGCATTGGAATTGCTGAATTGATGTCCAGTGCAGGTTTCACACATGGCGGTTTTTATAAGCATTTCAGTTCTAAACTAGACCTAATTCAAATTAGTGTAAAAAATGGTGTTGAACAAGTTTTAAAACAAGTTGATGGGCTAAGCTTGAAACAATTTATTCAACTATATGTTTCTAAGCAGCATCGAGATCATGCTGATCAGGGCTGTACTTTGGCTGCTTTATCCTGTGATGCGGCAAGGCAACCTAAGCAAGTTAAACAAGAGTTTGAAAGTGGTATCGAACATTTACTGCAATTTATTATGGCTGAACTTGCTAAACATTCTACTGATGAAAATGCTGAGCTGCGGAAAAAAGCGATTTATATCTTATCTACGTCGGTTGGGGCAGTCGTATTGTCTCGGGCATGCCCTGATAATTCGAGTTTGTCAGATGAAATATTGTTAGACTGTAAAGAAGATTTAATAAAACTTATAGCTGAATAATATGAAGAAACTAATTTTAGTATGTTTAATGGGACATTTCGGTAACAAATGCTTTTGCTCATTCAGGTGGTACTGATTCTTCAGGCTGCCATACGAACAGCAAGACAGGGGATCGTCACTGCCACTAATGGTATAAGAAAAGGAAGCTAAGCTTCCTTTTCTTTTGAACGCTAAAACACTGAGCTTATGCACCTATATATAAAATCAAGCCACAGAATGCAGAAGCAAAAATCACATACATGACTTTGACTTCAAAATGGAATAAGGCAACAAATGCTCCAATTGCAATGAATGCAGCTTCAAAGTTGAAAGGATGATTGAATCCATTTGGCCATAAAACATGATAGCTGAAGAAAAGTGCAAGATTTAAAATTACCCCCACTACAGCTGCAGTGATTGCTGTTAATGGTGCAGTAAATTTCAACTCATTATGAGTTGATTCAATCACTGGGGCACCAGCTAGAATGAAAATGAAAGAGAATAGAAACGTAAACCAAGTAACAATGACAGCACCTAAGGCGCCTGCTAAAAATACATGATCACTTCCTAATAATGCATGATTAAAGCCACCTAGAAATCCGACAAATGCAACCACCATAATCAGTGGGCCAGGGGTACTTTCACCTAGTGCTAAACCATCGATCATTTGTGTTGGACTCAACCAACCATAAAAATTTACAGCACCTTGATACACGTAAGGTAATACTGCATAAGCCCCACCAAATGTTAACAGTGCAGCCTTCGTGAAGAACCAAGCCATTTGTGTATAGGCATGATCCCATCCGAAGGTAAGAGTCAAACCTATAATGGGTGTAAACCATAAAATTGCACCGATAAATAAAATTTTTCCAAAGTGCTTCCAACTAAATATGGCATGTTCTGGGGTTGGAGTATCATCATCAATTAGTGCTGGGCCATAATCTTTTTTACCTTGCTGATGTGAACCTCCACCCGTAAAAAAGCTTGGATATTTTTTACTTGCCAAGTATCCAATGATTGCAGCGCTTAGAACAATTAAGGGAAACGGAAGGTTAAAGAAAAAGATAGCAACGAATGCAAGTGCAGCAATTGCCCATAAAAATTTATTCTTTAATGATCGGCTGCCAATTCGGTAAGTTGCATGAAAGACAATAGCAACTACAGCAGGTTTAATTCCATAAAAGAGCCCAGCAATAATAGGAACATCACCAAACTTTACATAGACCCATGAGAGCGCGATCAGGATAAATAAAGAGGGTAAAACGAATAAGACACCCGCAACAATACCACCTATAGTCCTATGCATTAACCAACCTATGTAGGTTGCTAATTGTTGAGCTTCAGGTCCGGGTAATAACATGCAGTAGTTGAGAGCATGTAAGAAACGTTTTTCAGAAATCCAACGTTTTTGTTCAACAAGCTCTTGGTGCATGACAGCGATTTGCCCCGCTGGTCCACCAAAACTAATAAATCCCAATTTAAGCCAAAATAAGAAGGCTTGCCAAAAATGAACTGGCTGTGCTGGCTCATCGGGTGCAGCGGCTTGTTCTTGTTCCATAATTATTCTCTTGATAGGTTGGCATATAAGCCATCGAAAATGTGATTCGATAATGCAAATAATTGATCATCGTCACTTATCTGACTTCGAATTCCTTGAATAACTTTTTCAATACCGATCGCTTCGGGAGGCTCAATTCCACCTACATCTAGGTAATGAACAATTTCAGCGATTTTCTTTAATGCGGGTGTTTCTAGATCAAAACTATGTAAAAGAACTTCGAAGGTCACCCAATGATTGATATGACTGAAAGTTGCACCATCAAAATCGAATCCAAATGCTTCTTTTGGGCAGTCACTTGGTGTTTCTAACCAAATGAATGTAGGTGAGGTATCAATAAATGTCTTTATTAGCCATGCAGAGGCTAAGCGATCAATCCAAGGTCTTTTACGAGTTGCCCAAATTCTATTTTGATAACTAGCTTTATCTAGAAGTTGAATGTGAGCTTGTATTGCTTGAGGCTCATTCACTTCACCAAGACGTGCAATTGAAAGTTCTAAAAAGGAAAGCTCATTTAAAACCTGTGCTTGAGTCTCATCGGGGTAATAGTCAATTTCTACAAGCGCATCGATACTTTTTCTTAATTTCCGGATTTGCTTGAGCAGCTCTTTCTTTTCATCTTTGGTCTGCCGATCTCTTAATTCAGACAGTTGTTTATAGAGCGCATCGTATTCTTCTTTCCGACTGAAAAAAGGAGCAAGCTCAAGATTTAAGGGTTGCTCTGCATGAAAGATATAAGCAGTTCCTTGTTCTGAAATAACATCATTAGCAATAGGTTCAAACTTTGCACTATGAGTAATAGGGAGCAAATAGACGCCATCTCTTAGAATTGCTGCGCCGCTTGCTTTGAGAGATCGCCAGACTCTCATACGAGTTGTTGTGTTCTGCGTTGGCAATGAGGATATGAGTAAAGATATTTTCATGTAATATACTCAACTTATTTGTTTAATATATTACATTTATTTTATTCTAGTACAAATATGAAGAACCGATTTCTTATATTAGAATAGATATTAAGATGAATAGTAGATAAGTTTTGATGAAAGCAGAGTTAAAGTTGAGAACTATTTGATGTGTTAACGTTACTCGTCTGTTGTACTGCAAGAAGACTCAGTAGCACGAATACTCATTTTTAATGATCCTGAACTAAATTTATGGGCAGAGTACAGTCTATTTTGACCGACAAACAGGCAGATTAATCTGCCTAGGCAATAGAGAAATTTGCCGTCGGATAAAAGAGCATTGAACAACATCTATTATCAGCTGCTAATCTGTGTCTATTGGCAGAAGAAAGGAGGGCTTTTATGCCTTATGGTTGGCCTTGCATCAACTTGAATGAGCTAGATGAATTTGGCTATTCATCTTTATACCCATAAGTCTTAACAGCATTCACGCTTTGTCAGCACGACAAAGTATATGGCAATACCAACTTTGAGTGGGGGGCTTGGATATTATTGAGTAGCTCTATATAGATGAGAGAAGATAAGAGTATAATTGAGGTACCCTCGACTTGCCCCATGCAAAGAATATTCAGAAGGCCACAGGGTCAAGATTGGGTAAATTAAAGTTGTATGAAAATAAAATATAGATAAAACATAATGTTATTGATCTGGTTCAATTGACGCCATCTCCACCAAAATTCTTTATATAAATCAGTCATTTTTTAAATGCATTATTTAAAAACTACTTTCAGAGGTGGCTTTCTATATATTTTTATTAGAATCCTTAAGATTTTTTTAAATTAAATTTTTATAATTTTACGTTGTTGATAATTATGGAGATAAATAAAAGAGAGTGCTATTTTTATATGAAATAAAACAAGTCTTAGCTTCTCGCGTTGTAAGAGTCTAGATTCGAAATTTTCAAATTGATTGGTTTTAGGAAATATTCAATAAAGGGTTCATAATAAATTATAGATTTAATCGAAATAATAGCTTATCTGAGTTGAGTTTAAATATAAGGTGAGGAGGGAATATGTTATTCCTTATCCTCACCCGCCACATAAACAGGTGACATCTGTCTCGCATCAAGAGGCTGCTTGCAACAATCACAAGTTAGGCTTGGGCTGGTCACATGCCCACAGCTTTTATGCAGATAACGCAATTCGGGGAATTGCTTATTTTCATTCTGCCAGATATTGCCCCATGTACTCATGGTCATAATAATCGGGTAGAGTGCTAAGCCTTTTTCCGTCAGCTTATATTCATAACGCTTCGGTGCTTCGTGATAAAGGACTTTCTCAAAAATCTTGTGCTCCACTAAACGGTTAATACGTTCGGTCAGCAAATGACGGGTGATGCCGAGTTGCTTTTGAAAATCATCAAAACGACGCGTTTTCATAAAAGCATTACGAATAATCAGCAGGGTCCAACGGTCGCCAAAAATCGACAAAGTCCGTGCAATTGGACAATTCATTTCACCGAGTTCATGCCATTTCATCGCAATACCATCTATATGTCTTTACAGGAAGCAGGCTGTCATTTTAGGACAACTTGAACGATTAAGATATCCGCTTTATTGACAACTTATCAAGGCAGCTATATTTTTCATATAAGTTCTTTTTTAGAACTTAATGTTTTGAGATCTATTCTTGAGGTGAGTTATGTCTGCGTCAGCGTTAAAAGAAAAATCAAAGCAAAAGATACCTGCATCATTTCCAGTCCGCCGTATGGATTATGAATTTCAGGATATGCCCAAATACTGGTGTAATAATGAGCCAACCTTTACCCATTATTTCACGGGACTTTCCACTCTATTTCCTGAAGGAGAGTCTTACTTTGTCCGTTCAGTCAGGGCTTTACGAGATCAAGTCAAAAGCAACCCGCAACTGGATCGCGATATTGGCGCATTTATTGGTCAGGAAGCCATGCATTCCAAAGAACATCATGCCTTTCATGTTAGTGCACAACAATATGGGCTAGATCCTGAATCATTGGAAAAAGTGACAGGTATTATCCTTAAAGCGATTGAACGAACTTTTCCGAAAAAGTGGAACTTATTGGTCACAGTGGGATTGGAACATTACACCGCGGTACTGGTGGTGGAAATGATGAAAAACGTCAATGAATTAATGACCGATACTACCATTCGAAATCTCTGGCTGTGGCACAGTGTGGAAGAAACCGAACACAAGGCAGTTGCCTATGACATGTATGAATATCTCTATGGCAAAGGTCTCGATGCCTATATCCCACGCGTTGCGATTTTTAGCCTGAGTTTGGTCCTCATCACCACCTTCTCGAATGTCTACCAAGTGGTATTGATGTCCAGAGATAAGCAATTACTGAATTTAAAATCGTGGGCCAAATTTGCAGGCTTTACTGTGCAGGCCTATCGAAAATTGGTGCCACAATTTTTTTCTTATTATCGTCGTGACTTCCATCCCAATGATACCGATGAGTCTGACATCGTGGCAAAAACCAAAATCAAAATTGGTTTGTCTCCTGAGCAGTCGACTTTCGTGCATTAATAAATTGTAGAGAAAATCATCTTCATGAATGCATCGCCAAAGGGCCAAATATCTGTAAGATAAGTTGAGCGAGCGCTAAGCTGCTCACTTATCGCCGAGATGAATTCAATAAAAAATGGATAGATAACAATGAGTACAGTGGTCTTACATCAATGGGAAATTTCACCATTCTGCAAAAAAGTCGCACGGATGTTAGCGTTTAAAGGCATTCCATTTGAAACCGTGAATTATAACGGGGTATTGGGGGCCAAAGTCCCAATGTTGAGTAAAGTGGGCAAAGTCCCTGTGCTGGATATCAATGGACAACGTATTCAGGACAGTACTCGCATTGCCCGTTATCTGGATGAAGCATATCCAGATTTGCCACTTTTATATCCTGTAGATCCACTACAAAAAGCTTATGTCGAATTGTGGGAAGACTGGTCTGACGAGTTGTTATATTTCTATGAAGTGTATTTCCGTGTTAGTGATGCCGATGCCTTGAATCATGCAGTGGCGATTAGTGCGGAAGGTCGTCCTAAGCATGAAATTGTATTGATGAAACCTTTGCTCAAAGCCGCGTTGAATCTGCAAGTGAAGATGCAAGGTACAGGGCGGATGGCAAAGGCCGATATCGAGGCAGAATTTACACGGCACTTAGAACGCATTGAATTGGTATTAGGTCAAACGGGTTGGTTGGTCGGCGAAGCCAAAACCATTGCCGATATTGCAGTTGGTTCCCAACTATTAGAGGTAATACGCACCAGTAAAATCTGGGGGCCAAAAATTAACAGCTATCCGCATATTCAGCATTGGATACAACAATTATGAATCAGGTCAATCAAGCTCCGACCCAGCCAACAGGTATTGTCGTCGTGATTGGTGTTGGGGCTGAACAAGGCATTGGTGCTGCGGTGTGTCGCCGTTTTGCCCATGAGCAATTTAAAGTTTATGTGGTGGGGCGGACGCTCAATAAAGTTGAAAAGGTGGCTGCAACAATTAATGGTCAAGGTGGGCAGGCAGTGGCTTATGCACTGGATGCTGAAAATGAGCAACAGGTGCAGGCTTTGTTTGAGCATTTAAGCGATCAGCCAGAAGCTCTGGCAGCGGTGATTCATAATGTGGGCGGTAATATTCCTTCGATCTTTTTACAGAGCAGTTTAAAGTTTTTTAGCCAAATGTGGCGTTCGACCTTTTTATCTGCAGTACTCGTGGCGCAGCATAGTTTGCCCATTTTTCAAAAACAGCAGCAGGGCACCTTGATTTTTACCGGTGCCAGTGCCTCATTGCGAGGGAAACCTTTTTTTGCTGCATTTACCATGGGTAAGTCTGCGCTCAGAAGCTACGCCTTAAATTTGGCAGCGCTATATCGCCCTCAAAATATCCATGTAGCGCATGTGGTGGTGGATGGCATGGTCGATGGTGATCGTGTCAATAAAGCCTTGTGGGGTTTGGGTCGGTTGGCACGGTTAACCCGTGGTACGGGTGGTTTAAATATTGAGGCAATTGCCGAAAATTATTGGATGCTCTATCAGCAGAATGCTGACTTATGGACGCATGAATTGGATCTACGTCCTTATCAGGAGAAATTCTAAGATGAGCAAGCTACTGCCACAATGGTTTAAATCCAAACAAAAAATACAAGGCTGTATTGTGATCGTGGGCAATCATGTTCAGCAATTGAGCCAACTTTTTGTTGGGCAAGCTGATAGCGGTGCTATGTCTGTTTATCAACTGCAGCATGATGTGACAAAAACACAGCCACAGCTTGAGGCTCAGGCTAAAGGGCTGATCGCTGTTCGCCTGAATTTGCTTGATGCTGCTGCACTAAAAAGCTTTATACAACAGATTCAGAAAGCTGGGCATTTTGTCGATTTATGCATTTTTCAGCCTGACTTTGTGCTGCCTGAAAATAATCATTCCTTGTCCGCTGAACAGCTTGAGTCCTATTGGCAAAATACAGGCTTAACGGGAGTGAGTATTGCCCAAGCCGTGATTCGGCAGATGCTGCCTAAACAGCAAGGCACCTTGATTTTTCTAGGGACTCAGCAACCAGTCGAATCGGAGCAGGATTTATTTAGTCAAAGCATGTCTGCCAGTATTCGCGCCTTAGCACAGTCCTTGGCGCGAGAGTTCCACCCCAAGGGCATTCATGTGGTGTATTGTGTGGTACCGCATGGGCAAAATCATGAATTGATGCAATCGCTGCAACAGACCTGCTGGCATTTGTACCAACAACCTAAATCGACATGGAGTCAGGAGCTGCGCTTAGGATTATAAAATCATGCGCATTCAATCATTGAGTTGAAATGCCTCATAGAGCAAGCGAATAATGTTTGAAATTTCCGTTTCATTAATGGCGGCATACCCAAAGCGGATATGAAAATGGTCATTGGATTGCTGACGTTGTTCCGTAAAATGCGCTTCAGCATCAATATGCAGTTGATTCAGTAGCTCGGCATATTCAGCTCGATAGGGAAATTTAAATTTGACCCATAAGGCCATACCCCCTAACGGTAAGTTGATTTCGACCTGATCTTTAAATACCGTTTGGAAGCTATTCAGTGCAAAGTCACGCCGTTGTTGATAAACCTTGCGCATCTTGCGAATATGCCGTTTGATTTCCCCCTGTTGCATCAGTTCCGCCATTGCCAATTCAGTGATGATATTGCCTTGTTTATCGATCAATAAAATATCCTGATTCATGGCGTGGATGATGTCTTGATTGGCGACCACATAACCAATTCGTAGACTTGGGGCAAACACCTTGGACAGTGAACCAATATGAATGACCTTTTCTGCATGCGGTAAGCTGATCAGTGGCGGAATTGGGCGGCTGTCATAATGAAATTCGTGATCATAGTCATCTTCAATAATATAAAAATCAAAAGCTTTCGATAGTTCCAACAGTTTTAAGCGTCGATCCATGGCCATGGTCACGGTGCTGGGATATTGATGATGCGGCGTGGTGTAGACTGCAGCCACAGCATGTTTTTCTAATATTTCTTCCAGATGCTCAATATCAAGACCGTGTTGATCCAGTCGAACCCGAACGACCTGATAATGATGCGACAAGAAGGTTTCGACAGCAGGTGGATAAGACCAGTGTTCCACCACGATCACTTTGCGTGGTGAGCTTTGTTTAGCCAAGACACGAGCCGCTAAAAAAATCCCCATTTGGCTGCCACGGACCACACAGATATTGTCAATTGTGGTTTTAATAAAACGTTCCATCGACAGCATTTGCAGCAATGCCTGACGTAACTCAATACTGCCTTGTGGATCGCCATAGCCCATGATCTGAGAACGGGTCACTTGAATCAGGGCATGTCGATAAGCACGGGAAAATAACTCATAGGGAATCAGGCGAGTATCGGGAATGCCATCATTTTTGATGGGTACGGGACTGCTTGTACTGGGTAACGCATCGGGTTCTACCACCGCTTTGATTTTTTTATGTTTTAACTCGGGCAGATTCTCCGCCACAAAAGTGCCTTGTCTTGGCTTTGAGATCAACCAGCCTTGTGCTTCTAAATCTTCATAAACCGACTGTACGGTTTTACGATTAATCTTTAATTCATCGGCTAGCGAGCGAGAGCCAGACAAGCGTGAACCTGAACTGAGCCGCACAGACAGAATCTCTTCAATAATCTGATTGGCCAACTTCAGAAAGATGGTTTTTTCTTCTCGGTCTTCAAGATGAAGACGAATCTTCCATGGCTGCTGCATGCTGATCTGGACCATATAAGTTTTAAAAACTGGATATTTTAACTCATCCACTGACTTCGTATTCTGCATTTGTCCCATCAACAAATCAACCGTAGCGAGGTGGTCTTATGCAAACCGCATTACTCAGCAAACAGCAATTGATGCAAACTGCGCAGCAGAATATGAATTTGATCCAAGAGGTCAATTACAGTGATCGACAGAAGTTGGCTTTGACCTGTCGTATTTTATTTGATCATGGTCATGATGCAGGCTTGGCGGGGCAAATTACCTGTCGTGCTGAACAAGAAAATACCTTTATCACGCAACGTTTTGGTTTGGGTTTTGACGAAATTACCGCAGCCAATTTATTGCTGGTGGATCAAGATCTCAAACCTTTAGATCAGCAAGGTATGGCCAACCCAGCCAATCGTTTTCATACCTGGATTTATCAGCAACATCCTGAAGTGAATTGCATTATCCATACTCATCCCACTCATATTGCAGCTTTGTCGATGCTACGTGTGCCACTGGCTATCTCGCAAATGGATACCTGTGCCTTGTATGAGGATTGCTCCTTTGTCGGTGAATGGCCGGGAGTGCCTGTTGGTAATGAAGAAGGCATTTTTATTTCCGAAGCTTTAGGAAAAAATCGGGCGGTATTGCTGTCTCATCATGGTCAATTGGTGGCCGGCAAGACGATTGAAGAAGCTTGTAATTTAGCGCTGCTGATTGAACGTGCTGCACGTTTGCAACTGTTAGCGATGTCGGTAGGACAGATTCAACCGATTCCGCATGAACTGGCAAAAGAAGCCCATGACTGGCTGTCTACCGATAAGCGTAACAAAGTCAATTTTGCCTATTACGCACGTAAGGCATTGAAAAACCATCAAGATTGTATCGAGGAGTAAAGCACATGAAAATTGAAGGCATTATTGCTTATCCCGTTACGCCATTCAAAGCGGACAGCCAACAGCTTGATCTTGAGGCTTTGACAATCAGTCTAAATGCATTGCTTGAATCACAATGTGATGCGATTGCACCTTTAGGTAGTGCAGGGGAAAGTGCCTATTTAACTTGGCAAGAATGGCAGCAGGTGGCGCAGACCACAATTGCAGTGGTGAATCAGCGTGTTCCCGTGATTGTCGGGATTTCTGAACTGACCACTGCAATGGCGATTCAAAAAGCCAAAAAAGCGGAAGAATTGGGTGCAGATGTGATTATGGTGATTCCAGTGTCGTATTGGAAACTCACCGATCAAGAAATTTATGATTATTATCAGCAGATTGCCACATCGGTAAAATTGCCGATCATGGTTTATAACAATCCTGCCACAAGCGGTATTGATATGTCACCTGAATTGATCGTGAAGATGTTTAATGAGATCGACAATATTTGTATGGTCAAAGACAGCACTGGTGATATTCAGCGTATGCATAAATTTCATGCATTGAGCCGAGGAAAGTTGCCATTTTATAACGGTTCTAATCCATTGGCGCTAGAAGCCTTTTGTGCAGGGGCAACAGGTTGGTGTACTGCTGCACCGAATTTGCTCGGTGATCTGCCCAAGCAATTGTATCAAGCGATGCAACAAGGTGATCTGTCAAAAGCGCAGGCGATATTTTATCAGCAATTACCTGTGCTGAGCTTTATTGTCAAAGGGGGGTTACCGAAAACAGTGAAATCAGGACTGAACTTACTGGGCTTCTCGGTTGGTTCGCCAAGATCGCCTTTGCAAGCTGCGACAAGGGCTGAAATTGAGCAATTAAAAGGCTTGATACAAGCGGCTGTAAAATAAGCATGTTCAAGTCAGGTCGAGATTGATTGGCCTGACTTAACTAATATTATGAAGTTTAAATCTGAGTTTGACGAAACTGGCTGGGGGTAAGCCCACTCCATTTTTTAAAGGCTCGGGCAAAGTTGGCAGGTTGTAAATAGCCTAAGTACAGTGCAATATCCTGTATCTCCATCTGCGGATTGAGCAAAAGCTGTTTGGCTTGTTGGTATCTGACTTCATCTAATAAACCTAGATAGGAATAACCTGCTTCATCTAACTTTCTTCTTAGTGTTCTGCTTGAGGTATGTAAGCGCTTGGCAACTGCATCTAAGCTTGGATAGCCTTTTTGTGGGGTGAGCTGCAATTCGGTTTTAACCCTGAGTCCAATATCTTGAATGGTTTCAGAAAAACGGATTTGTTCAGCTTCACATTGGGCCAAAGCTTGTTGGAAAGCTGTTGGATCTGCCATTTTGGTGGCATGATTGAGCACTGAGCTTGGATAGCGTACTTGATTTTGTGATTGATTAAAGTGGATCGGGGGAAGTTGTGCTTGAAATCTGGCATGATAGGGTGGCTCAGGCCAATCTACCCACAGTTCAACATCGGCAAAACGGTGATCGATTAAGCTTCGTCCTGTTTGGATAATACCAATCATCAAACATTCATAAAAAAAACGCCTTAAGATGTCTGCCTGTTCAGGCTGCTGACTGACCACGGGATGGGTCTGCTGAATTTCAATAATCGACTGTTGGGCTTGTTCATAACAATCAATACGATAATCTTTGAGCCGCATATTGAAAAACTGAGTGGCTAGGCTAATGGCATGACCCAAGGTCGGGCTACTCATTAGTGCAAAGCCCATGGCACCATGCGCGGTCAGGCGGAGTTTGAGACCATATTCATATCCAAGCCCACAATCCTGAGCCAAACCCAAACTGACCCACGCCAGTTTAGACCACTGAATCGGGGTAATACGGGCATCGACTTGATGCAGATGCGCGGGCGGAATTTTGCTTTGATGCAATATTTCCACCGCAGAACAGCCTTTTTCGACCATGATTTCTAATAATAAATGTGCATAAGAAATCGGGATAGTGGCTTTGGACAAGCCATACGGATCTTTCATTTCTTGTTTTAATTTGGCCGAAAATGATTAGCAGTATGGCTGAATTACCGCTCACGCTCAAGTTTTAGCTCTTAGATACTAGGATTATTCTATTAATCTGAGTATTGGTAATGAGTTTACCTCTTCCTATTAAAGATTCCCCTGTTGTGATTACAGGTGCTTCCTCTGGTATTGGTGAAGCCCTGGCAAAACAATTTGCAGCACTTGGCTATTCTTTGATTTTGGTGGCACGGCGGGTGGATAAGCTTGAATCTCTGGCGGCAACCTTAACTCAAAGATACCAAGTTGAAGTACTGCTACGTCCTTGTGATCTGACTGACCGAGAGGCAAGAACTCAATTCCGTCAGGAACTCGAGCAACTGGATGTCGCGATTTTGTGTAATAACGCAGGCTTTGCCACCTTTGGTCGATTGCAGGACTTAGATGCAGATCGTGAACGTGAACAGACCGAGCTAAATGTGGTGGCGGTGCAAGATCTGACATTGGCGGTATTGCCGAACATGATTCAGAAAAAACAGGGTGCCATCCTGATTGTCGGCTCTACTTCGGGCCATCAACCGACGCCAGCCAATGCCACTTATGCGGCGAGTAAAGCCTTTGCCAATTCTTTTGCGGAATCACTGCACAGTGAGTTGAGCGGTACAGGGGTGAGCTGCACTTTATTGGCGCCCGGGCCTACCATCACAGGCTTTAATGCGGTAGCAGGGATCAGCAAGATTGATGGAATCGGAGGCAGTCTGGTTTGGGTGACCGCGGAACGCGTCGCCAAAGAAGCCATTCAAGGCATAGCCTACAATCGCCGTGTTGTGATTCCCGGTTTAATTGCTCAGGCACAAACGCTGGGGGGACGCTATACCCCACGCATCATTTTATTGCCGATTTTAAAGCACGTCTTTTCGAGGTTAAAAGCATGAGACTGTTGATCCAAGATTTACGCACACCAATAGGTCTCGCCAACTTGGGCAATAAGCTCTATCACAATGCCCAATATTTAACTGCAGTGGTTGAAGTCGATGAAAAGCGAATGGCACGTTGGCTGCCTGCTGGAATGAAGCTGACGAAACCCACCAGAGCGGATTTGTTTTGTGCCTATTTCCCTGAAAATGTTTATACAGGGGCATATCACGAAGCGGGATTATTTGTGCATATCCAAGTGGGCAATAAAACAGGCATCTTCTGTCCGTGGATGATACTGGATGATGATCGCGCCATGATTATCGGACGTGAGTTGCTGGGGTATCCGAAAAAAATCGGGGAAATCAGTTGGAACAATGATGGTTCACGGATTATCAGCCAAGCATCACGCCGTGGTACGGTCCTGATTGAAATGAATGCCAAACTAGGTGAGGTGATACAGGATGCACCGCCCATTTTAGGGTTGCCGCATCGTAATATCACAGGTGGTTTGGGGTTAGGCTTACCTCGAGAAGTTCGATTCACGCCGAAAGAGCATGTTGTTGAAGTGCGTCGTGTGGAGATGGAATTATGCTTTAGGGGAACAGTGAATGATCCTTTGCATGAAATGGGCTTAGGCAAAGTGGTGGATGCGCGCTTACATCGGGTGGATTTATCGGGTGGCTTGATCCCACCGATTCAGATTCCTCGATTACGTACCCCATTATTTTTACTGCGCCAATTTAATCCGCGTGTTTTATAAAGAGGGCTATGTGATGAATAGGATTGCAGTTTCTTCACCGTTGACGATCGCTGACTACCGTCAAATTTCTGCTTCGATTGATATTCAAGTACGGAACATGGATTTTTCTTTTCCTGATGACATTCCAGAGTTTTGGTTTAGCCATAATCCCTTACTCACCATGTTACTGACTGCCTTATCCAGTGCATTTCCTGATGGAGAGCGGCAGTTCATTCATAGCGTGCGCCATTATCAATCGCAGATCAAAGCGCCTATTTTACTGAAACAAGTGCGTGCCTTTATTGGTCAAGAAGCGCATCACGGTAAAGAACATGATGGATTGAATGCCATGATGTTGAAAAAGGGCTATCCAATCGATCGAATTTATAAGCGGTTTAAAAAGATGAACCGCCTCATGCAGACGCAATTTTCTCCTGCGCATCAGCTGGCATGTACGGTATGCATGGAACATCTTACCGCAATTTTAGCGGATTATTTTATTGCGACTGCACCTGAAGATTTGGCTTTATTTAATCCTGATTTGAGAAAAATCTGGGCGTGGCATGCCATTGAAGAAACCGAACACAAAGCAGTGGCATTTGATGTGTATCAAAGCTTGGTCAATCGGCCTTATTTTCTAAGGTTGGTGATGTTGGAAACAACACTTTCTTTTGTGATGATCACCACTCGTGGCACCTTCGAGCTGTTACAACATTCAGGCCAACAACGTGATTTAAAAGGGCTGTATCAAGGACTGCATTATCTATTTGGCGCAAAAGGGTTGCTCAGAAGGATTAGCAGGCCGTACTTCGACTTTTTCTCAGCAGATTTCCATCCTTGGCAGCATGACAATCGTGATCAGGTGAGTCGACTCAAACAGCAATATTTAGCATGACGTTCTGGTAGTGCATAGGGACAGCCCCTAATCACTTTGCGTATCAACACACGAGTATTTTAGGAATAATGAAAATGACACAATCGAATATTAGCAATTCACCCTTACAACATGCACTGCATTTGGCATGTGGCATTAGCATTCCCAACCGAATCGCAAAATCTGCCATGAGTGAACAATTGGCTGATCGACATGGCTCGCCCACCACAGATTTACAGCAGCTCTATGCGGCATGGGCCAGAGGTGGTGCTGGTTTGTTAATTACAGGCAATGTCATGGTTGACCATCGCGCCTTTGTTGAGCCAAGAAATGTAGTGTTGGAAGACGAAAAATTCTTGCAAGCGCATAAACTCTGGGCCCAAGCAGCGCAGACCAATGGCAGTAAGATCATTATGCAAATTAACCATCCTGGTCGAGTTGCGGTGCTGCCTTTACTTAAAAAACCAATTGCACCTTCAGCAGTCGGCTTAGATTTACCCGCAATGAATCTGATTCGTGTTCCGCGAGCCATGTCCGAAACAGAAATCCTAGAACAAATCCAACGTTTTGCCAGCACCGCGGCATTGGCGGTACAGGCTGGCTTTAATGGCGTACAAGTCCATGCGGCACATGGTTATTTGTTATCCCAGTTTTTATCACCTTTGGCCAATACCCGTACCGATCAATGGGGAGGCAACCCAGAAAATCGTCGTCGTATCTTGATTGAAACGGTTCGAGCTGTGCGACGGGCAATTGGCAAGAATAAAATCCTCAGTGTCAAATTGAATTCTGCCGATTTCCAAAAAGGTGGGCTGAGTCAGGAGGAGTCACTGCACATTGCTTTGGCATTAGCAGCTGAGGGCATAGATTTATTGGAAGTGTCTGGGGGCAATTACGAATCCCCAGCGCAACTGGGCTATGCCCCTGACCGTCAGGTTCAGCGCGATGCTTATTTTCTGGATTATGCCACTGCATTGCGCCAACAAAGTCAATTGCCACTGATGTTGACTGGTGGATTACGCAATATAGATGTGATGAATCATTTAGTCAGTGATGGCACGGTGGATGTCGTCGGTTTGGCCCGTCCTTTTGCTTTACAGCCCGATTTAGCCAAACAGCTCTTGGCAGGAAAATCAGTCACAGCGCCTGCAAAAATTCCTGCAGTTGGCTATAAGCCTATCGATGCTTATCTGCAACTGGCTTGGCATGCCGCTCAATTCCGCCGCATTAGTCATGGTCAGAAACCAAAGGCGATTAAGGGTCTTGTCCGTACTTTACTGGCATTTGGACCACGGATGGGTTTTAACATTTTGACGCAGGATTAATGCTCAAGGTCTTATTAACACAAGGAGTTTTTATGAAGGGTTTAATCAAGCAGAACCATCGCATTATTCCTCGACGCCCTGTATTTGATTTTACAGAAACATCGAGCCATTGGATTTATGATGATCCTTTGGCATCACAGATTCTTAATGTCATCAACCCAATTACCCCCGCACCTGAACGTTGGTTTTGTCAGACTTTTCGAGATGCATTGCCATTGATTCAGGATGAACAATTAGAAGTAGCGGTGATTGCTTTTATTAAGCAGGAAGGGGCGCACAGTCATGGACATACCTTAGTCACGCGACATATTGAGGCCTTGGGGATTGATCTGAATCAATATAGCAAGCTGATGAACTGGATATTTCATGACATGCTGGGGCAGAAGCCATTTGGTTATGAGCTGCGTCACCCTGCTTTGAAATTGATATGGTTACATACCCGTCTTGCTATGGTTGCCGCTGCGGAACACCTCACGGGGGTATTGGGACATTGGGTACTCAATGCCGACGGTTTACAGCAGGCACCTGTCGATGAGGAAATGTTGCGCCTATTGCAATGGCATGGTGCCGAAGAAGTAGAACATCGTGAAGTCGCCGATGCCATGTTTCGGCATTTAAGCAATAACATGCTGCTGCGAACAGCGACGGCTGTTGTTACTTTTCCTTTATTTATTATATTGGCTTATATCGCTGTGGAAACCTTGGTTGCAAAAGATCCGCAATTACCACAGCGTTTTCGCTTTAAAGATTATTTGCGTGCTGCCCGACAGGATCGCGTACCGCGTGTGGGTGATGTCTTGGCTGCTTGCTTACGCTATTTTAATCCCAAACATAGTCCATTACATGAAGGGTCAACACAACAGGCATTGGCCTATTTAAATCAAATGCCAGCATTTAAGCCAGCATAAATCACAAGCCAAAGTTGAGTTTTAAGCGATGCCTGCCATCATCATTTGAATTGCAGCATCGCTATATTTTTTTAACAGATTGGCATCTTCAGGTGCAGATAAGAACTTAAATGCGCCGGCGATAATCATGCCGACTATGGCATGTCCAGTCATTTCAGTATCCAGATCCGCTTTTAAATAACCGCATTTCACTCCATTTTTTAAATAATCTGCGGTGAGTAGCCCCCCAAGGTGCAGCAGGTTATGCACTTGAGCGGTCATTTCTTTATCAATCGAGGTCGCTTCAAGCAAAATCAAACGTACTGCACGTGGATTATCCTTGGCAAATTCCTGAAATTTACTGGAAATCCGTTCGCATTGGATGCTGTAAGCCTCCAGTGTGGATACCGCATCTGGTGCATTTTCATCGGCCAATAAGGCGGTGATTTTGAACATGGTATCGACAATGACTTTATCCAGAATGTCTCTTTTATTCTCAAAATGACGATAGAAAGTGCCATGACCAATCCCCAGTCTTTTGGCAATGTCAGAGATCGCAGTTTGATGATAACCGCGTTCAGAAAACTCCAAAAAAGCAGCTTCAATAATTTCTGCTTGTAATTGAATACGTTGGCGTTCAGCACGCGAGAGAGTTGTTTGATCTTTCATGCTAAAAATTTTATCAGAACTTTATCGGAAATACGATAAAACAAAATTAACTAAAATTGACACATCATTCCGTAAGTGACATTATGTTCCGAATTGATGGTTTTTTGACTGGCGAAAGGAACTGGACATGGAAAAAAAATACAGTTTTTTAAACAAAGTGGTGTTGATTACAGGTGGTGGGCGAGGGATTGGTTTAGCCACTGCCGTTGCCTTTAGAAAACTCGGCGCCAAAGTGGCAATTGGCGATATTGATCTGGAGTTGGCTCAGCAAGCCGCCACTAAAGTGCAAGGCTTTGGCTGCTATTTGGATGTACGTTCACAGAACTCATTTCATGACCTCATTGCGCAGATTGAAAAGCAATTGGGCCCCATCGATATCTTGGTCAACAACGCTGGCATTATGCCAATGGGGGCGATGGTCGAGGAAAGCCAAGCCATTACCGATGCGCAAATTGATATCAACTTGCGTGGAGTGATTCATGGCATGAAAGCGGTATTGCCCAAAATGCTGGCGCGACAAACGGGGCATATCGTCAATGTCGCTTCTCTGGCAGGTAAATATCCGATTCCGGGTGCCAGTATTTATTGCGCGACCAAATTTGCTGTGGTGGGTTTAACCGCATCGATGCAACAAGAGCTTAGAGACACGCCGATTGGCTTATCTGCCGTATTACCATCCAAAGTCTTGACTGAGTTGTCCTCTGGAACGGGAGACAGTTTGCCGATTCCGACGGTAGAGCCACAAGATGTGGCGAATGCGATTATTCAAGCCATCGCACATAATCTTGCTGAAATTGCGGTGCCGAATTATTTAACCCATACCCCGAAAGCCTATGGATTGGTCCCGCATTGGTTAAATACCGGCTTCCGAAAACTGATCGGGGATGATCGTATTTTAAAAGGCTTGGATCAGAATGATCGAAAAGCATATAGCCAACGTTTAAGCCAATTGGCACAGACAAAATAAGGATTAAAACTCATGGCGAAGATCGAAAAATTTCATGTGGTGATTATCGGGGCTGGCTTTGCAGGGATTGGTGCAGCCATTAAATTACAGCAAGCAGGTTTTACAGATTTTGTGGTTTTGGAAAAAGCCGATGAAATTGGCGGTGTCTGGCGTGCCAACACCTATCCGGGGTGTGCTTGTGATGTGCCGTCGGCGTTATATTCCTATTCATTTGCACCGAATCCACAATGGAGTCGGGTGTTTGCGCAGCAGCAAGAAATTAAGACCTATATACAACAGGTTGCGCAGCAATTCGATGTGAAAAAGTATGTGCGCTTTGGCTATGAAATGCTGGAAAGTGCTTGGGATGATCAGGCCAAGCATTGGGTGGTGAAAACCAATCAAGGCTTGATCCATGCTCGTTTTGCGATTATGGCGGGTGGGCCAATGCATCAACCTGTATTGCCCAAAATTAAAGGTTTAGAGACATTTAAAGGGGCTCAGTTCCACTCGGCAGAATGGAATCATAATGTTGACTTAAACGGAAAAAAAGTTGCCGTTGTCGGTGCAGGCGCGTCTGCAATTCAATTTGTACCTGAGATTCAAGCTCAAGTTGCGAAACTCACTTTGTTACAGCGTACCCCACAATGGGTATTGCCAAAAATGGATCAAAGCCTGCCAAAACTTGCTCAGGCACTGTTTAAAGTGCTTCCCATCACACAACGTTTAACCCGTTATGGTGTTTATGGTGTGTTCGAATCCTTAAATTCCAGTATGCACCATCCAAAACTGGTCAGCCAGATTGAACGCCTAGCCAAATTGAATATTCGCTTAGGGGTGAAAGATCCCGAGCTACGAGAAAAACTATTGCCTGATTTTACCATCGGTTGCAAACGGGTATTACAGTCTAATCTATGGTATCCAGCATTGGCAAAGCCGAATGTAGAGGTGTTGCGCTGTGGGGTAGAAGAAGTGCGTGGCAATATTTTGATCGCCAGTGATGGATCGGAGCATGAAGTTGATGCGATTATTTTTGGCACAGGCTTTGAAGTCAGTAATCCGCCAATTGCCAAACAGATTCGTAATAAACATGGCAAAAGCATGGACGAAGTATGGCAAGGCAGTGCCCAAGGCTACCTCGGTACAGTTGTGGAAGGCTGCCCAAATGCCTTTGTCATGTTTGGTCCTAATATTGCGGTCAGCTCATCGGCACTCATCATCATTGAAGCACAATTGGCGTATATCTTGGATATGCTGAAAAAAGTACAGGCACAGCAGATTGAAACCGTTGAAATTCGTGCTGAGGTATTGGAACAATACAATGATGAAATCCAAGCGGCGTTAAAAAATACGGTCTGGAATAGCGGTGGATGTAGCAGCTACTTTATCGATCGGAATGGTCGTAACAGTACCTTATGGCCGTGGACCACCTTTGAGATGCGTGCTCGCTTGGCACAATGCGATCTGAACGATTATGTACTTGGTTTTGCTGAGTCTGAATCTGAGAAAAAAGCCAGTTAAATGATGACTCGATGAAGTCTTCAACAGGAGCACATGATGCAGCAAAAGATGATTGAAACAGGCGTAAAAATGAGTTTGCGACTGAGTTTTAAGCTGGCCAGTGGTTTGGCTTTACCTTTTCCGATCTTGCGTGGTGCAATGGAAGTGGGCTCTCGTATTTTTAAACCCAGAGCCGATGTTGTTATACAAAAGATTAAATTGAGAGATGCACAGGATCAACGTATTGTTCCTGTCGAAGTGGCAAGGCCTGCGGGTGAGGTGCAAGGGGTATTATTGCATTGTCATGGCGGTGCTTTTTTTGCAGGTTCATCACGAACCCATCGCGCACTGTCTACTGAATTGGCTGCACGAGCCAAGGTCAACGTGTATATGCTAGATTATCGACGTGCGCCTGAACATCCTTATCCCGCAGCACTGGAGGATGTGAGGTCGGTCTATCAACATTTATTGAGTGATGGCTGGACGCCTGAGCAAATTATTTTGGGTGGAGATTCTGGTGGATGTGCTTTGGCCTTAGCATTCGCGGTGGAATTAAGAGAGGCAGGGCAGATTTTGCCTGCGGGTATGATCATGATCTCGCCTTATGTGGATATTACTTTGAGTTCAGCTTCAGTATTTAAAAATGCCAAACGAGATCCAATGATTCGCGCCTATGCTTTAAAACGTGGTGGGGATGGATATCGTGGGCAATTACGATCTAATGATCCACGTATTTCGCCTATTTTTGCTGATTTGATCGGTCTTCCACCGTTATTGATTCAAGCCGGAAGTGAAGAGATTCTCGTGGATGATGCGATCAATCTGGCCAAGCGTGCCCAACAATCGGGTGTGGAGGTTCATCTGCATGTCTATGAAAATATGTGGCATAACTTTCAGATGTTTAATCGCTTTGTGCAAAAATCTGAACAGGCCTTAGATGAGATTGGTGACTTTATTCAAGCGATATTGGCAAAGACAACGAAATAAGTATCAGGTATTCAACTTTTAAACGGTTCTTTTTAATATTTATATAAATCGCTGATTGATCATTAAAATAGACAATGATCCAAGTATAAAAAAATAAACATCAGCTCAATTCGTTTATAGGCTGCTTTTTTGCGTTCTGGTTATTAGCCTAGCTTATCTTTGGTTGGATGTGGTTTTAAGAACAGCTGTAGCCATTCTTAAAACTCCTTGTGATCATTATCGTGTTAAGCCTCCGCCCAATACTTTGTAGAGCTCAATCTGATTGTTGAGCTATTTTTTGAACTACATCATATAGGGTTAAATTGACAAATTGCTTTGCCATAAACTATAAAACCTAAAGTAATCTTGAGATATTGAACCATGACACCCGAACGAAAAATTGATATCAATCGGATGCTGACAGTTGGGGAAGTGGCTAAACGAAGTGGTGTCGCTGTTTCAACCTTGCATTTTTATGAGTCCAAAGGATTGATTAAAAGTATTCGAACCAATGGTAATCAACGTCGTTATCCTTTGTCTGTGCTGCGCTATATCGGAATTATTAAGGTCGCGCAAAAAGTTGGAATTTCATTGGATGAAATTAAAAAAGCGTTGAGTGTTTACCCAATAGGCAGCAAGTTAACAGCGGAGCAGTGGGCAGAATTATCCACTTGTTGGCGTAAAGACTTGGATGAACGTATTCAAAAGCTCACTCGTTTAAGAGACGAAATGGACTGGTGTATTGGCTGCGGGTGTTTGTCTTTGGAACAATGTCGTTTGCGTAATCCAGAAGATATTCTGGCAGAGTTGGGTTTAGGTCCTCGTATTTTAGAGCGCGAGGATGATTCAATAATAAACTTCTAATTAATTGAAAAATAATAATTAACATGGTTTTGGTTGGGGGTATACTTTATATCGACTACAGAAAGTATAATTGAAAAGTATCACTTTAACTAAGCTCCTGTCCCTGAATCGATCTGCATTAATTCTTTGACAGGTTTAATTCCCATCTTGTCCAATTGATGATTCGTTTTCTTTTTTGGCCTAAAAAATCAAATAAATATTAAGAAATTGTGAATTCTGCATTTATTTTTGTATTGATATTGATAATAATAATGATTCTTATTTAATTAATTGCAGCATTATGAACAATCAGCTTAGACAACCTGCTTTAAATATTGCGATAAAATCGATTCTTATTTTCGGGGCATTCTCACATCACGCTTGGGCGCAAGAACAGAGCGCAAGCGTACTCCCAACCATTAAAGTTGCAGCCGATGATGAAAAAACGGAAGGCAGTGAAAGCTTTCAAGCGAAATCATCTCGGACATCCTCCAAGTTAAAACTTTCCTTAAAAGAAACACCACAATCCGTCAGTGTCATTACACGTGAACAGATTGAGCAACGTAATCTGAATATTATTGATGATGTACTTGCAGCCACACCGGGTGTTACGGTCACTAAAAACGATAGTGAACGCTCAAACTATTCCGCACGAGGCTATGCGATTAGTAATCGTCAAATTGATGGCATGCCAATTGGTGAGAACAGCCCACGTGTTGATAGTTTTTTCTTTGACCGTATTGAAGTGATAAAAGGGGCAACAGGTTTAACAGGATCTACAGGAAATCCTTCTGCAACCATCAATATGATTCGTAAACGCCCTGCAAAAGAACTGACGGGCTCGGTTGCTACATCATTTAGTCGCTGGAATACCATTCGAAATGAAGCTGATGTTTCTATCCCTTTAACAGCTGATGGCAGTGTGCGTAGCCGTGTGATGGCAGCACGTCGAGAGGGAGAATCCTATATGGATTATTACTCTCTGGAAACCTTGGCTGCGATGGCGATGGTTGAAGCGGATATCACGGATAAATTAACAGGCAGTATTGGTTTTCAATATCAAGACAACCAACCACGTGGTTCAACGTGGGGAACTGTACCGTACTGGAATCAAGATGGTTCGCTGGCTAATTTACCGCGTAATTTCAGCTTGGCAAATCGTTGGAATACCATTAGCCAAAGTGACAAAACTGTATTTGCTGATTTGACCTATAAATTTGAGAATAACTGGATGATTAAAGCGGCTGCTTCTCATTCATTATCAAAAAGTTTCTGGTTAATGTCTTATGGTGGTTCTGGTTTTCCAAATCAGAATGATGGAACAGGGGTTGGGGTTTGGTCAACGGTATATCCAACATCCGACTCTAAAAAAACAAGTTTAGAGTTGTTCGCGAGTGGTCCATTTAAATTATTTAATCGTGAGCATGAATTGGTGATTGGTGGAAATGGCTTTGATCGCTCTACAGACAGCCCGGGTGGATTCATTGATGGAATTGCCAGTAATCAATTGACTTGTACCAAGAAAGTGAACGGGGTAACGCTACCTTCTAATAATATTGGTGATACTTGTGTAATTAATGATTGGCGGACATGGGATGGTAATACGACGCCTAAACCTGGCTATAGTGTTATTCCATCAACCAAAGACGCAAAACAACGTAATTATGGTGCATACAGTACCTTAAAACTAAACCTGACAGATGATCTAAAGTTGATTGTAGGGGGGCGCTATAGTGATTATTCTGCCACCAATGGCACGAAGAGTGATGTGAAAACCGATGCTTTCACGCCTTACTTCGGTACAACTTACGCGATTAACGATATTGTAACTGCTTATGCAAGCTATACTGATATGTTTAATCCAAGTAGTCAAAAGGACCGTAATAACAGTTTCTTAGAACCTGAAACAGGTAAAAGCTATGAGGCGGGCTTAAAAGCCAGTTTATTGGATGATCAACTTTTGGCAACCGCTGCTGCATTCTGGTCAAAAAAGGAGAATGTTGCGGTTCGAGATGAAGAAGCAATTGCAGCAGGTATTAAAACCGACGATGGTGGTGACCCAATGAAAGCTTCGGGTGAGGGCCTAAAAATTGAAGGTTTTGAGTTAGAAGCCATTGGCCGAATCACACCGACGTGGAATGTTACCGCGGGCTACACCTATGTGAACAGTATCAGTTCAGAAACCGTGAAGGCTTCAACCACGCTTCCTCAGAATCAAGTCAAAATTTACACCAACTTCAAACTGCCTGAACAGCTTTGGGACGGCGCCAATAAATTCAATATTGGCTTTGGGGTGAATTGGCAAAGTGAGGTAGTGAGTAAATCGACCAGTGCGCCTAAAAATTCTGATGGTTATGTACGACAAGATGCATACTTCTTGGCGAGTGCCAATATGGGTTATACCTTCAGTGAGTCATTTAGCGCAAACCTACAAGTGAATAACTTATTTGATGAAAAATATTATCAACAGGTTGGTTTCTATAATGGTGTTTATTGGGGCGAACCACGTAATGTAACTTTATCGCTGCGTGCTAGATTCTAAAAATGGGAAATATAGATTTTTAGCTATTAATTGAAAATAAAGGTGTATCTATAACGGTATGCCTTTATTTCAATAAAAACTAAGTTTTAGCTGAATCGAAATATTATTTGCTCATTCAATTCTTTATTAATCCTCTTATAAAAAATAGCATTGACTGAAAAAATTGAAACAAGCTTTAGATTGTTCGATTGGTGTGTTTAGTAAAAAATGAATTGACTCAAAGCCATAGGCTAGGTTGGCCTGAGGCGGTAAAATAAATCCAACAAAAATGTGACGTAAATTGTCATAAATAGACGGTTCTGTATGGACATGAAATCTATATTTTGATTAAAATTCGCTAAATTTAAGCAGATAATCTATAAAAAAGATGTCGAATAATATATTTCAAGCTTTAGAGCGTTTGGGGCTTACAGCACAGAAACGTGCCATTCATGCTCAGTTTTCAAATTCATCTTTGAATAGCCAAGTTTTCTTGCAACGTATTGATGGTCTACATCAGCTGAATCACGGTATTGATCTACAATTACTTTGCCTTTCGACCAATGCAGTTATCCCTTTAAAAAGTTTTATCGGTAGTCAGGTTGCGATTGATATTGTGACCGATAAAGCTGAACTTACACGTATTACAGGTATCATTACTCAAGCTGATATTGGTGCAAGTGATGGTTCACTGACGATTTATCGGCTGGGTGTACAAGATCCGACCGCATTATGGAAACATCGTCGTAACAGCCGTGTTTTTATGGCGAAATCAGTGGTCGATGTAATTCAGACCATTTTTCAAGAATGGCAGAGCAAAAGTCCATTATTTGCTGCTAGTTTAAGCTTGGATTTAACTGGTTTAAGCAAACAATATGATATCCGCCCATTTATTATGCAGGGCAATGAAACAGATTATGATTTTCTGACGCGTTTGCTGCGAAGTGAAGGGATTAACTGGCTGATTGATGAAGCTCAACTGAAGGTATCCAGTTCAAGCGAACAAATCCAGCCACAGAAACTCCGATTAATCGATGACAATAATCAATATAAAGCCTTAGACCGTCGTAACATTCGCTTTCATCGCAGTAGTGCCACTGAAACACAGGATAGCATCACCGCATTTGTGGCACAGCGCTCATTGCAACCGAGCGCGGTACACGTGCAACGTTGGCAAGCCGATAATTTAGAACAAGATGAAGGTGCTGGTAGTGTTCAAAGTAAACATAGCCATAGTGATCAGCACGATAACCAACAACTTGCTTTAGAGCAGGCATGGCATTTTTCACCTGCATGGATTCAAGATTTAAACGGTGAAGATGGCACCACAAAAGCAGGCAATGCTCAAATTGAGAAACTGAATCAGAATTTAAGCCAATATTATGATTCGCAGGCTAAGCAATTTGTTGCGACATCTACAGTACGCGATACACATGTCGGCTACTGGTTTGAACTGAATGAACATCCAGAAATTGATCAACATGATGGTGCAGATAAAGAATTCTTGATCAGCTCAAAAAGCTTTTATAACCAAAATAACTTACCTAAAGATTTAAATGATCAAGTGATGGCTTTGCTACAACAAAGTCATTGGCAAAGTAGTTCTTTTCAGCATGCTGCATCTGATGAACGTCAAGCCAATCAACTGATATTGCAACGACGTAATATTAGTCTAGTTCCTGAGTACAACCCGTTACAGCATCGACCTGCAACCCATCCACAACGCGCTAAAGTCGTAGGGCCAAGCGGTGAGGAAATTCATGTGGATGAATGGGGACGGATTAAAGTTCGATTCCTGTTTACCCGAGCCGATGATCACAGTCATGATGGTGGTGCAGGTGCCAATGACAATGATACCGATTCTGCATGGGTGGATGTATTAACGCCGTGGGCAGGTGAAGGCTACGGTGCACGTTTCTTACCAAGAATTGGTGAGATCGTGGTGATCAACTTCTTTGATGGCAATATTGATCGTCCTTATGTGGTCGGACGGATTCATGAAGCCCAACGCAGTCCAACTAAATTCGATCATACAGGTAAGCTGCCTGATACCAAGAAATTGGCAGGGATCAAGTCCAAAGAATACCAAGGCGAAGGCTTTAACCAGCTGCGGTTTGATGACACCACGGGTCAGATCAGCGCGCAACTACAAAGTAGTCATGCTGCCAGTCAGTTGAACTTGGGTAAACTGAGTAATCCCAAAGACAAGGCTGAAAGTGAAGACCGTGGAGAAGGCTTTGAACTGCGTACTGATCAATGGGGAGCTGTGCGTGCAGGGCAAGGCTTACTTGTTAGCACACAAAAGCAGGATCAGGCACAGGGTGAGCATCTGGATGCACAGCCTGCCAAGCAGCAGCTCGAAGGCAACCAAAGCAATGCCAAAGCATTAAGTGAAGTTGCCAAGAACCAGCAAACCGATGAAATTGAATCACTTGATCAGTTAAAAGCGTTTGCTGATCAGATTCAGGACAAGATCGCAAAATTCGAAAAAGCTTTATTGCTGTTAAATTCCCCTGCGGGGATAGGTCTAAGTACCAATGAAGATATTCATCTCTCAGCAGATGGGCAAATTAATCAGATTGCGGGTGATAGTATTAATCTGAGTACGCAAAAGAATCTGGTTGCCCATGTTCAGAACAGGATCAGCCTGTTTGCTGCGCAGAATGGGATTAAGCAGGTGGCTGCGAAAGGTAAGTATGAAGTACATGCCCAGTCGGATGGAATGGATTTACTTGCCAAGCAAGGGATTCAAATTATTTCGACCGAAGACCGCATTGAAATTACCAGTCCTAAAGAAATTGTATTTACCGCACAGAGTTCGCAACTCAAGCTGAATGGCTCAGGGATTTTTCCTACTACAGGTGGAAAGTTTGAGGTGAAAGCGGGGCAGCATTTGTTTAAAACTGGGCAGGCGTTAGGCGTAAATATCAAAGGATTGCCGGCCCTAGAGTTGTTTAATGAGCAGTTTGCATTAACACTCCCCTCAGGAGAGCCTTTTAAAGAAATGGATTATAAAGTTAGTTCTGGTGATGAGACTTTTATGGCACAGACCAATAAGAAAGGATGGACCAAGCGTATCCATTCACCACAAGAAAAAGAGCTTAAGCTGGAGCTGAATTGGATGAATTTACAAGTTGATCCTGACACTAATGAAGATCAGGAGTAAAAAATGACTGGAAGTTTAGAGTGGCAAAGCAATACCAATACGACTGAGAACAGTTGCAAAGCTGTACAGTGTGATTGCCTTACTTTCTGGGAGATTTATCAACAGCAAGCGATTATGCGGTTGTCAAATTTACAGAATCAAAAAACTAATACCTATAAGTTAGAACCGGGTTATGAAGCGCGAGCACGTCGTATAGCTTCTGTATATGCAAAAATATATTTAGAGCAGGAAATTTCAGGAAATAAACAATTAAAAGGGCGTTACTACTGGATGGGCTTAGGGGCTTTTGCATCAAAAACAGTAGCAACTGTATTTAATAATGGATTTGTAAAATTTGGATATAAATGGGTACCTGTAGCTTCGTTGACTCCTTTAACACCGCCAGGCACTCTTGGATTTGTTCGAGATCCAATTCATACTTTTGCAACAGGTAATTTATGGTTGTTTATGGATATTGCACCGTGGCATTATGCTTGGAGTGCTTCCTCAAATTCTTTTAACAATTGTAAAAAACAAAGAAATGTTGCTAAGTTTACTCATATTAAGCAAACAGTAATGAATATACCGTGGTCTAGTTGTCTGACTCAAGTAAACAATCTAGGTGTAACGCCAGATATAGAAAAAGCATTTGGTTTCCTTCCTGATATTGAAAGTATTTTCAAAGCAGGAGGGTCTAGACAAGATACATTTAAAAAAGCAGATGGGCTCTTATTTCAACATTTAATGGCTATTGCCGCACAAGAACAATTTAATATTTTACAAAAGATTGTTTGGAGTAGTTGGAAAGTTCGTATACAAGCTGCAGGACAGCGACTAAAAAAAATTATTGATGATACTTTGGTTCTATCTAGTGATTATGATGTAGCAGCAGTAAAACCAAATTCCCAGGGAAAATATACTGGCAGACATGCCACTGAGTTACCTCAATTACCTGAAAGTGTTTACAGTGAACCATTAAAAGGGACCAAAGTAGAAGACTTTGATAGTCGAATGAAATGGATTAATGAGGCAGCTAAGAAGTACCATCGATTAATGTTACATGATAAAGGTCGAGCTTTTTTAGAAAAAGAGCTATCTGTCATTTCGACTTGGGGCAATAGTAAAGCTGAATTTAAGGTAGGAAGAGATAGTAATGATGGCAAAATATAATCAGCTTTTTTTTATCTTCCTCATTGGATTGTTATTAAGCGCATGTGAACCTAGCTCCAAAGCTAGAGAGAGCCAATATATGAGTAATCAGCAAAATTATACCCTACATTTAGGATTACAAGGGGTACAGGATTTTTTAAAATATACGGATGGAGAGGTTGATAGCCAACCCGCTGGGATAAACTTTATGACCCTGAATTGGAATCCACCAAATTTAGGTAAAGTTAGAGTTGAGCATGGTATTAACAGTTTGGAGTTAGAGAATATATTCTCAGTAATGGGTTCTCAATTTTCAGATAGCCTTAGAGATGGCATCCAAGTTATTGATATTGAAGCGGGTTTGACACGTGAAGAGTTTGTAGCGCCAGAACAGGCTTATACAGCTTATGTTGAATTGATTAAAAAGATTAATCAAGCAGGTTGGAAGCAATATTTTTATCGATTTGATGCAAGAATTGCGAAAGAAGATAACCTAAAATATATTTTAGATCGAAAAGAAGTGATTGATCCGACACATATCTTAAGTTTTAAGGAGTGGCAGGAAGTATTTAATAAAATACCAACAAAAGTATTCTCATATCAGCTTTATAGCAATGGCATCTTATTAAAATTTAGTATTGATCAAACTGCCATTAATGAGAAAAAACAAGAGCAATATATGTTGCGTTATACGATTCAGACTATACGTTATGATGAAAGAAATAGTATAAGTAATTTTGATCAAATGAATAGCCAAGAATTAGAAATGGCATTTCAAAAGATGGTGGAAAAAAATAAATTAGTGAGATTTTCACAAGAGCGAGAAGCAAAACAGAAGGGATATAAAATAGATGAAAACTATCAAGATCCTGATGTTTGGTCCTTTGTAAAATAATAATTAGGCTTAATTTAAGTAGGAATACTAAGCTATTTTAAGTTTAAAAAAGCCCCATATATGATGGGGCTTTAATCTATTCTAAATGTACGTTATTGCCGTGCCAGCTCTGCTTGTCCTGTATGCCAACCACCACCTAAAGCACGGATGAGGTCTACACTGGCAATCATTCGGCTGCCACGAAGCTGTGCAGCGAGTTGCTCTTGCTGCAAAATACTCCGATCCGAATCAATCACATCCAGATAACTAATGCTGCCTTCACGATAACGCAAATGTGAGAGCTGATTGGCATGTCGAGATGAAGCAAGTGCTTGCCCTTGTGCCTGTATTTGCTGATCCAGAATACGCTGATCGGACAAACCATTTTCAACTTCACGGAAAGCATTCAGCACGGTCTGTCGATAATTGGCGACACTTTGTTCATAGCCAGCCCGTGCTTGTGCAACACCTGCTTTACGTTGCCCGCCATCAAATAGCGGTAAAGATAAAATTGTGCCAGCAACGGGACCGAGTAAAAAAGTCCGACTCGACCATTTACCTAAATCTCCTAAACTCGCAGATTCATAACCCAGCGCACCAGTGAGATCCAGTTTGGGAAAAAAAGCAGCACGGGCAATACCAATGCGTGCATTATCGGCGGCCATTGCGCGTTCTGCGGCAGCGATATCAGGACGACGTTCAAGCAAGCTCGAAGGTAAACCTGCAGGGAGGCGAATCGCTGTAGCGGACAATGGTTGAATCGCTAAGCTGAAATCAGCGGGGGGTTTCCCGAGTAATACCGCCAATGCATGTTCGGTATTGGTTCGACTCCGTGCAATGCTGAGTGCATTGGTCTGTGCGGTCGAAAGTTCAGTTTGTGCGCGAGAAACATCCAGATCACTGACCAAGCCATTGCGATAACGTGCTTGGATCAAATTTTGATTCTCTGTCAGTAACTTGATGTTTTGCGCATAAATGGCTTGCTCAGCATCGAATTGACGAATCAGAAAGTATGCCTGCGCCACATCAGCTTGCAAGGCTAACAGTGCCGAATGATAAAGTGCTTCCTGTTGCTGCACATCTGCGGTCGCTGCATTGATACTGCTGGCAACCCGTCCAAATAGATCCAGTTCATAGGAGACATTGGCTTGTGCCCGCCATAAGGTACGTGCAGATGTGGATGCATCCGAATCAAGTCCTAAAGAAGCGGGTGAGGGCTTTTGACGGGTTGGCCCAAAACCTGCACCAATACTAGGTAAACGTTCAGCTTGTGCAGCAGATCTTAAGGCACGAGATGCCTGAATATTGGCTGCTGCCGCTTTTAGATTCTGGTTGCCTGCGATAGCCTGTTGTTCTAGCTCATTCAGTTGTGGATCATTAAAAATCTTCCACCACTCACCGCGAGATTGTGCATCGGCAGGTTGCGCGATGCTCCAGTTCGGATCGTTCAACTTAGCATCAGCTTCCTTAAATTGCAGTGGAATCACCACCTTGGCAGGCTGATATTCAGGTGCCAATGAGCAGCCTGCAAGCAGCAGGCTTCCCATGAGTGAGGAGAGTATCCAGTGTGGTTTTAATCCTGTCATGGCCTGCTCCTTAATGATCGTGTGAACTGTGCAGTGGTGCTTCATGCACAGCTGCCGAGTGCAGTTTATGTTTGCTGTTCAGGGTACGAATCAACACATAGAAGGCAGGGGTCAGGAACAAACCAAAGAAGGTCACCCCGATCATACCAAAGAATACCGCAACACCCATGGCATGACGCATTTCAGCACCTGCACCTGTTGATGTGACTAGTGGAACCACACCCATAATGAAGGCGATTGAGGTCATCAGAATCGGACGCAAACGTAAACGGCTGGCTTCAACCGCGGCATTGAATGCGGTCGCTCCTTGCATTTCCAGTTCTCGGGCAAATTCCACGATCAAGATGGCATTCTTACAGGCCAGCCCGACCAACACCATCAAGCCGACTTGGGTAAAGATGTTGTTATCACCGCCTGTGAGCCAAACCCCAGTTAGTGCAGCCAAGATACCCATTGGGACAATCAGAATCACGGCCAATGGCAAGGTGAGGCTTTCATATTGCGCCGCCAAGACTAAGAACACTAACAGCACACTGATTGGGAAGACCCATAATCCAGCATTACCTGCCAAGATCTTTTGATAGGTCAGATCGGTCCATTCAAATTTCACCCCACGTGGTAAGGTTTCAGCGGCAATTCGCTCAACCGCAGCTTCGGCTTGGCTAGATGAATAGCCCGGTGCAGGACCACCATTAATATCGGCAGCGGTATAGCCGTTATAGCGCACCACCATTTCTGGACCATAGGTTTGAGTCACATTGACCAGTGAAGACAGCGGCACCATTTGTCCTGCATTGTTACGGGTTTTAAGCTGTAAAATATCTTCAGGATTGGCACGGAATGGCGCATCGGCTTGAGCACGCACCTGATAGACACGACCAAAGCGGTTAAAGTCATTCACGTATTGTGAACCGAGGTAAATCTGCATGGTGTTGAATACATCGGTCACGGCAACACCTTGTTGCTTGGCCTTAACCCGATCCAGATCAACATTCAATTGCGGTACATTGATTTGATAACTAGAGAACATTGGCCCCAATTCAGGTGCAGATTGTGCTGCCTTCATAAAGGATTGCGCTGCGTTGTTTAACTCGGCATAGCCTAAAGCACCACGATCTTCCAGCTGGAGTTTAAAGCCACCCATGGTGCCGAGACCCATCACGGGCGGTGGCGGGAATACTGCAATATAAGCATCTTGAATCGCTGAGTATTTCTGATTTAAGGCACCCGCAATGGCATTGGCAGAAAGATCAGCTGCTTTGCGTTCAGCAAAAGGTTTCAAAGTGACAAAGACAATCCCTGCGCTGGAGCTGTTAGTAAAGCCATTAATGGATAGTCCGGGGAAAGCCACTGCACTTTCCACGCCGGGTTGTTTCAGTGCTGCATCACTCATTTTACGAATCACGGTTTCAGTTCGATCCAATGAGGCGCCATTCGGTAATTGGGCAAAGCTAATCAGATATTGCTTATCTTGCGCAGGAACAAAGCCACCCGGAACAATATAAGAAATCCCGATGGTCAGGCCAAGCAGAGCCGCATAAACACCCATTGCTGAGGCTTTATGGGAAATGACCCGACTGACACTACGACCATATTGATCCGATGCGCGTGAGAATACGCGGTTAAACAGGGCAAAGAAGCGTCCAAAGACACGGTTCATTACACGGGTCAGCACGTCTGGTTTGGCATCATGACTTTTTAGCAACATGGCTGCTAAAGCAGGAGATAGGGTGAGTGAGTTGAAAGCCGAAATCACAGTGGAGATGGCAATGGTCATGGCAAATTGTTTATAGAATTGGCCTGTTAAGCCGGTCATAAAGGCCAGCGGGACAAACACGGCAACCAGAGTTAGCGCGATGGCAATAATCGGTCCACTGACTTCACGCATGGCACGATAGGTCGCATCCCTTGGACTGAGTCCTGCTTCAATATTCCGCTCAACATTCTCCACCACCACGATGGCATCATCGACCACGATCCCGATGGCGAGTACCATTCCGAACAGGGATAGCGCATTGATGGAATAACCGAAGGCCAGCATCAAGGCGAAAGTACCAATGATTGAAACAGGCACTGCCAGTAACGGAATGATTGAGGCACGCCATGTTTGTAAGAACAGGATCACCACCACAACGACCAGTGCAATCGCTTCAAGCAGGGTATGAATTACCGCTTTGATACTTGAACGCACAAATTGAGTCGGGTCGTAAACGATGTCGTATTTAATCGAGGCTGGAAAATCTTTGGACAGTTCCGCCATGGTGCTACGCACTTGGTCAGAGACCTGTAAGGCATTGGCACCTGGTGCTTGGAAAATTGGAATCGCCACGGCCTGTTTATTGTCCAGCAATGAACGCAAACCATATTGCGAAGCAGCCAGTTCAACACGGGCCACATCACCTAAACGCGTTACTGCACCATCCGCAGCCGTTTTTAAAATAATATCGGCAAATTCCTGTTCGGTACTTAAACGACCTTGCGCATTCACCGAGAGCTGTAAAGGAGAATTATTGGGTGCAGCACCAATAGTCCCTGCGGCAACCTGAATATTCTGTTCACGAATCGCATTGACGATTTCAGTGGCGGTGAGATTACGTTGCGCCACCTTTTGTGGGTCTAACCATACCCGCATGGCGTAATCGCCTGAACCAAACAGACCGACCTCACCCACACCTTGTAAACGTGCCAGACGGTCTTTGACATTGAGTACTGCATAGTTGCGCAAGTAGGTCATGTCATAGCGATTATCGGGTGAGGTGAGATGCACCACCATGGTCAAGGTTGGTGAACTTTTTAGCGTGGTCACACCGAGACGCTGTACATCTTCAGGCAAACGTGGTAGGGCTTGAGAAACCCGATTCTGCACCAGTTGCTGGGCTTTGTCTGGATCAATCCCGAGCTTGAAATTGACGGTAATGGTCAGGTTGCCATCGCTGTTGGCCTGAGACTGCATATACAGCATGTTCTCTACACCGTTGATGGATTCCTCCAACGGAGAAGCAACGGTTTCAGCGATTACTTTAGGGTTGGCACCCGGATATTGGGCACGCACTACCACAGAGGGTGGCACCACTTCTGGATATTCAGAAATGGGCAGTTGGAAAAGGGAGAGAAGGCCCGCCAGTAGAATCAGGACGGACAATACCCCGGCAAAGATCGGACGATCAATAAAAAACTTGGAAATATTCATGAGGATTAACCTTTTGCCGAAGTTGGGGTTTTTTCTGTAGGCTGAGGTTGTTGTGCAGTGTTATCGACAGTAATTTGAGGATTCGGCATAGCAATGAGTTGAGGTTTTACAGGATCACCCGGGCGGATACGTTGTAAACCATTCACCACGATACGGTCACCGATTTGCAGACCACTATTGATGATTTGCAGACCATCTTGTTGTGCACCCAATTTAACTTCACGATATGCGGTTTGGTTTTTCGCATCGACCACCACCACAAAACGTTTGTCCTGATCGACACCAATCGCAGTTGGGCTAATCAGAATGGCTGAGCGAGGTTGTCCACCGCCCAGACGAATACGGGCATACAGTCCAGGAAGCATCACACCTTTAGGATTATCGAAGGTGGCACGCACACGAATGGTGCCTGATGTGGTATTTAAATTATTGTCGATCGAACTGATATAACCTTCACGGCTAAAACCAGATTCATTGGCAAGACCAAGATAAACGGGGACTTGGGCTGAATTACGTTGATTACTGATATATTTCAGATAGGTTTGTTCATCGACATCAAAAGATGCATAAAGACGAGAAACGGATACCAAGCTGGTGAGGACTTGTGCGCCATTGCCTGCGGAAACTACATTTCCAACCGTGACTTCTGCACGGGAAATACGTCCACTGACAGGTGCGGTAATACGGGTATATTCCAGATTTAGACGGGCAGTTTCGACTGCTGCTTTGGCAGCCTGCAAGTTGGCATTGGCCGAGCGAGCTTCGTTTTCTGCTTGATCAAGCTCTTGATGGGCAATCGCATTACTTTGGATTAAACGCTGGTTGCGGCCTAAGTTAGCTGAAGAGTACGTCACTTGTGCTTCAGCAGAAGCCAGTTGAGCTTTGGCACGATTTAGTTCTGCTTCAAAAGGCCGTGGGTCAATGGTGAAGAGTAAGTCGCCCTTATTCACTAAACTGCCATCTTTAAAATGCACGGCAATTAGTTTGCCTGAGACTTGTGGACGTATATCAACTTGATCAATGGCTTCGAGACGTCCCGAATATTCTTGCCAGTCGGTAATGGTTTTACTGAGTACATTCGCAACATCTACAGTTGCAGCAGGTGGTGCACTTGCTGTGGGGGTAGCTTTCGCATCTGCATTTTCTTGGAAGAGAATAAAACTGCCACCTGTTGCAAAAATGGCAATAATGACAGCAGACAGCGTCAGCTGTTTGCGGGAAAGTGACATGGGATGCTCCTGGTTATTTGAATCCCTGTTTTCAGACTTTTTGTTTTGGTCTGTAGGGGAGAAACAGGTTTATGGAATGAAAGGAGCATAAAAGTTTGTCAATTACGAATAAATATACTAAATTTGATAACACTATTCGTATTTTTATAATAATTGATGTGTGAAACTTGAAAATGCATCAATGGGAGTGGGCCAGTGGATCTATTTCATGCAATGAAAGTCTTTAATAAAGTGGTTGAAACTAATAGCTTTAGTTTGGCTGCAGACAGTCTGGGACTACCACGTGCTTCTGTGACTACGACCATTCAGGGATTAGAAAAACATTTACAAGTTCGTTTATTGAATCGAACCACACGTAAGCTCAGCCTAACACCAGATGGTGCTGTGTATTATGACCGTACATTAAGAATTCTGGCCGATGTTGAAGATATAGAGGCATCCTTCCATGATGAGGAACGAGGACCGCGGGGACGGTTGCGTATTGATGTACCTGTCTCGATTGGTCGCTTGATTCTAATTCCACGATTGAGAGAGTTTCATCATCGTTATCCTGATATTGATCTGGTGATTGGCTTGAATGATCGCCCAGTCGATTTGGTGGGTGAAGCTGTAGACTGTGCAATTCGGGTGGGAGAGCTACAAGATTCCAGTTTAATCGCACGCCGTATCGGTACATTTCAGTGCGCAACAGCAGCATCAGCGTGCTATTTGGAAAAATATGGCGAACCTAAGACATTACATGATCTGCAAAAAAACCATCAGGCTATTCATTTCTTTTCCAGCCGTACAGGGCGCAATTTTGACTGGGATTTTGTGGTCGATGACCTGATCCAAAGTGTCAGTGTCAATGGGCATGTTTCTGTCAATGATGGGGATGCCTATATTGATTTGGCTTTACAAGGTTTTGGCCTGATCCAAGGTCCACGCTATATGCTGACCAACCATTTTGAAGCGGGAACTCTAAAAGAAGTCTTACCACAATGGACACCTGCACCGATGCCAATTTCGGTGGTGTATTTGCAAAGTCGGCATTTATCCCACAAAGTTAGAGTCTTTGTTGATTGGGTGGCGGAGTTGTTTGCAGGCTGTCCACTACTTGGGGGGAGTGTGCTACCGTTGGATCAGAAATGTGAATTTGCATGCGATCAGAAAACCAATCATGAATATACCATTCGCACTTTGGTGGAGCAGCATAATATTGCTGAAGCACGCGCGTTGAAGACTTAAGTGAATGACAAGCGTCGATAAATAGATATCTCTATGATCGACGCTTAAGAAATTACAATTCACATAGCAGATGGATATCTTCAGGCTCTAATTGCCATAGCTGTTGGTCTGGATGATCAAGTAGCTTAGCACCATGTTTCATATAAAAATCGACGGTTCTTTTGCTCGGTGTCGCTGAAATATAGAGATATTTAGCTCCGAGCTTACGTGCAGAAGTTATTGCAGTTTGCATTAACTTTGCACCGATTCCTTGACCTTGATGGTCTGCATCGACATAAAAATAATGCAAAAGTTTAGCGTCTGGATAATCGTGAATCAATTGATTGGATACGACCGATACGCCAAGTAATTTCCCCTTAGAGCTGAAAGCTCCAATCATTTCAGCCTTGTGCTGATAAAGCTGTTTTAGTTTTGGGGGATCATATTGTAGATGGTAATCGTCCCATTGCTGTACGTCATAGAAGCAGTCTTCTAATTGCAAAGACTGTCTTATGTAGTTTTGTGTGATCAGCTCACGTCGACTAATCTGTTGCCAGATCAGATCAATTTCTGAATATTGCAGTGGTCTTAAAATAATATTGATACAGTTTTCCTTTATGGGGGCAATAGGCGCGTGAGCAGGGCTATTTTAAAGCGATTGATTTACATGAGAGACAATCTGTTAAGCAAATCAACTATTTCTCAATCATACATCGGATTATCCTTGTGCTAGTGATAAAAATAAAAGGAGATCCATCATGCTGGCTCGGTTTATCCACTCTATTTTAGCTTCAAGTGTTGTTTTGACTTTTTCAGGGTGTACTGCATCATCTCAGGAGCCAATTACAGCCAGTTATGGTCCACAACCCGTATTACCTAAACCACAGTCAAGTTTATTGCCAACAATTAATATTGCACCAGCCACAGGCTGGCCAAAAGGTGTGATGCCTACGCCAGCAGAAGGTTTAAAAGTTCAACCTTTTGCACAGGGGCTAGACCATCCAAGATGGCTCTATGTATTACCAAATGGTGATGTCTTGGTAGCTGAAACCGATGCACCGCCTAAGCCCGATGATAGTAAAGGAATTCGTGGAAAAATTGCGAAGAAGGTAATGCAACGTGCGGGTTCTTCATTTCCTAGCGCGAACCGTATCCGTTTGCTACGTGATACCAATGGTGATGGTATTGCTGATAAGAACACAGTTTTTCTTGAAAACTTAAATTCGCCGTTTGGTATGACTTTGGTGGGGAACACACTTTATGTCGCCAATACCGATGCATTGATACGGTTTCCCTATCAAGAAGGTGCAACAAAGATTACGACATCAGGTACCAAGGTGCTGGATTTACCCGCAGGGAAACTTAATCATCATTGGACAAAAAATGTGATTGCGAATCCAGAGGGTACCAAACTATATATCTCGGTTGGATCGAACAGCAATGTGGCTGAAAATGGGCTGGACAAGGAAGCTGGTCGAGCACAGATTTTAGAGTTTGATATTGCCACTGGCAAAGCAAGACCATTTGCAACAGGGCTGCGTAATCCGAATGGCATGGGATGGCAGCCGCAGGGTGGTCAGTTATGGACCGTGGTGAATGAGCGTGATGAACTGGGCAATAATTTAGTTCCTGATTATATGACCTCGGTTAAAGAAGGAGCATTTTATGGTTGGCCGTATAGCTATTATGGTCAGCACGTCGATACTCGGGTAAAACCACAAAATCCAGAGATGGTGGCTCGTGCACGTAAACCTGATTATGCTTTGGGAAATCATACTGCATCTTTAGGGTTGGCCTTTTATGCGACGGAATTAATGCCACAATATCGCGGTGGGGCATTTATTGGTCAGCATGGCTCATGGAATCGTAAACCGCATAGTGGTTATAAAGTGATTTTTGTCCCATTTAGAGGTGGTCAGCCGTATGGACAACCACAAGATGTATTGACTGGCTTCTTAAATGACAAAGGTGAGGCATATGGAAGACCAGTCGGCGTTGCGATTGATTTTTCTGGTGCACTTTTAGTGGCAGATGATGTTGGTGATGTGATTTGGCGTGTATCGCCTACCGCTCAAACGACCTATGAAACGCCAATGCGAGAGTAAAATGGCAGCTTAGCAACTTGAATCATTTTTTCTTTTGAACCTGATCACAGTAAAGCTTGGATAGACAGTTATGTATTGTTTTTGTGATAAATCAATCATTAATTAATATTATTGTGATATAAATAACACATTAGCGATAAGCTTCTCTGTGGAATGTCTATATCGTAATCTCATTCTCTTCCCCAAGAGTTTGAGATTTTTTTTGTTTGAAAAATTTAGATCAATTATATTTAGACATAAAATTGATGCAGAAAACTGCAGATAGGGGTTACTGAACAGGGAATAAAACGGGAAGTATTTGGAGAACTGATTTAAAAAATCTGCCCCCCAATTGATTTGGAATAAATGAGGTCTTATTTCTTTTGTTTAAAACGATATTTGCACTTTAAGCAACGGTAATCCTGAAAAATATTCTTATCGACCATCACACCCGCTTTTTTTCCAAAAATATTACCAATAACGCCACCCGTAACACCTGCACTGATTGCACCGACAAAAGTGCCTACCGTACCCCCGACAATCACACCTAAAGGTCCAGCAACCGTACCAATTGCAGCACCGATGGATGCACCACCTGCAGCACCACCGACTGTACCTGCAGTCGTACCTGCGGCCGTCAGTAATACACCGCCCGTAGTTCTCAATAATTTGTCATGATTACGTGCTTCAATTTCAGTCGAACCACATTTAGGGCATTCGATAGGTTTTTCCATAAAACAATTTATCCTGTATTTCTTTATTGAGTCGCCCAGTCGATTTTGCTCAATCAAATGAGTGAGTCAATATCATACTTTGGAAGAAGCTATATTGCCGATGAGAGAAATCAGCGACATCACTTTTTCAGTTCTGATTTTAGCGAAACAAGGGCATAAGTATTTATCGTTCATGTAAATACTTGTACTTTAATAATTATCCAAATATCGAAGTCAGGGTATCAGGGCAGAGTAGCATTTGCTGCGTACCTGATTCATTGGTTTTAAGCTAAGCGTTAAATCTGAAGGAGAGAATTGTTAAAGTCGATTTTAGATCTGTTTGGTATGTAAAAACTCTTGTTTTTACAAGAATTTTTACATGATTTATTTAGGCTAAAAATGTTTCTTGCAAATAACTCCAGACCATTTTTCCATTAATTTCTTCAATTAAAGCGCATGAGCGTCGGATCAAAATACCCGTGTCTTTGGTATGCTTTTCGGTATAGGTCAGAACAATTGCATCTTGTTTCTGCATTAAGATTTGTTCGTCATAGATTTCAATTTTGATATCAGGCATTTTCCCTTGATTGTTGCTAAACAAGCCTTTGACATCTTCAAGTGAAAAACGTTTTCCCGCTGCACCAACCATTTCAAAATGATCAGCAAAATAATCAATCAGCAGGGGAAGGTCTTGTTCAGCATGTTTTCCATTAAAAATTTTTTCAATCAAGACGTGCATACTATGAATGCTTTCGATTGCTTGTTCTTTGATAAGTGCCATATTCATTTCCATTGAAAATTGAGTATCTCACTTTATTTTAAACCAAAAATAAATGTAAAATTCAATATAATTTTAAAATAAAATAAGCATCAGGATTTTTCACGATTCAGGAAACTTTGATGCAATATTTTAAAAATTATATCATATCAAATATTTAAATCGTAAAAGTGATTCTTTAATCATTTATCTAAATGTTTAAGTCGCGGAGATCGTAAAAAAGGTATAACTTTATACCTGAAATATTATGGAAAATTCCATGTAAAAATAATAAATATGGAGAGGGATGATTTACCTTATTGAAGACAGAGCAGAAACGGATTCTGGTCATGTTGTCGCCAATAAGAAGACGCATTAGAAAAATGGCATGGACAAGGAAGCAAAATGGATACGCAATCTACTGAGCCGAAACAAGCTCAATCAAATCTCTATGCATGGTATGTGGTATTACTGTGCATGTTGGCTTATATCTTCTCATTTATTGATCGGCAAATACTTGCACTCATGATCGAGCCCATTAAGGCTGATCTAGGAATTTCAGACACACAGTTTAGTTTATTACACGGTTTAGCCTTTTCTCTGTTTTATGCCTTTATGGGTCTACCCTTGGCATATCTGGCAGATCGTTTTTCTCGTCCAAAAATTATTGCCATCGGGGTGGTGTTCTGGAGTATTGCAACGGCATTTTGTGGTCTAAGTAAAAACTTTATTCAACTGTTTTTAAGTCGTATGGGGGTGGGTGTTGGTGAAGCTGCTTTGTCTCCAGCAGCTTATTCAATGTTTAGCGATATGTTTAGCAAGGATAAGCTTGGACGCGCTGTCGCCGTTTATTCGATTGGTTCTTTTGTCGGTGGCGGGATTGCTTTTCTGGTCGGTGGCTATGTGATTGGCTTACTCAAAAATATGGATAGCATCATGGTGCCTGTCTTTGGTGCGCTTAAGGCTTGGCAAGCCGCATTTATTATTGTTGGCCTGCCTGGTGTCTTTATTGGTCTATTGGTTTTACTCACCGTGAGAGAGCCGCAGCGTAAAGGTCAGCGTCTAAATGCACAGGGGCAAGTAGAAAAAACCAGTATGAAGGATGCATTCAAGTTTATTAAAAAGCATGGTCGCACCTTCAAATGTCATTATTTAGGTTTTACTTTTTATGCGATGGCTTTGTATTGCCTGATCAGTTGGTCACCTGCGTTCTATATGCGTAAATTCGGCCTCACCCCAACTGAAGCGGGCTATATGCTGGGCAGTGTGTTACTGGTGGCGAATATCCTAGGTGTATTTTGTGCGGGATGGCTGAACGACTGGTTTATTCAAAAAGGTCGTAAAGATGCGCCGATGATTACAGGTGTGATTGGTATTGTGGGTTTGATCATCCCGATGATGATTTTTACTCAAGTGAATGAGTTATGGTTATCGGTGGTGTTTTTAGTACCTGCGATGTTCTTTGCTTCATTCCCGATGCCGATTTCAACCACGGCTATGCAAATGTTGGCACCAAACCAGTTACGCGCACAAATCTCAGCGGTATTCCTATTGATCAGTAATCTGGTTGCGGTCGGGATTGGCACCACATTGGTGGCTTTGATTACCGATAAGGTGTTTGAAAATCCACTCATGGTCGGGATGTCCCTGTCGATTGTGGGTACGATTTCCTGTGTATTGGCCTTTATCTTACTGAAAAAAGGCTGTCAGGCATTTAGTGACAGTATGCAGCAGGAACATGGATCTTGATTTGATGCTGTACTGAGTAGGTAAGGCCCATTCTTTGTAATGGGCTTTATGCTTTGCCAGTGAAATCTTTAGCAAGGGAGTGACGTGATGCAAGCGAGTTTTAAACTGGATCATTTGCATTATCTGGATGAGTTTTTATTATTTCAGTCCAATGATTATCAAACCATTAAAGATCAAATCAGTCACTATCTCTGCCCGCATCGTTTTGATGTCGAAGTACGAGAACCTCTAAATACACGTTTGAATGGCTTTAGCTTTGGTAATGGCGCGCTGTACGATCTGAAATATAGTGCACCTGTGATGATTAGTATTGAAGATACTGCTGACTTTTATTTATTTCGAATTACGCTGGAGGGGCAATGTCAGGTGGGATTTGATCAGCAACACATCGTACAATCAGTGGGGATTATGTCAGTCACTCATCCACATACACGACAGCAGATCATCACCAATCAGCATTGCCGTAATATCATTTTAAAATTGGCGCAACAGGATATCGAAACTCAATTATTCAACATGTTGGGATGTCGTAGCCAAGAACCATTACGCTTTAATTCCTCTTTATCCTGTAGTTTGGAAGGGATCGATGCGATTATTGAAACGCTGAATTATCTGTGTCATGCCTATTATAATATTCGCAACTGGAGCTTTATTTCAGCCAGTTTTAGCCAGTATTTGATTGAGCTCATTTTGCTGAAAATTCCGAATAACTATACCGAACGGTTGAATGCACAGCGTCAGCAGCTTGTACCAGGCTATATCAAAAAAGCGCAGCAGTATATTCAGGACAATCTGCATCAAGCGATTTCGCTAGCGACGTTGAGTCAATATTGTGAGGTATCGATCCGAAGCTTACAAAAGGGCTTTAGCCAATATCTACAGCAGACACCCGTCGAATATATCCGTGAGCAACGTCTGGAACGGGTACATTCCGCTTTACAGCAAGCAGTGGAACATCAAACTGTGACCGATATTTTACTGGATCATGGCATTCAAAGTTTTGGGCATTTTTCCAGCCTATATAAAAAACGTTATGGCTGCTTGCCTTCGCATACTTTAAAAAAAGATGCCGTGCCAGTTCATCAAATGCGTGCGTAAATGGAATAACGCTTGCGTATTTGGATAAGCCACAGGTCGTGCTCTCTTTTATGCTGAATTGAAAATCAATCAGCAGGAAAGCAAATGAAAATTACAGTACTCGGTGGCGGACACGGATGTTATGCAGCAGCGGTAGAGATGGCAGAAAAAGGCCACGACGTGGTGTTATGGCGTCGTGACCGCGACGCATTGCAACAATTGGCGGCAACAGGCGAACTCAAGATTAAAGATTATCAGGGCGATCGTAGTGTCACAGTCGGTTTTGAGCGGAGTCAGATTAATCTGTCGGATGATTTACAACATGCCATCCAGCATGCCGAGCTGATTATTATTCCTTTGCCCGCAACCACACATCTGGATTTAGCGCAGCAGGCCGCGCCGTTCTTTCAAACGGGACAGGTGGTGTATTTACCGCCTGCAACCTTTGGTAGTTTTATCTTTGCCAAAGCCATGAGTGAAGCAGGTAACAGTGCTCAAGTGGCCTTTGCCGAAACTGGAACCTTACCGTATCTGGTACGTAAGCACGGCGTCAATCAGATCGTGATAAGTGGCTATGCAACCCGTTTACCAACGGGGGTATTCCCAAGCAGCTTGTTCGAGCATGCATTCCAAATTTTGAAACAGGCGTATCCAAGTGTTGAACCAATTGAGGACAGTTTAAGTGGTGCATTAATGAATGCGGGACCGATTATTCATCCACCGTTGATTTTGATGAATGCGGGACCACTCGAACATTTCGAAGCGTGGGATATTCATAATGAAGGGACACAACCGTCGATTCGCCGTGTCACCAATCAGCTTGACGCAGAGCGTATGCGTGTAAGGGAAGCATTGGGCTATGCTGCACCGCATTTTCCACTAGCAGACCACTATAATAAAGACGGTGAAGGCGATGAATGGATGTATGGCCGTGGGGCACATGGCAAATTAACCGATAGTGGTGACTGGCGTGAGGACATCAACTTACAGACACATCGTTATATGCTGGAAGATACGCGTCTCGGGCTATCCTTTCTGGTTTCGGTGGGACGTTGGGCGGGTGTCGCTACCCCAGTGGCAGAAGGACTACTGAATATTGCTTCTGCGGTGACAGGCAAGGATTTGTATCAGGACGGACGGACGTTTGAGAATCTGGGGCTGGCAAATAAAAGCAAAGCTGAGTTGCAAGCGACTTTGCAGCAAGGAGTCTAGGATGAACCCAATTCAACAGGTTGCCGTACTCGGCGCTGGGCGAATGGGCAAAGCCATTGCAATTGCCTTTGCCTATGCGGGATTAAACGTGGCTTTAATCGATGCTCGACAACGCACGGAGGCTGAGTTTGAGCAATATCAGGCTCAAATCCAAACCGACTTAAAACAAGAATTGCAGTTGCTGGAAAGTATCCAGTTTATTCAATCTGAACAAACCGTATTTATTCTGGATCAGATTAAGATTTTAAGTCGCGAGGCTTCAATATCGGTCTTAGCGCGCTGTGATCTGGTGATGGAAGGTGTACCCGAGGTCAGACAAACCAAAGAAGATATTTTTACTTGGCTGGATCAATATATTACGCCGACTTGTATTGTTGCATCGACGACGTCAACCTTTCTGGTCACTGATATTGCGCACATGATTTCTCATCCAGAACGGGTGGTGAATGCGCATTGGCTCAATCCTGCCTATCTGATTCCGCTGGTTGAGTTAAGTCGTTCTGAGCAAACTTCAGATGAGGCGGTAAATACTTTGAAAAGCTTCTTGCAGGCAATTGGCAAAGTGCCTGTGGTGTGTCATGCCAAAGCGGGCTATATCGTGCCACGGATTCAGGCCTTGGCCATGAACGAAGCGGCACGGATGGTAGAAGAAGGTGTGGCTTCCGCAGAAGATATTGATATCGCGATTCGGACGGGTTTTGGCCTGCGCTTTTCTGTATTGGGCTTGCTGGAATTTATTGACTGGGGTGGTGGCGATATTCTGTATTATGCTTCACAATATTTACAAAAGGAGCTAGGCGAACGTTATCGCACGCCTGAAATTATTGCCGAGAATATGCGACAGCAACGTAATGGCTTGAGAGAAAAGCAGGGGTTTTATAATTATCAGCAAGTTGATATTGCAGCTTATAAACAGCAAGTGCTGCATACTTTTTCAGACCGAATCGCCGCAAATCAGATTAAACCACCCTTTAATATTCTAAATCAGTGATCCGAATTTTAGCCCATCTGCTGATAATGATGGGCTTTTGTCGTTGCTTTAGCTTGAGGGCATTAAATCAAACAGTTTTTTTAATTGACCATTCAACTGATGCAGTTCAGCATCATCAAAGGCATTCAGAATCCCAGATAGGGTGACCTGACTGATCTGGTTAATTTGTTCAACCATTTCTTTACCTTTATCGGTCAGTTTCACCATGGAGATACGTTCATCCGATTCGGATGAAAACACCTGCACAATATCATCTTCAACCAAGCGATAAACGGCTTTGGTTGCCGTGGTCAGCTTGAGGGTAGAGAGGTTGGCAATCTCGGTAATACTGGCTTGTTCAAGCGCATTGGTGCTTAAAATAATTTTACGACGTGTATTGTCGATACCTAGTTTTTTAATTGATTTTTCAATAAGTTGTGTGTATTTACCATTCACTTGAGAGATCCAGAAAAAAGGATAGCTCTGTAAGCTGCTCGGTTCATTGTTGGGTAGAAATTGTTCTAAATGAGTAAGCATAGCCAAGTCATTACTTTTATAAAAATGGACATTCAGCATTATACAAAAATTAGAAACATTTTCTTTGTTCTTCATCATGAAAAATACTTGACAATTACATTACTTTTTCCGATATTTGTAATAAGTATAAAAATACATGGAAAAGTGAATGAATATTATTGTACAAGAGGTACAAAAAGGAGCAGGTGTTTTGAAAGTCATGGTGAAAGATTCCATTGATATTCAAGGTATGCAAACCATGGCAGGTAGTAAAGCCTTAATGCACAGCCAACCTGCAAGTACAAACGCAGAAGTGGTAAACCGTATTCTCGCTGCAGATTGTCAAATTATCGCGAAAACCAATTTGCATGAACTGGCGTTTGGCATCACAGGGATTAACCATACTTTTGGTACGGCGATTAATCCGAAATATCCTGAACTGATTCCGGGTGGTTCTTCGAGTGGTTCTGCGGCAGCGATTGCGGCTGGTCTGGCAGATTTCAGCTTGGGTACAGACACTGGTGGTTCCATTCGTATGCCAGCAGCATGTTGCGGTGTGTATGGTTTAAAACCCACCTTTGGCCGTGTCAGCCGTGCTGGCGTACATCCCGCAAGCAGTTCACTAGATTGTGTTGGCCCTTTTGCAAATTCAGTTGAAATGCTTGAAAGCGCCATGCAAATCATTGATCCAACCTTTCATGCACAGGCTGAATTAGCACAGGCACCGAAACTGGCGTGGCTCAATGTCTCTGCTGATTCAGCCGTGATTGAGACGATCCAGCATTATCTGACCCAAGCCAATTTGACAGTAACAACTGTAACGGTGGAAGGCTTTGCAGCGGCCTTTGATGCGGGCATGCAGATTATTAATTATGAAAACTGGCAAGCTTACGGTGAGTTGACCCAAACAGGCTTGCTCGGTGCTGACGTCAATGGGCGTTTATTAAAAGCCGCTGACACCACCTTAGCCCAAGTCAAACAGGCAGAACAGGTTAAAGCAGATTTTACCGCTGAGATTGATGCTTTGCTGACCCAATACGATGCCTTGATTTTACCGACTTTACCGCAGCTACCGCCTAAGGTTGCTGATGCTGAGAATACCGTGGCTTTTTTAAATCTTACTGGTCTGGTTCGACCATTTAATCTTTCTGGGCATCCTGCGATTTCAGTACCACTAGAAACTGAACAAGGTCTGCCAGTGGGTTTGCAAATTGTGGCGAAACGGAATGCGGATGAATATTTGTGTGCGATTGCGAAATATATCGTGAAAGCTGCGCAATAAATGACAAGGAATTAGGGAATGAATCATTTAGCGACAAAGGAATTTGTAATGGATAGCAAGACAACGGAATTAGAGCGCTTGTGTCAAGAAATTCGTGAACGTGCCTGCACAGGGGAGTTCGATAATCAGGCCTATGTCAGTCAGGACATCATCGACAAACTCAAACAGATTGGTGTTTACCGTGCTTTGGTGCCGAAACGTTTTGGCGGCAATGAATGGTCACCGAAACAGTTTTGCGAATTGATCGAGCAATTGTCTAAGGCTGATGGCTCAGTTGGTTGGGTGGCAAGTTTTGGTATGAGTCCAGCATATTTGGGCAGTTTGCCAGAAGCAACGCTTGAGCAACTGTATAAAGACAGTCCAGACATCGTGTTTGCAGGTGGCATTTTCCCTCCACAACCCGCTGAAATTACCGATGCAGGCGTGGTGGTGAGTGGACGCTGGAAGTTTTCCAGTGGTTGTATGGGCGCAGATATTGTCGGTGTCGGGATTTCACCACAAAAGGACAACGAAGCCCAAGGTTTACCGCGCATGGCGGTGATGCCAGCCAACAAAGCTCAAATTGATATGACGTGGGACACGGTCGGTCTGAAAGGTACAGGCAGCCACGATTTGGTGGTAAAAGATGTGCTGGTTGCGAAGGAATGGACTTTTGTCCGTGGTGAACCTTCAAAACTACCTGAGCCATTTTTTAAATATCCATCTTTATCTTTAGCCACTCAAGTCTTAACCGTGGTAGGGATTGGTGTTGCTGCCGCAGCGATCGAAGAATTTCAAAAACTGGCACCGGGCAAGTCTTCAATTACTGGTGGTGCGGAAATTGCCAGCCGACCTGTAACCCAATATGAATTTGCCCAAGTCGAAGCTGAGTTTAAGGCTGCACGTGTGTGGTTCTACGACACCATGCAGATTGTCTGGAATGAAGTGGTTGCAGGGCGTACGCCAACTGCAGAACAAATCAGTGACATGCGTTTGTCTTGTACCCATGTGGCACGAGTTTGTGCCCGTGTCACTCGCAAAATCCAGATGCTGGCAGGCATGACCGCGATTTATACCCATAACCCGTTTAGCCGCTTTGTCAATGACACCAATGTGGTGACACAGCATGCCTTTATGGGTGATGCCACTTTGCAAAATGCAGGTTTGGTCAGCTTTGGCATGAAACCAGCACCCGGTTATTTATAAGTCTGATTGGATTAAAAATTGGAATGGCAAGGATGAGTGACATGAATGCGCAAATGGATTTAAAGGCGGTATTACAACGTCTACAACAGCTTGAAGCCCAAAATACGATCCGTAACTGTATCAATCGTTATATGGAAATTTGTGATGCCTTGAATGCCGATACTGACCTGAATGAATTAATGGATTTATTTGATCAGGATAGCATTTGGGAAGGGATTGGCGAGAAATATGCTCAGTCTTTTGGTCGCTATGCGTCTTGGCAAGCCATTTATGACATGTTCAAAAGCTATACCCAAAAGCAGTCGCATTTTGTCATGAATGCGCATTTTGTCAGTTCAGAACAAATTTATATCGAAGCGGATCAAGCCAATGCCAGTTGGTTGATGTTGCAGACTTCAACTTTTCGTGATGGGCGTAGCCATTTAAATGCCGCCAAACTCACGGTGCAGTTTAAACAGCAACAGGATGGACGTTGGAAGATTAAACATTTTCAGACTGAAAATATTTTCAGTCGCCCCGTATCTCACTGGGACAGCACAGCCACATTGCCAGTGCCGTCTCAGCAATAACCAATGGATAGACCGAAAAGGATCGTGGATATGAACAGTATTATTCCAATGCAGAATATTGAAATGGATTACAACGAATTGGTGCAAAGTGATCGTGCCCATACCTCATTGTATAAAGACGAAAAAATCTTTGAAGATGAGATGGAAAAGATTTATTACAGCACTTGGGTCTGGGTGGCGCATGCCAGTGAAATCCCAGATGCAGGCAGCTATAAAACCATCAATATTGGTAAACAACCTGTTGTAGTGGTGCGGGATCGTAAGAAAAAAGTCCATGTCTTACTCAATCGTTGTCGTCATCGTGCTGCAACAGTCTGTGAACATAAAAAAGGTAAAACTAACAGTTTTGTTTGTCCATACCATGGTTGGAGCTATGCATTAGATGGTTCATTACGTGGTGTGCCTTCACCTGAAAGCTATGGCGAATGTTTGGATAAATCAGAGTTTCCATTGATTAGCCTGCGCGTTGAAGAATACAACGGCATGATTTTCGCCACTTTTAAACAGGACATTGAACCTTTAGAAGATTTCTTGGGTGCTGCGAAAAAATGGATCGACTTGTTTATGAAACAAGGTGCAGGTTACCCAATTAAAGTCTTGGGCGAGCATCGTTTCCGTTTTCCGGGTAACTGGAAAATCCAATTGGAAAATACGACCGATGCTTACCACTTCCCATTGGTGCACAAGTCATTCTTAAGTTCAGTCGATGAAAAAACTGAAGAACTGTTTAACTTTGAAAATCAGCCGGGTTATGTCGAAGACCTAGGTAATGGTCACAGTGTCATGGTGATGATTCCTGAACTGGTTGATCTGGATGAAGAGTTGATGGAGCGTCCGATTCAGGAACGTTTTGAAGAGTTGGCGCAAGCTTTACGTGATGAAGGACATGAAGAACTGGAAGTGCGCCGTATTGTGCGTGCGGTGGGTGGTTCTGGATTTAACCTGAATCTGTTCCCGAACATTGCCTGTTCAATGGCGTTCTTCCGCGTGATGCAACCAATTTCTGTCAATGAAACTGAAATTCACCATTCCGTAATTACCATGGATGGTGGCCCACAAATTGCCAACCAGTATCGTTTACGTTTGCATGAACATTTCCAAGGTCCATTTGGCTTCGGTACGCCAGATGATTCGGAAGCGTGGGAGCGTGTACAGCATGGTGCCAATGCAGGCAATGACCTGTGGATCATGCTGAATCGTGGTCTGCCAGGCGAAGTTAAAACTGAAGATGGCTTAAAGAGTGATGTCAGTGCTGAAACAGGGATGCGCGCTGCCTATCAGCAGTGGAAAAAGATGATGACGGCTTAAGGAGAGCACCATGAAAATTGATTTAAATTTATTGAATGAAGTGACTGCTTTTATCTGGGCAGAAGCCGATATGCTGGACCATTCTGAGCATGATACGTGGCTAGATCTGTGGAATGAAAAAGGCGTGTATATCATCCCGATCGATCCGAAATTGACCGATTATGAAAATAATTTGAACTATGCATATGACGATCATCATATGCGTAAGTTACGGGTACAGCGTCTGGAAAATGGTGAGGCGATTTCAACTGCACCCAAAGCCAATACCGTGCGTAGTGTTTCGCGTATCCGCATCGTCAAAGATCAAGAGGGTGAAATCATTTTGCGTTGTGCACAGAACTTGCGTGAATTCCGTAAAGAAAATCTGAAACATTATACCGCTGATGTGACTTTTCATTTGGTTCGTGATGCGGAACAAGGCTTTAAGATCAATCGCAAAATTATCAATTTAGTTAACTCAACCGATACCTTGGCAGGTATCAGCTACATTCTCTAGGAGTGAAAAAATGAAACAGGTTGTTTTAGTCACAGGTGCCGCTTCTGGTTTAGGGAATGTCATTGCCGAATATTTTGCAGCGCAAGGGCATCAGGTGATTCTTTCTGCCAGTACTTTAGAGAAAGCAGAGCAAGCCAAAGCACGTAGTCCGCATGCACAGAATCTATTTCCACTGAAACTGGATATTTCGGTTGAAGCCGATTTTCATGCTGCAGTGCAGTGGATTCAGCAGACATTCTCAAAACTGGATGTGTTAATCAACAATGCCACCATGACCAAAGCAACGCCTGTTTTAGAGATTAGCGCGGCGGATTTTGACATGATCACGCAAGTGAATCAGCGCGGCACGTTCCAGTCTTGCCAGATCATTGGCAAATATATGGCAGCGCAAGGTTATGGCCGTATCGTCAATATGGCATCGTTGGCAGGGCAAAATGGCGGTACTGCCACTGGCGCACATTATGCGTCTACCAAAGGCGCCATTATTACCCTAACCAAAATCTTTGCTAAAGAGTTTGCAGCCAAAGGGGTGACGGTGAATGCGATTGCACCTGGGCCAATGGAATCACCGATTGTGCATAGCGTGGTGTCTGACGAAAAAATGGCGCAATTTATTCAAAATATCCCCGTCAAGGCATTAGGCAGCATGGAATTTATTGCCGAGACCTGTGCGCTACTAGCCAGTCCAAGTGCAGCTTTTGTGACAGGGGCAACATGGGATATTAACGGTGGATTATTTATGCGTTAAGCCTTCGGCAAGATGCATATCAGGGAGAGAAATCATGACGATACTGTATAACGTGGTGGTAAAAAACCGTCATGTCGAAGGTGGGAATGTTGCAGTCATGGAGTTTGAATCTGCAAATTCGACCGTATTACCCAAAATTGAAGCAGGTGCGCATATTGATGTGCACCTGCCGAATGGCATGGTGCGTCAGTACTCATTGTGTCAGAACCCGAATGATGTGGGGAAGTTTAGACTCGGCATTCTACGTGATCCCGAATCACGTGGCGGTTCAGTGTCGGCCTTTGATGAGTTAAAGGATGGCATGCAGATTCAGGTCAGTGAACCGAAGAACCTGTTTCCTTTAGTGAAATCCAAACATGCGGTACTGGTGGGTGGGGGGATCGGAATTACCCCCCTAATTACCATGGCTTATCAGTTGGCACAGGAAGGTACTTCTTTTGAATTGCATTACTGCGGCGCAAGCCCAGAACGCTGTGCTTTTGTCGATGAAATTAAACATGGCATCTTGGCACCTTTCACGACCTTTCATTTTAAATCGGAAGGGGCGAGTCACCGAGAGTTTTTCCAATCCGCCATTCAAGACATTGATCAAGACAGCCATATTTATACCTGTGGCCCGAATGGATTTATGGATTGGGTGATCAATTTAGCTCTGACACAGAATTTCCCTGAACAGCAGATTCATAAGGAATACTTTCAGGTTGAAGTTGAAACAGGTGGTGATGCATTTGAAGTCGTGGCACAGCAAAGTGGCAAGATCATTATGGTCAATGCAGAAGAAACCATTTTGCAGGCCTTGGCACGTGAAGGTATTGAGATCGAAATGTCATGTGAACAGGGTGTTTGCGGGACCTGTATGTGCGATGTGATCGAGGGTGAACCTGATCATCGCGACGTGTATTTTACCGATGAAGAAAAAGCCAGTAATGAGCAGATATTGGTGTGCTGTTCACGTTCTAAGTCAGCACGATTGGTATTGGATATTTAAGCGATTTAATCAGGATAAATTGGCCAGAAACAGGATAAAAGATTCAGGAGAGAATAATGAATTCACTAAAATCAATGGATGAAATCACAATAGATCCAATGCAGTTCAGACGTGCTTTGGGAAATTTTGCAACTGGTGTCACTATTGTGACCGCGCAAAATGAACAAGGTGAAAAGGTGGGCGTGACTGCCAATAGTTTTAATTCAGTGTCGCTAGATCCACCGCTGATTTTATGGAGTATTGATAAAAACTCATCCAGTTTCCCTGTATTTGAGCAGGCTTCACATTTTGCCGTGAATATTCTATCGGGTTCGCAGATCGAGTTATCCAATAAATTTTCACGCCGTAATATCGATAAATATGAAGGTACCAGTTATCAGACGGGTTCGGGTCAAGCACCCATTTTAGACCATTGTTCTGCAGTGTTTGAATGTGAACGCCATGACATTATTGAAGGTGGGGATCATTGGATTATTATTGGTAAAGTGGTACGTTTCCGTGATGAAGGACGCAGTCCGCTGGTGTATCACCAAGGGGCTTATTCGGGCGTGATTCCACATCCGTTATTGCAGTTAAAAGACACCGTTGAAGCTGAAGATATTGGTGAAATGCATCAAGGGCATTTATATAGCAATGTCTGTTATCTCATGAGTCGGGCTTTTAAATTTTATCAAACTGATTATATTCCTAAGCAGCTAGTGACAGGATTCCGCACCAGTGAAGCACGTTTATTGTTGGTATTGGGCAGTGGTACTGCGTCGAATAAATCAGATTTGCCGCGTGATATTGCCATGCCGATGCGTGAAGTGGAGCAGGCAGCGACCATTCTGAAAAAAGATGGTTTGCTGATTGAGAGTGATGGCTTTTTTAAACTCACCGAAAAAGGCAAGAAAACTGCGCATTACCTATTTGATATCGCGGATAGCCATCAAAATGAGGTGTTTGAAAAATATTCGGATGAGCAAAAGGAGACCTTTATCACCATGCTAAGAGACTTTGCTGGTGTAGCATAAGCTGGGTGAAGCTGATAAATTAAATTGATTTATCAGCTGCTTTATTGCTCGTTGATTATAATCAAAAAAGAATTCCAAGGATGAGGAATTTTTGGCACGCAACTTGTTTATTGATCAAACATGATTGCATATAAGCCAAAACAGAGCACCAGTGCTAAAGAACAAACTTTAGCAATTGTGCAGCACAGGGAGCGAAGGGATGAACCAATATGTGAGTGATGCACTGTTAACGTGGACGCATCATATCAAGAATGTGTGCGGTAATTTTGAAACAGATTTTGATGGGACACGACATTTATTTATTGGTGAAGTGCAATGCTTTTTACTGGGTGATACCGAGATTGCCTTTATTAAAAATAATGCCAATAAAATCGTCCGAAAGGCGGATGAAATCGATCGAGTTAATAATCGTTTCTGTTTTTTGATTTTGCAGAATTCGGGCAAAATGCTGCTGCAATATAAAAATGAAACTTTGACCTTAAATGAGGGTGATATTGTCTTGGTTGATCCCGTCGAAACCATTTCGATGTTTCCACAAGGTTTAGTCAGTCAAATTTCAGTGCATCTGTCACGGGAAAAGTTGCTGAAAGAGAATATTAGTTCTGAATATTTTGGTAAGTTGATCACCCAAAATATGAGTGGTTTTCTGCTGAAGAATATTTTGAAAAATATGTCGCCTGAAAATATCAAGCTTTGGTATGCATCGGAAGATGGCAATGCCTTTGAAGATGCGTTGATTGCCCTCATCAAACCGACCATTAATTATAAAAATATCAATAATAATCAGAATCATCTTTTGGAAAAAGCAGAGCGCTATATTATTGAAAATCTGACAAAACCTGATCTCTCTCCCAAGTTGATTGCCGCACATATCGGGGTATCGTTACGGCATTTGTATCGATTATTTGTGCAAGAAAATTTATCGATTAATAAATACATACAGATCAAACGACTAGAGAAGGTCAAAACAGATCTGCTGGATAAAAGAAACAAGCAGAGTTCGATCACTCAAATCGCGCTGAAATGGGGCTTTTGGGATGGTGCTCATTTTTCAAAGATCTTCAAAAAAACCTATGGCATCTCTCCGAAAGAATTTAGAGAAACGATGTTGGCTTAAACATTTTAGATGTCATTTTTAGACAAGTTCCGCGTCATTCTTGGACAAGCTAGACCCATGTAACTGTGTTGAAATTAAACCAATAAGGGAAGATTAAAGCGCTTCAATAGACTTGAAATATGAAGTTGATTTTAGCCGCTACACACAGAGCAAAGAGCATTTTAACGATCTGATACAGATCGCTCAGGGATAGATGAAAAAGGATCAACGTGATGCGTAAACAAAGATTATTCAAAGAGATACAAAAAATACTGGCGCTTAACCTATCCATCGCTGCGAGTTTGTGTGCTGTTCACAGCACCGCTTATGCACATGGTGAGGCTGCCGAATTGGTGCCACTGTATCAAAACATGACTGAGCAGGGTGCCAAAGTAGTTAAAGATGATTTCACCAATAGCTATACCATCTCCAAAGGTTCTATTGTGGTCAGAGCCAAGCCCAATTCAGATCAGGTTTTGGTGAATGGAAAACCATTAAAGCTGAGTGTTCCTGTATTAATCAAAGACGGTAAACCTGTTATTGGGAAAGACTTTTTCAATGAAGTGTTTCAGTCGGGATTAGACCAGACCTTTAAAATTGAAAATACCTTTCATCCCCTCAATAGCTTAAATACGGCAGAAATTAAAAAGACCTTTGACGTCATTAATCGCTCAAAATATGCCTATAAAAATATGCGTTTTGCCGAGTTGAAGCTGAAAGAGCCAGAAAAGGCCAAAGTATGGGATTTCTTTATTAATCATAAAGAGTATAAAGATGACCGTGTGGCGTCATTCATTTTATTGAAAGGCAATCAGGCGATTGAAGGTGAAGTGAACCTGACGACGCAACAGGTTAGCAAATGGAATGTATTGAAAGACATGCATGGCATGGTGTTACTGGATAACTTTGAGACGGTTCAGCGTGTGATTGAGGCCAGCAAAGAATATCAGGACGCTTTACGCAAACGTGGCATTACTGATGTCAAAAAAGTGATTACCAATCCTCTAACTGTCGGCTATTTTGGTGGGAAAGATGGCTTGGATAAACAGCTTAACGTCTTAAAAGTGGTGTCTTATCTGGATACGGGAGACGGTAACTATTGGGCGCATCCGATTGAAAACCTTGTCGCAGTAGTGGATTTAGACAAAGAAAAAATTATTAAAATTGAAGAAGGGGCAATGATTCCTGTTCCAATGGTAGATCGTCCTTATGCCACCAAAAATACCAAACCACCTAAAATTAAGCCGCTCAATATAAGTGAGCCTGAAGGCAAAAACTTTACCATTACAGGACAAACCATACATTGGGGGAATTGGTGTTTCCATGTCGCACTAGACTCTCGTGTGGGCCTGCAACTTTCAACCGTGACATACAAAGATAAAGGCGTAAAACGCAAGGTTATGTATGAAGGTAATCTGGGCGGGATGGTAGTTCCGTATGGTGATCCAGATATGGGTTGGTACTTTAAATCTTATCTAGACTCAGGTGAGTATGGGATGGGAACACTCACATCAGCCATTCAACTGGGGACTGATGCACCAGAAAATGCAGTCTTACTGGATGCGGTCATTGCTGACTATAAAGGCCAGCCACAAGTGATTCCAAATGCAATCGCCATCTTTGAGCGTTATGCAGGACCTGAGTACAAACACCAAGAAATTTTTGGTGATCAGGATGCTAGCGAAGCGCGTCGTGAACTTGTGGTGCGCTGGATTAGTACGGTGGGTAACTACGATTATATGTTCGACTGGGTATTTGCCCAAAATGGCGTGATTGGCATTAATGCGGGTGCGACAGGAATTGAAGCGGTTAAAGGCGTTAAATCACGCACTATGCATGACAGTACCGCCAAAGAAGACACTAAATATGGCACCTTGATTGACCATAATATTGTGGGTACAACCCACCAACACATCTATAACTTCCGCTTAGACATGGATGTAGATGGGGAAAACAACAGCTTTATGCACATGGACCCTGTGGTCAAGGCTAATGATCGAGGGGGCGTGCGTACAAGCACGATGCAAATTGACAGTAAAGTGATTAGCAATGAGCAAAACGCGGCTGAAAAATTTGATCCTTCTACTATTCGTTTACTCACCAATTTCAACAAGGAAAATAAATTAGGTAATCCTGTTTCTTACCAATTGATTCCATTTGCAGGTGGAACACACCCTGTGGCGAAAGGAGCCAATTTTGCCCCAGATGAATGGCTATTCAAACGCCTTAATTTTATGGATAAACAAATTTGGGTGACACAATACAAGCCAGATGAACGTTATCCTGAAGGGAAATATTCGAACCGTTCAACCCATGATACGGGTTTAGGTCAGTTTATTCAGAACAATGAAAATATTGAAAATAAAGACCTTGTGGTGTGGATGACCACAGGAACCACCCATGTGGCACGTGCCGAAGAATGGCCAATCATGCCGACGGAGTGGGTCTATACCTTGATCAAGCCTTGGAACTTCTTTGATAACACCCCGACCTTGAATTTGGGTGATGAACAGGAACACGCCCAACACTAAAACGCAGATCAAGTGACATGGGTAATCCAAGATTACCCAGATCTGAGCGTCCAGCAGTCCGCTGACAAAAAAGGAATTTTGTATGAAAACCCTACTTTCTCAAGTTATGAGAGGGACTCTCTTTGTCTCATTTTTTTCAACTGTGCATGCAAGTGAGCTAGAAATTAAACCGACTTTTGAAGCAACTTTTGGGGCTTTTAGTAGCGGTAAAAGCTATAACGGCGAAAACCTAGAGGATGAAAGAATCAATTGGCAAGAAGGTCACCTTAAATATGGCGCTAAGGGGCAATATACCTTCAAAAACAATCAGCTCTATGCAAGTTTGAGCGGTATTAGCTCGGCAACATTTGGCGATGGTGACGCAGGCCAAAATAGTAATGGCAAAGAGCGCAAAACAGATGTGAATGAATGGATCATTGGTTTTAAAGACGGCACTAATAAAGATGAATTAACGACCTATGATTTAAGTATTGGTCGACAAAATATCATGATTGGTGATGGTTTTTTCATTGCCGGAGATGCATTAAATCTGGGTAAAGCACCTGCGGATGGGGCACTCGATCGAGGTGGGGCTTACTATCTGGCAGCACGACGCAGCTTTGATTTTAGCAGTCTGCTTCAATACAAACCGCAACAAGATACAACGCTAAAACTGGCGTATTTAAAGTCGAATAACAAAGCACAATTTTCATCAGAACTGTTTGTGACGGATCTGATTTATCAACTCAAAGATAAAGGCATCGGTTTTACTTATTTAGATGTATTAGACCTTGATGATGCTGAGCAAGTTTCAGGGCGCGAAGATCTTAAAAATTATGCTTTACGCTTGAATTATCAACCTTTACCAGAGCTACAAGTTAAAACTGAGTTTGTGGTGCAAGATAAAAAAGATGGTCAAGAAAATGCCGGCTATTTAGCACTGAACTATAACTTTTTATCTTCAAAATATACGCCCTCATTAGGCTACCGTTTTAGCCATTTTTCCGACCAATACGACCCCATGTTTTACGGCAATACGGTGGGATTTGGGACATGGTTTCAGGGAGAAGTTGCTGGAAACTATGCAGGACCCTTCAATAAAAATGCCGATATTCATCAAGTCTCTTACATGATGAATTTAAAAGAAAATTTTATGTTGGGTGCTTTGGCTTATAAGTTTCAAACCGTAAATAAGGCATTGGCAAATGTCGATGGGCATGAGCTGGATGTATTTTCAGTTTGGTCAGTCAATAACAATCTCACCGTTATTCCGCTGATCGGACTGTATAAGCCAAAGCACGATATCCATAGTGGTGGTACTCAAAATTACGATGATAAGACCAATGTGTATGCCCAGTTGATTCTGCAATACATCTATTAATTGGTTCTAAAGTGATTTAAGGAAAAGAAAATGAGTGAAGTTCAGATTTTACAAAGCGTACAGCAATTTATGGCACGTCAACATGGACATTTTATTGATGGAAAATTAGTTGCTGCCGAGCATTTAGATAAAGTGGATATTGTAAATCCATCGACGGAACAAGTTGTTGCTCAAATTAGTATAGGTAGTCAACAAGATGTCGAAAATGCGGTGAAAAGTGCGGAACATGCTTTTCAAAATGCTTGGGCTGAAACGACACCGTATCAGCGTGGCGTTAAACTGAATAAACTGGCAGATTTAATTGAGCAACATGCTGAGGAACTAGCACAGCTCGAGTCGTTGTCTACCGGAAAACTCATTAATATTTCCCGCCATCTTGAAGTCGCACAATCTGTTATTTTCTTAAGATATTTTGCGGGTTGGGCAACCAAAATTAATGGTCAAACCATGCAACCTTCTATTCCTTCTATGCAAGGTGAAAAATATACGGCCTTTACTTTAAGACAACCGATTGGTGTGGTTGCAGGGATTGTGCCTTGGAATTTTTCACTGATGATTGGTGTGTGGAAAATTGGTTCAGCGTTAACAACTGGTTGCAGCATTGTGCTTAAACCAAGTGAGTTTGCCAGCTTATCTTTATTACGTTTAGCTGAACTTGCCATTGAAGCAGGGATTCCAGCTGGTGTGATTAATGTGGTGACTGGTAAGGGCGATACAGGTCAATATTTAATTGAGTCTCCGCTGGTTAAGAAAGTCTCATTTACAGGTTCAGTTCCGACTGGCATTGCGATTGGTAAACTTGCGATGAGCAGCGATTTAACCCGTGTCAGTCTGGAGTTGGGCGGTAAAAATGCCATTGCTGTTTTGGCCGATGCAAATATTGATGAGATTTTACCAACTTTGATGCAAGCAACTTTTGTGCATCAAGGTCAAGTTTGTGCATCCCCAGAGCGTTTTTTTGTACACCGTACAAAATATGATGAACTGGTCGAGAAACTCTCTAAAGCACTTGCTAGTTTCAAAATTGGATCGGCTATGGATGAAGGAAGTATGTTTGGTCCGCTCTCTAATCAGCCACATTTTCATAAAGTAAAACATTATTTAGAAATGGCAAAAGCCAACAACCAGATTATTGCAGGGGGAGAGGCTTTAGATCAGACAGGATATTTTGTACAGCCGACTTTAATTTCCTTTAAAAATACGGATGATCCTTTATTTTCAGAAGAAACTTTTGGACCTGTGGTTGGCGTAATGCCATTCGACACTGATGAAGAACTTATTCAGTTGATGAATCAGTCACGCTTTGGTTTAACCGCAAGTATTTGGACAAATGATTTATCTAAAGCTTTGCGGTTAATTCCGAAAATTGAAGCAGGGACTTTATGGGTCAATATGCATACATTCTTAGATCCATCTGTTCCATTCGGTGGGGTGAAAGCGTCAGGAATTGGCAGAGAATTTTCAGATGCATTTATTGAAGATTACACTGAATTAAAATCGGTCATGATTCGATATTAAGTGATGAACGAGGTTTGTTATTTGAGACATAATAAACCTCGTTTTTAAAAGATAAATTGGACTAAAAGTTAGTAAGTTAAAGTGATACTTCGTTGTGTTGCTTGATCGATTTGCTTTGGGCTCACCGCATCATCTTTACATTTATAACTTTCAAATAAAGGCAGTTGATCTGCAAAATGAGCATCAGTTTTTCCATTTTGGTTGATAAAGCCACTTTGTCCTGGTGCCAAAATCGAACACATGGTGACTTGATTTGGATTTAACACCACTCTAAACGTAGCACTTCCTGTATTGCCATAAGTACTGAGCTGTTGTTCATGTGATGGATCAGCCCATGGAATACCGACTGAATTTTTGCTGGAAAAGCCCATCGTTGCTACCGGAATTTTCCAGTCATTCGGGTCAGTAGAGCGATACTGTTTTGAAAGTTCAGTCAGTGCATTTTCTAAAGCTTTTAAAACAACCTCATCTGCTGTTTGTCCTTTTAAGAAATCAATATTTTGTGGAACACTTGCCTGTTTACCTTGAAGAGCATTCCAGATTAATTTTGAGGCGCTGGCTGGCTGGGCACTACGTGGATCATTATTGACTGGATAAAGCGTATCGGTATAACGCTGATAAATACTTTCTGATAAGTTCGGTTTTAATACCAAGATAATCATCTGATTCAGCCATGCACGCATAATCGCTGGCGCTGCACCCTGATAATATTTCCCTTCACGATCTGGGCGTAATTTTAGATCCCATTCTGCCAATAGCAGTGCGACTTTTTTAGTTTGGGCCGAAGCTTTATCACTTTGTGCGGCTTTGATCATAGAGGGAATAAAATAGCGCGCATTTAGATCTGACCAAGCACCTGTTTTATTGATGTCCCAAATCTCTTGTTGGCTTAACTTTGGTTTGCTTTCCAATGGTTCGATCAGTTCATTGACACGATCAACATATGAGAAATTCGAAGAGTCAGAACGTAACCCTGCATACGCTTTATTGTTCCAACTGCTGATATAACCTTTTTCAGGATTATATTGTTTTGGATTCTGCGAGAAATCGTAGAAACCTTGCCATTCCATTGAACCATCGCCAAGTGCAGGAAGTTGAATATGCTGGTTTTCAGGGCGAATAGGTAAACGACCCAACGCAGCGACCCCGATATTATTCTTGGTATCGGCATAGAACCAAGTAATAGAGGCTGCGACACGTTTGGCTTGAGCAAGGAACTCTTCCCAATTGCTGGCCTTGGCTGCATTGGCCCAGCCTAACAAGGTTTCAATTTCTACACCTTCCCAGCTACGTTTTTGAGCATAGGCGGTGTGATTTTTTTCATCCCATGTGCTGACAAAGCCTTGTTTGCTCTTATAAACATCTAAAATATGGTCCGCCTGATTCTTAACTTTTATTTTTACTTGCTTGTGCTCAAATGGAATATAAGTGCCTTTGTATAAATATTCTTTTGAATTACTTGGGTTTAGATTGAGTTGGTAAACATCGTTAGTATCGAGTGAGCCTACCGTAGAACCCCATGCGATTTTGCCATTGGTGCCAAATAAAATTGCAGGTAAACCGACAGGAGTAATACCTGTTAGGTCATAGCCAGCGCCGTGCAGGCAAATTGCATAGGTGATGGCAGGGGTATACCAGCCTTGTTGGGGGCCATTATATAAAACAGTCTGGCCCTCAATGGTCTTATCTCCTTTTACTACCCAAGCATTGCTGGCTGTTGGAACACCATAAATCACGCTTTTACCCAGTGCAATACGTGCTTGTGCCAAATATTTTTCTGCTGCCTGATTGGAGATAGGCAACATCTTTTTTGAAATCGCGTGCTGTCGTGCTGAAAGTTGTGCTGCTTGTTCGGACTGAATAATTGTTGGCGCTTTGGGATCATCTAGCCAACGTAATTGTTGATAGACTTTAAGACCCTCAGCTTGACCTTTTTCTTTTTGTAGTTGAGTGAGCAAGTCTAAGTTTGAAACTTCTAAACTTGCTGAAAAGAAGCGATTGAGAATGAGGCCGACCCAAACCATTGCTATGTCTTCTGTTTCCCAGCTTGAGGGTTTAAATCCATAATCAACAAATTCTTTTGGCATGAGTGCTGGATTGGCTAAAACTTCTTTGATGCGTTTATTGAAACCTGCCGCATAACCTTCAAAAATTGCACGGTCTTCAGGAGAGAGTCGCGCAATTTGTTGTCTGATATTTTCTGGATCAAAACGACTATGTGTTGCAATGTCATACTGTAAATAGTCTGGTCCCAGCACTTCGGCGACCGTACCTTGGCCTGTACGTTTTGACATCTCCATTTGAAATAAGCGATCTGTTGCCACTGCATACCCATAGCCATAAAAAAGACCAAAGGTGTCATTTGCATAAACATGTGGTGTACCAAAACTATCTCTTTTAATGGTGATCTGTTTTGAGATAGGGGGTGTTTCTACACTTGAAGATGAATTACATCCGATAAGTAAGGCACAACTTAGTCCTAAAATTCCATTTTTAAACAGCGTATGTTGATAGATGGGTTCATGATTTTTCAATTGTAGATATCCTTATTTTTACTATGATTTAAGTGTGAATAATTTGAAAATCTTCTTTCTGATACTAAAATGATTCACGCGTGAACATGCCTTGTTCATTATTTGAAATTATGATGATTTATCTATGTAATTTTCCATTACCTTGTGGGTATATCTTTATACTTTATGAGCGTTTTACTTATAGTCATCGTCAGTGGAATGGTCGTGCTTTTATGCTGTCGATAATATAAAGTCTTGTATCAACAAGACTTTATATGAAGGAAAATGATTGTACTGACTTTAGAAATCGAAAGTGGTGGAGAGTAATAGCGTTCTGGGCGTACTGATAGTCATATAGCTACTCGGATTGGCTTCCCAATATGCTTTATTAAATACATTATTTAAATTGGCTTGTAAGGTAACAGGGATTTTCCCTATTTTAGTTTGATAGCGTCCGCCAAAATCAAAACGTGTCCAGTCTGGTACAGACTGACTATTATCTGCACTCACGTAAGCTTGTGCATTATGTATCATCCGCCCTGTAAGTGTGATTCGTGGGTTAAATGGTGTATCCCATTCTAGGCCCAAGTTGCTTAGAAATTGTGGTACTCCAACAGCATGATGATTGTCATTGAGTCCATCTTGTGTGCGACGTAGTTTGGCATCTACGAAGCTTAAACCTCCTAGAAAGCGCAGTGTCGGTGTAATATTTCCAAAGCCATTGAGTTCAATTCCCTGATTCTGTTGTTCGCCGTCAAGGCTATATATTTTACTTTCTGGATCGACGATACCTGTGGGTTTACGAATCTGAAAAATTGCGACTGTCCCACCAAAGTTACCTAAATCAAATTTAGTTCCAAGCTCATATTGTTTGGATTTGTAGGGTGCAAATACCTGATTAAAATTTACAGCATCATTTGGTGGTGTTGCTCCAACGGTCAGGGCCTCAATATAGTTTGCATAAAAAGAAAGTTGTTTAAATGGTTTATAGACCAAAGCAAATGAAGGCGTCGTGGTACTTTCATTATAATGATTGCTTCGCTCACCATTGGCCGAAAAGTTACTGGTCTCAACTTGTTGGTGACGTAGTCCAAGGGTGAATTGTAGCTTGTCTTGTGCTGTGGATAAGGTGTCTGCAAATACCACACTTCTTAGCATTGTTTCATTGCTTTTTGCCTTGGGTACCACTGCAATGGGCTGACCTAAGTCATCAACATAAGTCGGATGATAAATATTGGTTAAGTAACTTTCATATCGTGATTGTCCAAACCAGCCTTGTTGACGAAAATGATTAGCAGCTAAAACGAATTGATGCTGAATATTGCCTGTAGATAATTTAATGCGAGTGCCAACTTCTGCTGAAACAGTGCCATTATGACCCTGTTGTAAGTTGGTGTCCGCACGAGTATCACCATTAGGATTTAAGATTGTTAATCCTGGAACTTCTTGTTTGTCATAGTTAAAGTGATTATGTCCAACCGTACCATAGACGAGGGCTGCATCATTGAGTTGATACTCGGCACGACTCAAAAAAGTTAAACTCTCTGCCTGAGAATAATCAGATAAAGCAGATAGATTGGTTTTGGGATTTGGTGCTTTGGGTATATCAATTCCTGCTATTGCAGTCAGGCCTCTTACTGCTCGGCTCATCATATCCTTTTGGTAGATGATATCTGCAGAAAGATTCAAACGATCCGCGTGATAGTCTAAGCCAAAAGAATGTGAACTGTTTCTTGAGTTTTGATGATCAATGCTTGTATCTCCATCACGATATGCGGTATTGAGCCTTAGACCATATTCTTGATTGTCTCCAAAGCGTTGTCCGATATCGGCATGGATACCAAGATGTTGATCAGTGCTGTACGCTGTTGTGAGTTGTCTAAGTGGTTGTTTATCTGCTCGTTTAGTTACAACATTAACATTGCCACCAATCGCACCGAAGGGTGACATGCCATATAAAAATGCACCTGCACCACGAGTCAATTCTATCCGTTCAACGGGATCGACACCTACACGATAAGCAGGGACGAGACCAAATAAGCCATTCAAGGCCATATCATCATTTTCAATACGGAAGCCCCGAATTGTCAGTGCATCATAGCGATTGGTACTGCCTGTGGTTGTACGTACTGAGGCATCTGCAGTGGTCAACGTTTCAGCTACGCTGAGAGCGTGTTGATGACGGATGGCATTGGAACTATAACCGACCTGACTAAAAGGTGAGTCCATATAGTCTTTATTGCCCAAAATCCCCATTTGTGTAATGCGTGCAATTTGCCCACCCGCATAAAGATTAGGTAAATATAAGGAATCTTGTATTGCTGCAACTTGAATTGTGGGGAGGGTAACTTGGGCCTCATTGATATGACTGGGTTTTATGGTTGCTGCAATATCATTGGCGAGCGAGCTGGTCGTACTATGAGCAATAACTAGAAAAAAGCTGAGCTGTTTGATGCTTACCTTTTTATTTTTATGGATTGTTCGTGAGCTGAGAAACAACATATACCGATATCCTGTCCAATGATTAAATAGCTGCTTTTAGCATCGTGGCTAGCAACCACTTCAGTATTGAGCATGGATAAATGTTACGATTTTTTATTGATAATGGTAATTGTTATTATTTTTGTGATTTTATAAAAATTAATATTTACAAATAGTTGGTATATTCGATGAGATAAATATTAACCTATTAAATTATATTTAATGACCTAATCTGTTTTGTTGGCACTCGTAAAAGTATCATGAAATTTTACGAGTGCTTTCACTCAAGTGACGGAAAGGGCGTATTACATTTTTCCCAATCTAGCTTTGGATAAAATGCAATAAAGCTAGATTAAACTGCTCTGCTTGTTCAATATTTGAAATATGTGAGGCATTGATTTCTACCAACTTGGCATCCGGAATATGCTGTTGCATAAATTGTCCATCGGCAACGGTAGTCACAGGGTCTTGTGTACCAGCGATGACCAAGACCGGAATGGTAATATCCTTCAACTGTTCACGGACATCCGCCTTAGCCAAAGCCTCACAACAATTGGCATAACCATTTGCGCTGCCAGCACTTAAGTCGTTACACAGATTATTGACGATTGTAGGATGACTTTGGATAAAGGGATCTGTAAACCAGCGTGAAGCCGCTGTCGTGGCGATAGGAACTAAACCTTGCTTTCGAACCAGTTGGGCACGATCGAGCCATGCTTGTTCCTGTCCAATTTTTGCAGCGGTATTACTCACAACGACTCGTTGAAAACGTTCTGGGTAATGGATGGCAAGCCATTGACCTGTTATTCCGCCCATAGAAATACCACAGAAATGAGCTTTTTCAATTTTTAAATGATCGAGTAGGCGAACGACATCTTCACCGAGTTGTTGCAGGGTATATGGGCCAGTTGGCGTCGAAGATGAACCATGACCACGTGTGTCATAACAAATCACATAAAAGTGTTCTTTAAAATAATTGAATTGCTGTTGCCACATCCCGTAGTTGGTCCCCAAAGAGTTGGAAAACACCAGTGCCGGGGCGTTGGGATCGCCAAAGGTTTGATAGTGAATTTGCGCATCGGCAGACTGAAAAACTGACATCTACTATTCCTTTATTTTAATCAACACGTTGAATAATCAAGGCAATCCCTTGACCGACACCAATACACATTGAACACAAGGCATATTGTCCCTTGATCTGTTCAAGCTGGTTTAAGGCCGTTGTGACCAAACGCGCACCAGAGGCACCTAAAGGATGACCCAATGCAATTGCACCGCCATTCGGATTAACCCGTGCATCATCATCTGCCAAACCCAAATCACGGGTTACCGCCAAAGCCTGTGCTGCAAAAGCTTCATTCAGTTCAATCACATCCATCTGTTCTAGCGTGAGATTGGCCTGTTTCAGCAGTTTCTTGATCGCAGGTGCAGGCGCAAAGCCCATAATCCGTGGTTCAACCCCAACTGTAGTGGCTGCAATGATTTTGGCACGTGGCCTGAGCTGATATTTTTCCACCGCTTCATCCGAAGCAATCAACACCGCAGCAGCGCCGTCATTAATCCCAGAGGCATTGCCCGCCGTGACCGTCCCGTCGGCTTTAACCACACCTTTGAGTTTGGTTAATGCTTCTAACGTGGTTGATGCACGTGGATGCTCATCCGTATTCACCACAAGTGCATCACCTTTACGCTGTGGAATGCTGACGGGTACGATTTCATTGACGAAGAAGCCTTTGGCTTGTGCAGTTGCAGTACGTTGCTGGCTGTTGAAGGCAAATTGATCTTGATCGGCACGGTTAATATTGAATTGTTCTGCAACGTTTTCCGCGGTTTGCGGCATGCTGTCCACGCCATACATTTCTTTGAGCTTTGGATTGATAAAACGCCAGCCCATGGTGGTGTCTTCAATCTTTTGGTTACGCCCAAAGGCGCTGTCAGATTTACCCATCACATAGGGGGCACGGCTCATGCTTTCGACGCCACCTGCAATAATCAGGTCAGCTTCATTGGCTTTAATCGCACGGGCAGCTATGGCAATGGCATCCAGTGATGAACCACATAAACGGTTCACTGTGGTTGCTGGTACTTGATAAGGTAAGCCTGCCAATAGTGCCGACATACGTCCAACGTTGCGATTGTCTTCACCCGCCTGATTGGCACAACCATAAATCACATCATCGACTTGTTGCCAATCAACACTTGGGTTACGTTGCATCAAGGCTTGAATTGGAATGGCTCCCAAGTCATCAGCACGTACAGGTGCAAGACCGCCTGCATAGCGACCGAATGGGGTACGGATGGCATCGATGATATAAGCGTTTTTCATATTCTTACATTTCCATTTCTAAATCTGTTGTGATCACTGCCATATCGTTAAAGTCTTTTTGAGCATTTATCGATAGTTGATTGTCATTACTCAGTTATGAGTGAACACGACGGAGTCTTATCGTCTTAAATCAAATGCCAGTAGCTCATTCTTGTCACTTTTTAAAAAAAGTGACCAAAAACCTTTGTTACTCAGACACAACTTCCTTGTTGTGCTGAGTAACGGGGCGACATCCTTGTCGCCAATCACGATAGCAACTCTCAATTTATATTCGACTATGTGAAAATCTCGATCTGAGACTTTACCATAAGCATTTCGCGGCGGCGGCATGGATGCCGCCCGTTAGACTGTGGTATATGGATATACCATCAGTCTAACAAAGGATTTTTGGTACTTTTTATCCTTAAAAATCTCCCCTAACCCCTCTTTGTAAAGAGGGGAACTCCTCCCTTTTAAAAAGGGAGGTTGGGAGGGATTCATTATCCCTGAGTCGCATCAATCAACTGAGCACCTGTCAACACCTGTAACTCCTCAAAGCTCAAACCATCCACTTTCTCAATCACTTTTAAACCGTCTACTGTCACATCAATCACACACAGGTCGGTATAAATCCGATCGACACATTTCAATCCCGTTGCCGGATAGGAAAGCGTTTCCACAATCTTCGGTTCACCTTGCTTGGTATTGTGATCGGTGGTGATAAATACTTTCTTGGCACCGACAGCGAGATCCATCGCCCCACCCACCGCAGGAATTGCATCTGCTGCACCGGTATGCCAGTTGGCTAGATCACCATTGGCTGCAACCTGAAAGGCACCGAGTACCGCAATATCCAGATGTCCGCCACGCATCATGGCAAAGGAGTCTCCATGATGGAAAAAGCTGCCACCCGTCAGCATGGTCACATATTCCTTACCAGCATTGATCAGCTCAGGATCTTCCTCACCTTTGGCAGGCGGTGGACCGAATGCGAGTAGGCCATTTTCCGAATGCAGGAATACATCTTTATCGGCTGGAAGATAGTTTGAAATCTTGGTTGGAAGGCCGATGCCGAGATTGACATAAGCACCATCTGGAATATCTTGTGCGACACGTTCAGCGATCTGGTCACGGCTTAGTTTTTGATAGCTCATGTTTATGCTCCTGCGCCAGTCGTCGCATCAACTGCAACCACATGCTGTACAAAAATCCCAGGGGTAATAATATGTTCAGGATCAAGTTGACCGAGTTCGACCAGTTCAGAGACTTGTGCAATGGTGACATCAGCAGCCATCGCCATGATTGGACCAAAGTTACGCGCAGATTTGTTATAGACCAGATTGCCCCAACGGTCGCCTTGATGGGCTTTGATTAAAGCAAAGTCAGCTTTGATTGGATATTCAAGTACATAGTCTTTACCGTCGATATGACGGGTTTCTTTACCTTCAGCCAACAGAGTACCAAAGCCAGTTGGGGTAAATACTGCACCGAGCCCCATGCCTGCAGCTTGAATACGGCATGCCAGATTACCTTGTGGCACCAGTTCAAGCTCAATCTTGCCTGCACGATACAGTTCATCGAATACCCATGAATCAGACTGACGTGGGAAAGAACAAATGATTTTACGTACTGCCCCTGTTTTAAGCAGTTTGGCCAAGCCATAATCACCATTGCCAGCATTGTTATTGACGATGACAAGGTCTTTAATACCAAGTTCGATCAATCCATCAATCAGTTCAGCGGGTTGTCCTGCGGTGCCAAAGCCACCAATCATGATGGTTGCGCCATCCTTGATCTGTGACAGTGCCTCAGTCAATGTGAGGGTACTTTTATCAATCATAAGGCCAACCTTTTATCCATGTTTTCAAATTTCTATACATACGAATTGCTGTATAAACGGGTATGCATAGAAATTTAAAAACTGTGAGCTAAGGTCTAGCTCACAGTAAATTTGTGGTGTTAAGCACTGACACGACGACGGTCAACTTCGGTAGTTGGCGCACCTGTTTTTTCTGCCACCAATTCAACATTAAAGGTAATGTGCTTGAATGGTTTGTTGAGACCACGACGAGCAATTTCTGCTTCATCTGTTACATCCACTGCAGTTGCGATAAGACCTTCACGTGTTGCAAATGCAAAGTCATCCCAAAGGTATTGATCACCTTCAATATTGAACTGCGTGGTTAATTTGCGATAACCCGGTGCAGACACAAAATAGTGCACATGAGAAGGGCGGTTACCGTGACGGCCAAGCAAGTTTAGTACTGCTTGAGTGGTCCCTTCTGGTGGGCAGCCATAACCGACAGGCATAGTGGTTTGTGCCACATAGTGACCATCGGCATCAGATAAAATGGTACGGCGTAAGTTAAAGTCAGATTGTGACTTATCAAAGAACGAATAGTTACCTAGGCTGTTGGCATGCCAAACTTCGACTTTAGCGCCTTCGATAATATTACCTTCAGGATCAGTCACTGTACCCTCAATGAATAAGGTATCGACTTTGTCCGATTCAGAACCGTCATCCATACGAGCAAAACCAACAGATTCAGGCGCACCTGCCACATACAATGGACCTTCGATGGTACGTGGAGTTCCACCCGTAATGCCTGCTTTGGCATCTGCTTCATCGGCACGCAAATCCAGATAATGCTCAAGACCTAAACCTGCTGCCAATAAGCCGAGTTCATTGGCCTGACCTGCATCGGTAAAGTATTCCAGACCTTTCCACAGCTCGCTTTGTGAGATATCTAAATCTTCAATCGCTTGAAAAAGATCACCGAGCAGACGAACCACAATTTGTTGTACACGTGGATTAACTTCACCTGTCGCGGTATCCACATTCATTTTTTTAACCAGTGCATCGATTTCTTGACGGTTCATACATATTCTCCTGAAGTATGATAGTTTTTGGTGGCTCGCGGACTTGCTGTTTTGCTGCTTGCTTGGCTTGCCACATTCCTTGTTCAAATTCTGTTTTTAACTTTATCTACTATGCGCGTTTAGCTGTCATCTTCACGAATGGCTGATGGGTGACGATTCATCGCCATCACTTCAATATTCATGTAGGGATACAATGGCAGCCCCTGTAAAATATTGTGTAGCTCTTCATTGCTGTCCACATCAAAGATACTGATATTTGAGTATTGTCCCGTAATACGCCAGATATGACGCCATTTGCCTTGACGCTGTAAATCTTGTGAATAGGCCTTTTCAACAGCTTTAATTTGATTGGCTTGTTCAACTGGCATATCGAGTGGGATATTTACATCCATTCGTACATGAAAAAGCATGGCAACTCCTTGAATTATTGACGACGTAAGTTGTCGATTTTGTCTTCATCCAGTTCAATACCGAGACCCGGGCCAGTTGGAATTTTGAGTTCAAAATTGCCATATTGAAGCGGTGTTTTTAAAATTTCTTCCGTGAGCAACAGTGGACCAAACAGTTCTGTGCCAGCGGCTAAATTGCTAAAAGTAGAGAAGGCATGTGCGGAAGCGATTGTACCAACAGGGCCTTCCAACATGGTGCCGCCGTAAAGATCGATACCTGCCAGATTGGCAATTTTGCCGACTTCGCAAGCTTCAATCAGACCACCTGACTGTGCAATTTTTACCGCAAACACTGAGGCTGCATTGCTTTTTGCCAGTTGATAAGCACTTTGCGGACCGGTTAAAGATTCATCCGCCATAATGGCAATATCGAATTTACGGGTCAGACGTTGCATGGCATCAATATTATGAATCGCACACGGTTGCTCAATCAGATCAACACCGCCATCCTGCAGCATTTGAATCCCTTTAATCGCATTCAACTCAGACCATGCACGATTGACATCGACACGAATCGAAACCTCTGCACCCAAGGCTTGTTTAATTGCCAGTACATGTTCAACATCCTGTTCAACTGGGCGAGAGCCGATCTTGAGCTTGAACACATTGTGGCGTTTTAACGCAACCATTTTTTCTGCTTCAGCAATGTCCTTTTCAGTATTGCCTGAGGCTAAAACCCAAAGTACAGGGACGCTATCACGTAGGCGTCCACCTAAGACTTCACTGAGCGGTAGACCTAAACGTTGTGCCTGAATATCTAATAACGCCGTTTGAATGGCACATTTAGCAAAACGGTTCCCATTGATGTTGTGTTGAATGGCCTGTAATGTCTGAGCCACATTAAAACTGTCCAAGCTTTTTAACAATGGCGAAAAGTAGTGCTCGATATTGGTTTTGACACTTTCAGGACTTTCATCTCCATAACCCAAGCCACCAATGGTCGTTGCTTCACCCCAACCAATCAAACCATCTTCTGTTGTCACTTTAATGATGACTAAGGTTTGGGTTTGCATGGTTGCAACCGCCATCTTATGCGGGCGGATGGTTGGAATCTCGACAAGTAGGGTTTCAATGGATTTATACATCTTTGGTATTTCTTTCGTCCTAAGCTATTTACATACCCTAAATTAATGTAATATCTATAACTAGGCTGAATTTGGTATTTTTAGATACTTAAAAGGTATATTAAATGGAATTAAGACATCTTCGTTATTTCGTGACGGTGGTCGAGGAACAGAGCATTACCAAAGCCGCAGAAAAGTTATGCATTGCACAACCGCCATTAAGCCGACAGATCCAAAAATTGGAAGAGGAACTTGGAATCCTGCTATTTGAACGTGGTTCACGACCTGTAAAAACTACAGAGGCGGGGCAGTTCTTTTATCAGCATGCGGTGCAGATTTTGACCCATACCGCCCAAGCTGCTTCTATGGCAAAACGTATTAGCACGGTGAATAAGATCGTACGTATTGGCTATGTAAGTTCATTACTTTATGCGTTGTTACCCCAAGTGATTTATTTATTCCGTCAAAACCATCCTGATATTCAGGTGGAGTTGATTGAACACGGCACCAAGGATCAGATTGAAGCATTAAAGCTGGGTAAAATCGATCTAGGCTTTGGACGTTTAAGAATTAGTGATCCTGCAATTAAACGGATTTTATTGCGTAAAGAAAAACTCAAATTAGCCATTCATAAAAACCATCATTTAACTCGCTTTATCGATCAGGGCATTTATCTGTCTCAGATTATTGATGAACCTATTTTTTCTTATCCTGCCACCCAAAAACCGAATTTTTCCACTTTGATTCAGTCGATTTTTACCGACTTGGGACTAGTGCCTAAAGACATCGTTGAAGTACGTGAAATTCATATGGCGCTTGGTTTGGTGTCATCAGGTGAGGGGATTTGTCTTATTCCAGAAAGTGCCAGTGACATTGGTATGAAGAATCTGGTGTATATCCCAATCCTAGATTTGGAGGCCTATACCCCAATTTCATTGGCAGTGCGCAATATGGATCAGAGTCCGTATTTGCCTCAGATTTTAGAATGCATTAAGCAGGTATTTGAAGAAGAAGGCATTCCGATCCAACTAGAGGGTGATTAAGCCACTCTAGGCAGCAAGTTTATTTACAAGCGATCATCATGATCGCTTTTTTAATTGTGGCGAAAATAACCTAAAACTAGACTTAAAAGGTATAACTATATACTTCATTATCTATGGAAAATTACATTAATAATTCAAATAATAAAGCATGACCAATATTTGATCCAAATATATCTTTCTGAATTTATGTCGGTTTTAAAGCAATCGGAAAGCATGGTCTATCGAATGGATTAGCTATCAATTCATCTCTTATAGCAACAATAATTTCAAAACTTAGGAAAGGATTTCCCATGTTAAAACCAGATACGCTGTATCGAGCACAGCGCGTAGCCCTATTTACATTCTTTGGTTGTCTTAATATTAATGTGGCTTATGCAGATTTTTTTAAAGACAGTGAAAAAAGCATTTATCTGCGTAATTTTTACTTGGAACGGGATTTTGAAAATACCAATAAAGATTTAGGCAGTTGGTCTCAGGCGATGACAGGACGCTTTGAATCTGGTTATACCGATACACCGATTCAAGTCGGTTTGGATATGGGCTTTCAATATGCCTTGCGTTTAACGGATCGTTATGATGAACGCCTAGATACCGTATTTAAATATGATCAGCACGAAGGGCGACAGGAGCGTGATTATTTAAAATTAGGCGCAACTTTAAAATTTAAATATCACAATACTGAACTGAAAGTCGGTGAGCTTTTCCCAAAAACACCGGTACTGTTTATTGATGATTCTCGGCAGTTGGTCACCACTTATGCAGGTGCAATGCTGGAAAGCAAAGACATTAAAAATTTAAAAGTATCTGCAGGGCGTTTTACCCATGTGAATGCTCGAGATGATGATGAGTATCGAAAATTTACTTTAGGCAACTCGACAGATCCAAACAAAAGAAGCGACGGGCTGAATTTTCTGGGTCTCGATTATAATTTTACTCCTCAGTTGACGGGTTCTTATTGGTTTGGGCAGCTTGAAGATATCTATCAACAACAATATTTGAATGCGACCTTTACCGAAACAGTCAACAAAAGCAAGCTTAAAGTGGACGCCCGCTATTTTAACTATAAAGAAGATGGTGATGCTTATTTTGGCGATATTGATGTCCAGTCAATCGGTCTGCAAGCCAGTGTGCAAAATGGACCACATACCATTTTGACAGGTCTGCAAAAGCATATGGGTGAGGACAATATTCCCTTATTAAATGGTTATGTTCCACAAGCCTATTTACAGAGCTGGTCTGCAATTGCTTTCTACAAAGCCAAAGAGTTCACTTGGCATGTTTTATATAGTTATGACTTTAAAGAGCAGGGTATCCCCGGGTTAAAACTGACATTACGTTATTTAAATGGCAGTGAAATCTATCGGGAAGGGTTTAAGGATAATAAGGAAACTGAAAAAAATGTCATCATCAATTACACCGTACCAGAAGGCAAACTGAAAGGTCTCGGCTTTGAATGGCGGCATATTCGAGCTGATATTAAATATGGCGCTGGTAATAACCCAGGTACAGATTTTGTCGAAAATCGAATCATGACCACGTATACACATAAGTTTTAATTGTCGATTCAATACAAGAATTGAACAGCCCATCTTATTTGAATTCGCGAATAAGATGGGCTTGTTTTTTTAATCGCAATCACTAAAACCTGAGAATACTTAGCTCCCAATCTTGTCTAAAGTTGAGTGCTATATCGATTGTTAAGATTCATGGATCAACTTTCTATCTCATAAGCTTTTGTTGTCATTGTCTATTCTATAAATTTTGGAGAATATTTGGAGCTAATGCTATTGTTGATAATAATTATCATTATTGTTGTTATTTTTTTTATTTTGCGTATTATTCACGAAATTTTTAAGAATGAATTAAGGTTCTTGCTTGTCAAAAACAAGCGGACTCAACGATTACACGGTCGACATGTCTGGAACCCAATATTACCTCAGCAAATATAGTGATGTCCGTGGCCGCCAATATTATCTAAATCTTAAGTTTTGTTTCTAATCTTCCTGAAATGGTGGTGGCGATTATTTTGCATGATCGTCACCTGACTGGGTGTCTTTTATGAATATTGAAGCGTCTGTGCCCTTGGCCTCCGCCAAAAGGGTCACAAAAAAGAAGGTTGAACAATCATCATTGATTAAATATCGATTGATGATTTTTTCACGTTTTGTCTTGGCCATTTTTGGTGGTTATTACTTTGCTGCGATTGCTGCAATGTTAATGGGGGTTCTGTTTACAACTGAGCCTTTAAAAGCCAATGCCGTGTTTGGGGCGACCATGCTGGCATTTGTGATTCATTGTGCGGTGTTCATTTGGGTATTTCTGGTCAACTCAACCGTGAAAGTCTGGTTGGGGGTCATTGTTCCCAGTGTATTGATGACGTTGATCTATTGGTTTTTAAAAGGGTAATGTAATGCGTGTTGATGGTAAAAATGAAGGCCCTCGCCAGTCGATGTCATGGTTACATACATGGACAAGCCTGCTCTTGGGATGGCTGCTTTACGCAGTTTTTCTTACGGGTACGCTCAGTTTTTTCCAAAATGAAATTACGGTGTGGATGAAACCTGAATTGCATCAGTCTGTGAATAATACTTCACAGCAGCAACAATTGAGTTATGCACTACAGTATTTACAGCAAAACGGGCAGCCTGCTGAAAGCTGGAATATCCGTTTTGCCAATGAACGCCAACCCGCCATTATGCTGAATATCCGTAAGCCGGGTGAAGGTCGTCGTCGTGGGGGTGAAATCTATCTAGATGCTCAAACGGGCCAAGAGATTAAAGCACGTGAAACTCGGGGTGGTGGTTTCTTGTATCGCTTCCATTTTGAACTTTATGGCATGCCACGTATTTGGGGGCGTTGGATTGTTGGTATCGCAACCTTATTCATGTTCGTAGCGATTATCAGCGGTATTATCACCCATAAAAAGATTTTCAAGGATTTCTTTACCTTTCGTCCAGCCAAAGGCCAGCGTTCGTGGCTCGATGCTCATAATGCAACGGCTGTTTTTGCCTTACCTTTTCATATCATGATCACCTTTAGTGGCTTGTTGCTGTTGATGTTCATGTTTATGCCTTGGGCGATGAACAGCCATTATGGAAATGGGCAAAATTTCTATCAGATGTTGAATGAACCTGTTGCTAAAACACCTGAGCAAGCACGTTTATTGGCAGAGCAAAAACAAAAAGAAGCAGCAGAGGAAGGGCGTGGTAATCGAGGTGGTGGCCGTCGTGGTGAGGCCGAACAGGCAGCACCTGTACTTGCAGCAGCACCAATGGTGAATTTAGTCACATTAAGTCATTACGTTCAACAAGGTTGGGAAGATAACCCGATTGCTTCAATTCGAGTGAATAAGCCGAATACGGTTGAAGCGGATGTCCAATTTAATGCAACCCGTACCACCACATTGCTGGATCGAGAAAGCATTCCTTCAATGAAGTTTAATGCGGTGACAGGGCAATTGATTGATGAAGCCAAGCCGGTTAACTCAACTTCAAAAGCAATTTATACCTTGGTGACATGGTTGCATATGGCACATGGTGTGGATTCGGCGTTGCGTTGGTTGCTATTTTTATCAGGTGTGTTAGGCACAATGATGGTGGCTTCAGGTCTGATCTTATGGGTGGTAAAACGCATTCCAGATGTACAGAAATTAGGGTATAAGCCTTTTGGTCATCGAGTGGTTGAAGTCCTAAATATTACCGCAATCACAGGTCTACCAATTGCCTGTGCAGCCTATTTCATTGCCAATCGTTTTATCCCCGCTCAACTGGCAGAACGTTCTCCGCTAGAGATTAATGTGTTCTTTATTGCATGGCTTGTGTGTTTAATTCATGCGGCTATTCGGGCACATCGCCCTGCGTGGCTGGAACAACTGGCTTTAGCAGCTGTACTGTTCCTGTTTATGCCGATTCTGAATTTCCTTACAGGCGGGCAGGCACTGTGGATGAGTATCTATCATGGGCAGTGGATGATCGCCAGTTTTGATCTGGTGTGCATTATTTTGGGTCTGATTTTTATCTATTCTTATTACAAGTTAAAGCGTTACCAAGGCTTGGCGGTAAAGCAGAAAAAACAGCCTAAAGTTCAAGCTGGACAGGAGCAAGCATAATGGCAGCATTGATGTTGTGGTGTGTTGCTGTGGTGGCGTTATCAGCACTTGCCTGTGGGATGAGTAAGCATCAGCGCGATATTTTTAGTGTTCAGATTTCAGCGCAAAATAGTCGACGTTTTGAAATTGTAGGCTGGGTGATGTTACTTCTCTCTGCGTTGGTCATGATTTATTTGAAAGGGGCTTCGGTCGGTTTGTCTGAGTGGTTGGGTTGTATCACCTTTGCTGCTTTGGCAGTGGGATTATTATTAACCTATCAACCTAAAAAACTGTTGCAGGCCAATGTGATTGTGACTGTTGTATTTGGGCTACTGCTGATTGTGACCTTGATTTAAGATTTGCTTGTATTGAAGTGACATAAAAAGAGGAAACGAATGTTTCCTCTTTTTATTTTGGTTATGAATTGATTTTTAGAGCTTTAGTAACTTGCTTTTAAAGTCAAAAGGAAGTTACGTGGTTCGCCATAAAAATTACCATAACCTGGATAGCCGATTGTACTGTAATAGGTTTTGTCAAAAATATTGTTTAAGTTAAGTGCGATATTCCATTGCGGATTAATGTCATAAGCGACACGCGCTGACCAAATAGCATAATTGGGTTGAACCAGCTCAATACTTTTCCAAGCACCATCAAACTTTTGTGTTACTGGATTAAACTCTCTGACTGATCCTGCTGCATAGTTTTTACTTTGAGCAATTACACCGCCGCCTATTTCTAACCCATCGACAATTTGATCAAGCTGATAGGTTGTCCAAATTTTTAACAGATTTTTAGGGGTGTAGCTATTATATGGATTTTCAGTATTATCCTTTTTCTCGTTTTTATTGTAGGTATAACCTACAGATAAATTCCAGTCAGGGCTAATATTGCCATTGAGTTCAACATCAACACCTTTACTTTCCATAGAACCTGTACCGATATAACAGCATAGTGAGTTGCTGTTTGGAATGCTGGTATAGGCGTTATACACTTTTTCCTTTTCTTTTTTGATATCGAAATAAGCAATGGATGCAAGCAAGTTTGTATTAATTTGATGCTTGATACCAAATTCAATATTTCGCCCTGTTAATGGTTCGAGTCCTGGGCCATCGGCTGCTGTTAAATAGTTACGCTGATTTTTATAAATTTCTGCAAAGCTTGCATAGGCTGTAGTAGAAGGCAAAATATCATAGGTAATCCCATAATAAGGAACAAATTTTTTGTCTTCTGTATAGGTGTTTTCAATATTGCTATTGTGGTTATTGATGGTTAACTCATCTTTAAAGGTGTAGCGTCCACCAAGAATGAGGGCTAAATCATCAACAGGGCGTAATTTTAAAGAACCATAAAGTGCAGATTTATTATTCTTGTTGGTCGTATTGGTTGCCCAAGAGAGCGCAGGGTAGTCCCATTCTGGTGGTGCAACGCGATTAAATGCATCGCCATCAGCATAATAGGTCCAATTTAGTCGATAATCTTTTTGGTTGTTACTATGATCAATACCTAAAATCAGATCATGCTTTTGTTCAAATAAATTAAAGCTGCCTTGTAGGTTTAAATCCATTGTTGTTTCTTTAAAGCGCGTATCATCCTGATAGCGCCACCATTGGCTTTGGTGAGTGTCATAACTGACAGCACCTTCCATTTCAGCACTGTTAATCGCGTCATTCCCGATGTTGTGACGCACATTCAGTTGTGTTTTCCAGTCATCATTAATTTGGTGTTGGAGATTGGCGAAGAAGGATGTGTTTTTACGTTCGATCCAACCCCAAGGTGCTCCCATTGTCGTACTGCGCGGTAAATGCAGATCTGCGCCATCTTCCCAACGAGGTAAGCTGGCATTAAAAGCATCTACTTTATCTTTTTGATAACTCACACCCGTAAACAATGTTGTTTCGGGTAGCAAGTCAAAGCTTAATGCACCGTAGACCATTTCACGGCGGCTTTGTGTTGGTTTGTAGAAGAAGTCTCGATCTTGAAAAACAGTGACCAAACGTCCCTTAACACTTTGATCTTCTGTTAAAGAACCAGTCGCATCAAATTCACCACGATAATTATTCCAGCTACCTGCTGAAATTGATCCATTGATTTCGGTTTCTGCTTTTGGTCGTTTAGAGGTGAGATTAATCACACCGCCAGCTTCACCAGCACCGAATAAACCATCTGCACCACGCAACACCTCAACTGCGTCATATTGTGCCATATCAGCACTGTTACTTCGATCTTCTAGACTTGAAGTACTGCCGCCGTCATAACGGATATTTTCAATCTTTAGACCACGTGCACTATAGTTATTATTTAACCAGAGCTGTTCGCGTGTTACCCCTGTTGTTTGTACCATGACATCATCAAGGGTTTTTAGGCCTTGTTCATCAAGACGCTGACGAGACATAACTGTTACAGATTGTGGTACGTCTTTAATATTCTGAGCTTGCTTGCCAACATTTGTCATATTTTGGCTAGCGGCTTTGATCGAAATTGTTGGAAGCTGTGTTGAATTGCTTTCTTGCTGAGCGTTGCTATTTCGAGTTTGATCTGCTCGTGTGTGAATCGCTTCTAATTTAACGACTTTAGGTTCAACCGCTGCTACAGTTGCTTTGGGTTGAATACTGTATCCCGTATTGGCAACTTTGATGGCTTCAAATGCATGTGGTTTAAGCAAAGTCTCCAAAGCAGTTTCTACTGAATAATTCCCTTTGAGTGAAGCGCTTTTTATTTTAGAGAGTGTGGTCGAATCATAGCTAATGGTGGTGCCTGTTTGAATCGCGAGCTGTTTAAGTGCTTGATCGAGTGTGGTTGAGCTAATCGAAATCTGATAAACATTGGCAGCATAGGCAGAAGTCGTTGCAATACTGATAACGCTGAGTGGCATGCCCCATAAAATGGCGCGTACAGCCAACGCCAAGGTAGTTTTCGCCTGATAATCCTTCATGTGGTCTTCTCGATTGGGAGTGTATTTCTCTATAAGTCGAACAAGATCAAAAAAAGGATCATCTTTTTATCTTTTTTTTATTTTTAATACATATGGACTGTAATAACTCAACTCAAGTTGATGGGTATAGGCCAGTGTTTCTAGGCTTTGTTGAGGATTCTTTAATGAAAAAACGCCTGAAATACGAAGGTCTTTTAACGCTGGCTCGATAAAATAAGTGCCTTTTTTATAACGATATAGTTCACCAATGACTTTTTCGAGTGGCCATTGTTCTACCACCAATAAGTGCTGAGTCCAGTAGGGTTGCTCGTTATTCAATGGTAAAGGTTTAGAGATCTGTTGACTGTCGAAATATGCACGTTGACCTTGCTGTAAAATTTGCCGTTGCCCAGAATCCTGCGGCTGTAAAGCAACAGCATGTTGATACACTTTGACCCGAGTTTGATCATGATGCTCTTGTCGTACCGTAAACTGAGTACCCAAGGCCTCAATTGCACCATCTTTGGTCTTCACCATAAATGGACGGTGTTGCGGATCTTTGGCGGTCTGGAAATAAATTTCACCTTCGATCAGTTGAATTTGTCGAGTCTGTTCGGAGAAATTCACGTTGATATAACTATCACTGGCCAAGATCAAGGTTGAACCATCCTGCAGTGCAATGGTTTTAATTTCACCGACCTCAGTATGATCATCAGATTGCCATTTTGCCCAAGGTAACAAATACATTCCGTAGCCGATAACCAACAATCCTGAAAGGCTCAACAGCATATTTCGTTTTGCAGTCAGATTAAATTTTTGCTTGGACTGGACTAAAGAATCTGAGGGAAAGTGGTTGGATAAACCTGTTAAGCCATGGGTAAATTTATTGATTTGCTGAATGGCTAGGGCGTGTTCTTGCTTTTCTGCTTGCCAATGTTCAAATTGTTGCTGCTGTAACTTAGTCATTTCACCTGAATGTAATAGCACCAGCCAATCTGCGGCTTGGTCCAATACATGATCAGGGATTTTAGGGGCTTGAGACATAGCAGCAAAGCAAATTCAGCAATTAATCGGTCTGATTATAAAGACTTATGCAGGCCAAGAAAGCCTGTTTCATTTCTCTTTTGACCGTTGCTTCTGAAATCTCCAGTTTTTCACTAATCGCACGATAGGTCAGCCCATCCAATTGCGATAATAAAAACACCTGTGCTGTACGTTGAGGTAGCTTTTCCAGCATCAAATGCACTTGATAAAGTGTTTCACGAATACAGACTTCGTATTCAGCTGAGGGATAGTATTCTTCTGGTAGCTGTGCAAGGGCATCTAAATACAGGTGTTCTACATGCTGATGCCGCCAATAATCAATAATCACATGCTTGGCGATGCCCATTAACCATGCCTGAGGTTCTTTAATCTTTTCAAAGCAAAAGTCGCTTTTTAAGGCACGATAGAACACTTCCTGACTCAAGTCTTCCGATTGATGGTGATGCTGTAGTTTGTGCTTAAACCAAGACAACAGCGAGCTTTGTTGTGATTGATAAACGTGGCTAAACCATAACTGTTTTTCTACATTCAGGTTCATAGCAAGGAGTCCACAAATGAGCAGGGAGATGCACAATTAAAGGCGGATGGAAAAAATATTTTCAAATAGTAATGATAATTGTTATTAATATCAATAAAATTGTATACATACTTTTACAGAAAAAATTGAGCTGATTTTGATTTTCGTTCGACTAAACCAATGTAGGGGAACATTTTTTGTTTTCTTCGTCTCCCATATTTCTAATGAATTTTGTTTGATTAAGTAGAGCATGCCATGAGTGAACAACAGATTGATTTAAAACCACAACAGCATTCTCGATCAAATAAAATCAAATGGTTGATTGCATTGACAGTGCTTTTATTGCTGATGGTATGGGGTTGGAATTATTGGAAAAAATCCCAAGCCAATAAACAGGAATCGTTTAGCCAATGGAGTAAACCTGTGCCTGTGCGTGTGGTCGGGGTACAACGTGGCGATTTGCAATTACAAATTAAGGCCATTGGTACAGTGGTTCCAGCTAATACCGTGAATGTGCAGAGTCAGGTGTCAGGTGTATTGCAAAAATTATATTTCCAAGAAGGGCAATACATCAAGAAAGGGCAATTGTTAGCACAAATTGACCCGACCCCATTTCAGGTAGCATTGGCACAAGCACAGGGGACACAGCAACAAAATTTAGCGCAGTTGCAAAATGCACAAACTGAATTGAATCGTTATCAGCTGTTGTATAAGCAAGATTCGATTGCCAAGCAACAGGTTGATCAACAACAGGCCTTGGTCAATCAGCTCAAGGGACAGATGCAAGCCAATCAAGCACTGGTCGAAGCGGCAAAGTTACAATTGTCTTATACCAAGATATATGCACCGATTGAGGGGCGTGTTGGTTTTCGCTTAAAAGATGCAGGTAATTTAATCCAAGCCAATGAAGCAACAGGTTTATTGAGTATTACCCAAATACATCCTGTGTATATTCAGTTTGCGATTGCGGAAAATTATTTAGACACGGTTCGCCAAGCCACAAAAAATAAGCAAAGCATTCAAGTCAGTGCTTGGGATCGTGCAGAGCAAAAGCAATTGGCCACAGGTTCAGTACAGGCACTGGATAATCAGATTGATCTGAATACTGGCACACTCAAAGTAAAAGCCGTTTTTGCCAATCTCGATGATGCTTTATTTCCCAATCAATTTGTCAATGTTCGTTTAAATGCCAAGACCTTGCAAAATGCGGTGCATCTGCCGAGTGATGCCATCCAACATGGCGCCAAAGGAACTTATGTTTATATTGTCAATAAAGCGCAGAAAGCCGAAGTGCGTCTGTTAAAACTGGGTGTGGTTTCACAAGGACAGACCGAGATCATTGAAGGCTTACAAGGCAATGAACGGGTGGTGCTAGAGGGGATAGATCGACTTTCAGAAGGGCAAGAAGTACAAATCATTCAAGATGATGTTTCTAAGTCACTACCAGCAAAAACTGTCGCTGGATAAGTGTATGAATATTTCCAGATTCTTTATTTTACGACCCGTTGCCACCACTTTATTGATGTTGGCACTGTTTTTTAGTGGTCTACTGGTTTGGCGTTTATTACCCGTATCGGCATTGCCACAAGTCGATTATCCGATTATTCAGATATACACCTTTCAGCCAGGCGCAAATCCAGACACAGTACAGCGAACCATCAGTTCACCTTTAGAGCGGGAGATGGGCAAGATTGCTGGTTTGAAGCAAATGTCTTCGAATAGTTCGGTGGGCGCATCAGTGATCACCCTGCAATTTGAGTTAACTGCTGAGCTGGGCATTGTCGAGCAAGAAGTACAGTCGGCCTTAAGTACCGCAAGTAGTAAATTGCCCAATGATTTACCCACTCCACCGATTTATCGCAAAGTGAACCCTGCCGATGTACCTGTGATTACGCTTGCAATTAGCTCTGACAGTTTGCCACTAACCACGGTCTATGACATGGTCGATACCCGAGTGGCACAAAAGCTGTCGCAGCTCTCTGGGGTGGGGATGGTCAGTCTTGCTGGCGGGCAACGTCCTGCGATCCGTGTGCAGATGAATCCAGCTGCTTTGGCAGCGTTTAAGCTCAGTGCTGAAGATGTGCGTGCAGCTATTTCTGCCGCCAATGCCAATCAGCCGAAAGGGAGTTTTGATGGGCCTTTTCGATCGACCATGCTCGATGCCAATGATCAGATGCGTTCGATTGCTGATTATGAAAACCTGATTTTACGTTGGAATAATGGCGCACCGATTCGCTTAAAAGATGTTGCACAGGTGCTTGAGGGCAGTGAAGATCGCTATATGGCTGCATGGGCAGACAGTCAATCGGCTATTTTGGTGAATATCCAGCGTCAGCCCAATGCCAATGTGATTGATGTGGCCGATCAGATCAAAAAAATCCTACCTGAATTACAACAAAACCTACCCGACAATGTTCATATTCGCGTCCTGACAGACCGAACGGAAAGTATTCGTAGCTCGATTAAAGATGTACAAAAAGAACTGGTCTTCGCCGTGTGTTTGGTGGTGTTGGTCACCTTCCTGTTTTTGCGTAACTTTGCTGCGACCCTGATTCCAAGTATTGCCGTACCGCTGTCGATTATTGGTACTTTTGTACTGATGTATTTCCTTGGATTCTCGGTCAATAACCTGACTTTAATGGCATTAACTATTGCCACAGGATTTGTGGTGGATGATGCCATTGTCATGCTCGAAAATATTGCACGACACCGTGAATCAGGTGAAAGCATGTTGCAAGCAGCCCTGAAAGGATCAAAAGAAATTGGCTTTACCTTGATTTCTTTAACGATTTCTTTGATTGCTGTTTTGATCCCCTTGCTCTTCATGGGCGATGTGGTCGGACGCTTATTCCATGAGTTTGCGGTGACACTGGCAGCTGCGATTGCACTTTCATTGCTCGTTTCGCTGACTTTAACTCCAATGATGTGTGCCTATTTACTCAAAGATGCACCGAAGCATGCAGAGCAGCCGAGTCGATGGAGTCTGGATCGTGTGATTCAGCATTATGCCAAGTTGTTGCAATGGGTACTTCGACACCAAGTACTGACCTTGATGGTGATGTTGGCAACTGTGCTACTGGCAGGGCTGCTGTATTGGTCTATTCCTAAAGGCTTTTTCCCAGTACAGGACAATGGTGTGATTCAGGTGGTGACTGAGGCCCCTGACCAGATTTCATTTCAAGCCATGAGTGAACGGCAACAGGCTTTGGCGGAAGTGATTTTAAAAGATCCTGCGGTTGCCAGCTTATCTTCCTTTATTGGTGTGGATGCCAATAATCCGAAGTTAAGCAATGGGCGTATTTTGGTGAATTTAAAAGCGCATGCCGAACGTGCACCAGCTGCGGAAGTGATGGCACGACTGAATGAAAATTTTGCACAGGTACATGGCATTAAAGGTTGGATGCAACCCGTACAAGAACTCAGTATAGAAGACAAAATTAGCCGCACCCAATATCAGCTGAGTGTGACAGCACCGAAAAATCAATTGGTTGAGGAATGGACGCCTAAACTGGTTCAGGCCTTGCGTCAGCAGGCTGCATTTGCAGAAGTAACCAGTGAGGATGCAGGGCAAGGTTTACAAGCCTATATCGAGGTTAACCGTGATGCGGCAGCACGTTTAGGTTTGAGTGTTGAAGACATTAGTTTGGCTTTGCAGAATCTATTTGCGCAGCGGCAAATTGCAACTTTATACACGCAATCAAATCAGTACCGCATTGTTTTAGAATTAGATCCAAAACTCACCCAAGGCATTGAGGCTTTAAACCAAACCTATATACACAACAATCAAGGACAGCCGATTTTATTGAGCTCTGTCGCTACGATTGTCGAAAAACATGCGCCGATTCTTTTACAGCAACAGTCGCAATTTCCTGCCGTTGGCATTTCTTTTAATTTAGCCAAGGGGGTGTCTTTAGGTGAAGCGCTTACTGCGATTGAGCAGGTTAAACAAAGTCTTGAGCTACCGCCAGAGCTACAGGTTCAACTGCAAGGCGCAGCTGCAGCTTTTGAAAATTCACAGCAACATACATTTTGGTTGGTGATTGCAGCAATTGTGACTATGTATATTGTGCTTGGCATGCTGTATGAAAGTTTTATTCATCCCGTGACTATTCTTTCAACCTTACCTTCAGCTGCGATAGGGGCATTACTGGCTTTGTTCATGGTGGGGCAACCTTTGGACATGATTGCACTGATCGGGATTATTTTATTGATCGGTTTAGTCAAGAAAAACGGCATCATGATGGTGGATTTTGCACTTGCGGCACAACGTAATGAAGGCTTGACGGCTGAGCAAGCCATTTATCAGGCTGCTTTGTTGCGTTTCCGTCCAATTCTGATGACCACACTTGCAGCGGTAGTGGGTGCAATTCCGCTGATGCTGGCTTCGGGTTCTGGGGCTGAATTGCGACAACCTTTAGGTTTGGTGATGGTCGGTGGCCTATTGGTCAGTCAGGTTCTCACCTTATTTACCACACCTGTGGTGTATCTGTTTTTTGATCGTCTGCAAGCCAAGCAAACAGATACAAATCTGCTTTCAGATCAGACAGGAGCATCGCAATGACGTTGTTGTCGGTGTTTGTACAACGTCCAGTGGCCAGTGTGCTGTTGGGGATTGCGATTGTTTTACTCGGTATATTGACCTATTTGCGTTTGCCTGTTGCGGCATTGCCACAAGCGGATATTCCTACCATTGTGGTGCGTGCCAATCTGCCCGGTGCCAGTCCAGAAAGTATGTCTGCAACCGTCGCCACCCCCTTAGAACGTGCCATGATGGGGGTATCCGGGGTTAAGGCGATTAATTCATCCAGTAATCAAAGTTCGACACAGGTGGTGTTACACTTTGATTTGAATACCGATATTAATGAGGCCGCGCGTGAAGTTCAGGCTGCGATCAATGCGGCAATGTCACAGCTACCTGCAGGCATGCCGAGTCCGCCTGAATATTTCAAAATCAACCCGAGTCAAAGTCCGATTTTTTATTTGGCACTTAGCTCAAAACAACTTTCAGCGGCAAAGCTATACGAAATTGCGTCTAATCAATTACAGCCCAATTTGGCCCAGATCAGTGGTGTCGGTGAAGTATCGATTGACGGGGCTTCTATGCCTGCCGTGCGTATCACCATCAATCCAACTACTTTAGTTTCAACTGGCATTTCTCTCGAGCAAGTACGACAGGCTGTTGCGAAAAGTAATGTGGTGCAGGCATTGGGCGTGGTGGAGCAACAGCAATTACGCTGGCAAGTGGCACTTTCTACAGAATTGAAGACTGCCCAAGATTTTGCCGATCTGGTCATCCGACACACCGATCAAGGCGTTGTTCGCTTAAAAGATATTGCAGAAGTGCGTGATTCGGTTGAAAACCGCTATGTCAGTGGTTTTCACAATGGACAGCCTGCTGTGATTTTAAAGATTAGCAGACAACCTAATGCCAATACCGTGGCGACCATTGACCTGATTAAAGCCAAATTGCCCGTTCTAAGAGAATTGATGCCGCGTGATGCGCAATTAACTGTGGTGATGGATGGCTCAACTATTGTCCGTAACAGCCTAGAGGAAGCAAGGGATACCTTGTTTGTATCCATATTGCTGGTGGTCATCGTTGTGGTGCTGATGTTGGGGCGACTGCAAAGTGCGGTGATTCCCGCAATGGCACTGTTGGTCACTTTAATTGGCGTATGCAGTCTGATTTATTTGGCTGGATTTTCCCTGAATAACCTGTCGATTATGGCGATCATCGTGGCGATTGGCTTGGTGGTGGATGATGCCATTGTGGTACTCGAAAATATTGAACGCTATATCGAACAAGGCGATTCGCCTGCACAAGCAGCGGTAAAAGGCATCCAAGAGGTTGGTTTTACCTTGATTGCCATGAATCTGGCATTGATGGTGATTTTCCTCTCGGTCTTGTTTATGGGCGGTGTGATAGAACGTTTATTCAGGGAGTTTTCACTCACACTGGTGTTTGTGGTGGTGTTATCAGTCTTTGTTTCCTTGATCTTTACCCCAAGCTTATCAGCACGCTGTTTAAAACCTCTATCTCTTAATCACCCTCCACGACTGTATCGTTATAGCCATGATCTGATTCAGGGCTTGACCCAATCTTATATTCGCTCTCTTCATTGGGTACTCAAACATGCTTATCTGATTGTAGTGCTGTGGATAGTCGCAATCATTGCTTCAGTTTATCTCTACAATTTATTGCCTAAACGCGTTTTGCCTGAACAAGACACGGGGCGAGTTGGTGCTTTTATTCGTGGCGATGATGGCTTTTCTTTTCAGATTATGCAGCCGAAGATTGCTGCATTTAACCAAGCCTTACTCAAAGATCCTGCGGTGCAGGATGTGGTGGGCACCTCAGGCGGTGGTGGTGGCATGACCAACTCATTTTTAATGGTCAGTCTCAAACCAAAAGCTGAACGGGACGGTTTAAGCTCCAAACAAGTGGTCGAGCGTTTAAAGAAAAATGCACCTTGGCAGGCGGGGGCAGTATTCTCCGCAGATGTCGAACAAGATTTGGAATTGGATGATCCTTTTTCCAGTGGCAATGCCCAAGAATATTTATTGTTATTGCAATCTGACAATGTGAGCTTACTGCGTGAATGGGCACCCAAAGTTGCCGAGGCTATGCGTAAACTGCCTGAATTTGAAGAGGTGGAAACACAGGGTGATGAAGGGGCGCAACATGTCACGTTAGACATCGACCGTGAAGCGGCGAAACGATTGGGTATTGATATTGAAAGTATTTCCAGTGTTCTCAATAACTCCTTTTCGCAACGGCAGATTTCCACGATTTATGATCGCAATGATCAGTTCTATGTGGTGATGGAAGTTGACCAACGTTTTACCGAACATCCAGAAGCCTTGGCGGATGTGAAAGTGCCAAATCAACAAGGCATCTATGTGCCCTTAAGCAATTTTGCTACGTGGAGTTATGGCATTAGCAATGATCGGGTTTATCGCCGTAATCAATTTGCCGCTATGGGGGTGGGGTACGTGGTGAAGAAAGGCTATAGCTATGAACAGGCAGATGCTGCGATCCGTCAGGTTTTGCCAAAGATCATGCTGCCAAAAGAAATCTTTGTGATGACAGATCGTGATGTCGAAACTGAAAGCCTACAGGCAGGTTTGAGTACACCTGCTTTGATTGCGGCTGTGATCGTGCTGATTTTTATTGTCTTAGGGATCACTTATGAAAGTATTGTGCATCCTTTTACCATTTTATCGACCATTCCGACAGCAGCTCTGGGCGCTTTACTCAGCTTATGGTTGTTTCAGATTCCGTTTAGCCTGATAGCCTTGTTAGGCATCTTTTTGCTAATCGGGATTGTGGTGAAAAATGCGATCTTGCTGATTGATTTTACTTTGCAGCAACGGCGTCAAGGTCACACCGATTTAGACAGCATTATCGCTGCGGCAACATTGCGTTTTAGACCGATTTTAATGACCAATACCGCAGCTTTATTGGGTGCGATTCCTTTGGCACTCGGTTGGGGCGAAGGCTCGGAAATGCGGCAACCGCTTGGAATTGCCATTGTTGGCGGATTGGCGCTGGGTCAATTGTTAACCTTATATACCACCCCTGTGATGTATCTCATATTTGAAAAATTCGCTCAATTCCTGAATCGCTTCAAACTGCGATTGAATATCTTGCGTTGGAGTAAATAGGAAGTCGCTATGAAAAAAACAGTTTTTACACTTTCTATGGGTATCACAGCGATGATGCTGCTCACGGCATGTCAGTCCAGTACCTTTAAGCCCGCAGCCTATCAGCAGCCTGTGATTCAGAGTGCTGCACAATATAAATATGAAGATTTGCAGTGGATTGAAGCTTCTAAGATAGCAGCGACAACACAGCAATGGTGGGGGATTTATCAGGATCCGATCTTATCTAAACTGATACAGCAATTGGATCAGGATAACCTGAGCATCCAACAGGCCCAAGCCAAGTATCGCCATGCCATGGCACTGTTGGATGGGCAACGGGCCAATGCGCTTCCGAGCATCAGCATGGGCGGCAATGCTAATCAGACCGAAACTAAAAATGCTGGCAAGAGTCGTCAATTCGGTGCGAATGTCGCAGTGAGTTGGATTCCTGATCTTTGGGGGAGAGTTGCAAAAGCGGTGGAAGGGCAACAGGCCAACTTGCAAGCATCTGCTGCAGATTTGGCTGCTATTAAGCTGAGTCAGCAACTGCTCGCAGCAGAGGCCTATTGGAGCATACGTTTGTTCGATGCCAAGCTGGATGTGTTAAATCAGACCCAGCAAAGTGATCAACGATCTGTGCGTATTTTACAGCAGCAATACCAAGCAGGCATGATTGCACGGGCTGATGTGATTCAGGCTGAGACCCAACTTAAACAAGTCGGGTTGCAACTATTAGAGCTAAAACGTAATCGTGACTTACAAGAAAATGTGTTGGCGGTCTTAGTTGGACGTAATGTGGCGGACTTTAATTTAAATAAAAATCGCTATCAATTTAGTACCCCTCAAATCCCGACCCAAATTCCAAGTCGTCTTCTGGCACAACGCCCCGATGTGATTCGTAGCGAACGTGAATTGGCAATGACACATGCGCAATTAGGCCTAGCGCAAACTGCTTGGTTACCTGATTTGACCATCAGCTTGGATAGTACTGCCAATAGTCAGGTCTTTCATAGTTTATTGCAGTCACCCAATACCGCATGGTCAATGGGGGCAAAAGTCTTAGGCACATTGTTTGATGGAGGAAAACGACAGGCTGATATTCAACAGGCTCAAGCCAATTACGATGAAAAGCTTGCTGCTTATAAGCATTCAGTTTTAACAGGCTGGAAAGAGGTGGAGGATGGTTTGCTGCAAGTAGGTCATTTCCAGCAACAAATCGTAGCGCAACAGCAACTGCTTAAGCTGTCGATTGAAAATGAACGGGTTGCTACGCAGCGTTATCAAGCAGGTTTGGTCAGCTATCTAGAAGTCGCGACAGCACAGAATTTGCGTTTGAGCGCAGAAGAACGTTTATTGGAATTACAGCAATTACATCTCAAAAATTCAGCGCAATTGGTGGCTGCATTGGGTGGTGGGATGAATTCTTCATCTTAAATAGAGTGGTATTATCAATCATTGCAGCTATTTATATTCAGTTTGAATGGTGTTTAGATCGCTGCAATTTATTTATTAAATTCGAAAGATATTGCTTGGATTATTATTTTTTTGCTTTGTAACATTAAAAAGAATCATGATTGATGATTTTATTTTTGGATTTTTGAGGGGAAGGATTCCAATTTTTTAGAGCGGTATTCTATTCAGCTCATGATTTTTATTTTTCAGTATCATCTGAATGCCTTTGTGTAAATTTTAGTAGTTAATCAAGCAAATAGCGCTTCGATATGTAGAATAAAAAATAGCCATTTTATTAGAGAAAGACGTTCATCATAAATTAATTTAGATCTTTCTTATTTCATCTTCATCCCAATCTGAGATAACGGAGCAAATATGATTGTATTATTGATATTGCTTGGCCTATTGATTCAGTTAGTTGTGGTATGGGCTGTTTTTTATTTTGAAGCCAATCGAACTGTTGGCTGTCTTGTTTCCATTGTCGCCGCCATTCTGTGTAGTGTGTTGATCACACCGTGGAGTCTGTTACTAGGCCTACCGATTATTCTCGCGAGTGTGATTGTTTTGATTGCACCTTTGCGTGATGCTTTGGTGAGTCGACCTGCGTTTAATATTCTCTCAAAAGCAATGCCGAGTATGAGTATCACCGAAAGAGAAGCTTTGGAAGCAGGGACCAGCTGGTGGGAAAAAGAACTATTTATGGGGGTGCCTGATTGGGAAAAGTTTGATCAATATCCTTATCCAACTTTATCCGCAGAAGAACAGGCATTTTTAGATCATGAAGTACAACAGCTCTGTTCCATGTTAGATGAATGGCAGATTCATCATCAAGAAAAAGACCTACCGCCAGAGGTTTGGCAATTTATTAAAGATAACGGCTTTTTAGGTTTGATTATTCCTAAATCATTCGGGGGCAAGCAATTTACACCGTTTGCACAAAGTCGAATTATGAGCAAAATTGCGTCTCGTTCCTTAACTGCTGCAGTCAGTTGTATGGTACCGAATTCGCTTGGGCCAGGTGAGTTACTGCTGCACTATGGTACCGAAGAGCAAAAGCAACGCTATTTACCCGGATTGGCAAAAGGGACAGAAGTGCCTTGTTTTGGTTTGACCAGCCCTGAAGCTGGGTCAGATGCAGGGGCGATTCCTGATACGGGTGTGGTTTGTTATGGGCAGTACCAAGGTCAGGAAGTTCTGGGTCTAAAAATGAATTTCTCTAAGCGCTGGATTACGCTGGCACCGATTGCGACCGTGATTGGTTTGGCGTTTAAGCTCTATGATCCAGATGGCTTACTTGGTGATAAAAATAAAGTGGAATATGGCATTACCTGTGCCTTGATTCCTGCTGACCATGAAGGGATTCAGATCGGCCCTCGACATAATCCAGGCGCACCGTTTATGAATGGTACGGTTGAGGGCAGTGATGTCTTTATTCCATTGGACTGGATTATTGGTGGGCAGCAAAATGCAGGTAAAGGTTGGCGTATGCTGATGGAGTGCCTAGGCGTGGGGCGCGGTATTTCACTGCCTGCTTTGGCAACTGCCGGAGGAGAAATGAGCTATCTGTTGGTCGGTGCATTTGCCAGTGTTCGCCAACAATTCAAAATCTCGGTTGGGCATTTTGAAGGCGTACAAGAGGCGACCAGTGATATCGCCAGCGATGCCTATATGTTGGAATCATTTCGTTATCTCGTGACCTGTGGTTTAATCCAAGGTGGAACGCCTGCGGTAATGACTGCAATGGCCAAATACTATGCCACTGAAACCATGCGTAAAGTGGTCAATCACGGTATGGATGTGGTCGGTGGTCGAGCGATTCAATTGGGACCACGTAACTTCCTTGCGCTGACTTATCAATCCATTCCTGTGGCGATTACCGTAGAAGGGGCCAATATTCTGACCCGCTCATTGATGATTTTTGGTCAAGGCTCAATGCGTTGTCACCCTTATTTATTCGAAGAATTACAGTTATTGCAATCGGAAGATAAGGAATCTGCTTTCAAAACTTTTTCTCCTTTACTATTTAAACATTTGGCTTATACCTTTAATCGAGCGGCGAGAGCAGCAGCATATTCGATTACTGGTGGTTCGGATAAAGGCTCTCAACAAGCAGACGATTTTTCCAAAGCGTATTACAGCAAAATCAACCGTTTCAGCGCTGATTTTGCATTGACTGCGGATATGGCACTTGGAATTTTAGCAGGTGATTTAAAACGTAAAGAAATGCTGTCTGGTCGGTTGGCTGATATCCATTCCAACTTATTTATTGCTACGGCAATTTTGAAATACTATGAGCATGGTCAAAGAACTGAGGCCGAACAGAAACATGCAGAATTGGCCCTCAATAAAGCTTTATATCAAGTGCAAGAAGCGTTCTTTGGCTTCTATGATAATTTCCCAATGAAGCCTGCTGCGTGTATGGTCAAGTTGCTGTGCTTCCCATTTGGACGTCCAATTGCAGCACCATCGGATCAGTTGAAGCAAGAGGTGGCTCAGCTAATCATGCAAGAACATGCATTCCGAGATCAGTTGAAGCAACATGTTTATTACAACACCGATGCTAACGATGTGATGGGGCGTATGGAATCTACTTTTCAGGCATTATTACCACTACAACCGTTGTGGAATAAGTTTAAAAAGGCAGAATCGAAAGATCAGTTTAGAGGTTTGACCTTTGAAGAACATATTGCTGATGCGATTGAGACAGGTTTCATTACCACTGCTGAAGCAGAGTCACTTGTACAATATAACGCTAAACGTTATGACAGTATGCTAACCGATATTTTTGATGCACATTTAGACAAGGAACTGCCACTGGATAATCCGCATCTTAAAACCTGATCGTTTTTAGCATATTGGCATTAAGATCGAACAGTCCTGAATATATTGATGATGGTATTGTCCACGTTTTAATAATATTTAGGACTGTTTTCATAACAGTTCCAATTTTTCCATGCTTATCTGTTATATTTTTTTTAGAAAATTCTGTGTCTTTTTTTTGTCTGTATCTTATTGCACTATAGCAGCATGAGTTGAGCAAAGCCAAAGGTGCCGATATGAGTTTTTTGAAAAAAAAGAATAATGCCAGTTTTGTATTCTTCATCATTACACTGTATGCATTCCTCGGATTCGGTCTAGGCTACATTATCTGGGAATATGTTTTATAAGCAGCAACTTCTGTGTTTTGTTCAAGCAGAGTTAAGACAGGCAAATAGGGAATAATATTATTCCCTATTTGCTAGAGGATTATATTTATTTTGCCAAAAATGTAGCAGCTTCAGTAATTAAGGCAGTCACTTCTTTCGGTTGTGAGGCCAATGAAGCATGGCTTGCGTTTAAAGAAATGACTTTTTTAGCATTTAAACGATCTGACATCACCGCTTGGTTTTCTGGGCTGATCATTCGGTCTTGAGTTGAAATTTGATACCAAGAAGGTTTGGTTTTCCAAGCTGGGGTAGAAATATTGTCGCCAAAAGTACTGGCTAAAGGTGCTTTTTGGGTAACGCCCATGGCAAAGCCTTCATCTTTACTCAGGTCTTGGCAGAAACTTTCGTGAAATTTATCTACTTTTAACCAAAGATAACCATCACTATCTGGTTCTAGGTTCGGCGCTGCCACAGGTAAATGTTGTTGGGTAATTGCCCCTGGGCTTTCACTGCTATCTGGCGCAAAGGCGGCAATATAAACCAAACCTACGACATTTGGATGGTTGCCTGCTTCGGTAATCACTGCTCCGCCGTAAGAATGACCCACCAAAAGTACATCACCATCAACTTGGGCAATCATTTTTTTGGTTCGTTCAACGTCATCTGCGAGAGAGGTCAATGGGAGTTCGACCGCACGTAAGGCACTATAACCCTGATGAGAGAGTTCAGTAATCACTTTAGTCCAATGGGCTGCACCGCCCCAAAAACCGTGTACGAGAATAATTGTGGGTTGAGTACTCATATTTATCTCCTAGCTGAACGCTATTGTGTTGAATTTTATAAGCTTAAGAAGGGAAGGTTGACTGTATAAGAATGAGAAAGGGTTGGTCGATTTTTATACTATCGGAATCTTCTAAAAAAGATTATTGGTGATTTGTTCGGCTTGTACAATAACTGAAACGCCAATGTTTTTGCAGAAACACTTTTGAGGACAGACGAGCAAAATGAGTGATGAGCATGCTTTAACAGATATCTTTTTTGATATTTATCGATTTGCTGATATATCGGGTGAAATCTATGGTTTAGAAAACTTTTCACAGCAGAAAAAAATCAATTTTCATGCCCAACATGCCTATATCCATATTATTCAAAATGCGAGTTGCAGACTTAAAATTAAACGGCTTCATCTTGACCGGATCTTAAAAGCTGGAGACATTGTTGTCTTGCCAACGAAGCTTGAGCATTCGATTGAAATCGTAAGTGGACAAACAACGGAAGTATCTGTGATTAGCTGTATTTTTCAGCTGAAAGGAATCTATGGAGAGGCGATTGCGGAAGGATTACCAACTTATATTCATGTACTTTCACATCACGAGGCCGAAAAAATTGCAGAATGGGTACCCATGACCGTTGCTGCAATCAAGCTTGAACTTGAACACCCCGCACTTGGCAGTCGAGTCATGTTGTCTCGAATCATTGATTTATTGTTGGTCTGGTCGATACGGTTTTGGTTAGCAACGGAGAAGATTGAACATCAAAGTTGGATTTCTGCATTACGCGATCCAATCATGAGTAAGGCATTATCATTGATGCATGCGCAACCTGCTTATGAATGGGATGTAAATTCGCTTGCCCAACTCACTAAACAGTCTAGATCTAGTTTTTCCAAGAAGTTTGTTGAATTGGTGGGTATATCGCCGATGTTATATTTAAAAAATTGGCGGATGAAATTGGCCTTTCAGTTACTTAAAGAGACTGATAAAAATATTGCACAAATTGCTGAATTAGTGGGTTATTCATCCCAAGCTGCTTTTAGTCGTGCTTTTGTGCAAAGTTTTGGTTGTGCACCAAAAACGTTTAGGGCTGCGGTAAGTCAGGAAGTATTTTAGAGTATTCGAGCAAATGCATAGATGGGAATTTGCACTGATGCAGAGTGAACTGCATCAGTGCATTGAAATCTAAGTTGGGATTTTACTTATTTAGAGACCATTGAATCGCAGCATCAAATAGTTTCAAGCCATCCTCAGACAGATTGCTAAAGGTCTCATTATTGAGAAAAAACATCAGTCGTTTTGCAGGTGCTAGCGACTCATAATCCATAGTTGCACCTTTTTCATAGCCCCAGATTGCGACTTTTTCAGGTTGCCCATAAATGGTTGCAATGATGGTTGCACCGAGTCCTGGTTTGCCCCAACTCATTGGTGCTTGTGCTTTATAGACGTTGTGAGTCCCCGCAGAAAGATGTGCAGATAGGGGATGCGGTGCATTTACTAGCCATAAGTAACGTTCTTTCTCCACTTCACCAAAATCAGTGTCAATCCGTTTACCAGTCATGGCCAGATCATCGAGATAATCATTTTCCCATGTCATCAGCGGAATCGGCAGTTGTCGCCAACCCGATTGCAGATTTTTGGATGCTACTGTTGAAGAGATAATCACGAGATCCGTGTTTTTTAAACTGCTGGGGGAAGCAGACTGATCGAGTAGCTCAACCTGATAGCCCTTGCGTTGCAAGTAATTTTGAATCGCAACATCGGTGGCAAAGGAAGTCCCTTTAAGCTGCGAAATCAGGGCAATCTGTGTTTGGGCGTAAACAGAGGATGTCCATGTACTAAGGATCATCGTCATGATCGTAAGAATTTTTTTCATATTGATCTCAAAAGCGCAGTAATGAACTTACTGCGCTGATCCTCTATTAGAATTTAAAAGTGGCACGTAATACCGCTTGACGAGAATCCCCTTGAGACACCGCCAGATTATTAACGCTGGCCGTATAGTAGGTTTTATCAAAGATATTATTTAAATTAAATTGAAAATTAACCGCTTGTTTGGCAATGGTGGTGTCATAACTGACAAAGGCATTGGCCAATGCATATTCAGGCAGGTCAAAGGTATTCTCTGAATTTCCAGCACGTTTTCCGACATAATTACCGCTTAGCCCTAAACGTAAATTGCCATGATAAAGTTCGCCATAGTTATAGGCCAATGCGAGTGAAGCTGTATCTCGTGCCACATTGTTCAGGCGATTACCTTGCAAACCGAGCTCATCTTCGGTGACTTTGGCATCGGTATAGGCATAGGTTAGGGTCGCATCAAGCTGATCAGTGAGTCGTCCTGTGAGATCGAGTTCTGCGCCTTTGGAACGGACTGCGCCTGTGGTATGCAGTTCAACTTCATTGCTCGATGGGTTGGTTACTTTGGCTAAAACATTACGCTTTTTAATATTGTAAAGTGCAAAGTTGGCTTTAATACGGTCATTGAATTCGTATTTCGCACCGACTTCATAAGATTTGGCTTGTTCAGGTTTAACGTCTGCATCAATGACTGCATTGCTGCCTAAAGGTGCAATTGAAGATGATGGTTTGAGAGATTCGGTATAGCTACCATAGAAAGACAGCTGATCATTCCATTGATAGACTAAACCTGCATGTGGGAGCCAAGCATCATCATTGGTATTGGTATTTTCTTTAAATGGTCTGCTACGCCCAGCAGTCTGTTGATAATGTAAGTAACGCCCACCGAGTACGGCAATCCAATTTTCATTTAAGTGAATTGCATCTTGCATATAAAAACCATAAGTATGCAATTTATCGGTTTGGTCGCTATCGGATGCAACGATATTTTTAGACGCTTCAACCATTCCAAACTTTGGATTTAAATAATCTAAGGTTGAGCTATCACCACGAACCATATCTGGACGGAAATATTTACGATATTCAATGTCTGAACCAATTTGAATATCATGTTTCAAACCAAGTAAATTGACCGAACCATTGAGATAGGCTTGGGCATTACTGTCTACACTTTCTGCATTTAAGGTGGCATCGGTACGACGCTTCACGGTGTGGTTCTTGCTATTTAACGACGTGACACGTAACTGGTTGGCATCATAGGTTTCATAGTTATAGCTATAGCCTAAGTGAGCAGACCAGTTATCATTAAGCTGATGATCAACCAATAGTTGTGCCAAATGAGATTCACCTTTCATTTGGTTAAAGGTTTCATCTAAGCGTTGATATTTAGAGATCGGTAAAGCTTTTTGGGTGTTGGGATCAAAAATAGTGGAACGATCAAAAGGGACGTCAAAGTCACGATATTGATAACTTAAATTGACTTTGGTCTGACCATTATCCCAACCCAATGAGGGTGCAATTAAAGTCTGTTTAAGATTCCCGAAATTACGCCAGTAGTCTGCATCGGAATGATCGGCAATAAAACGATAGGCAAAGTTACTGTCACTGATTGCACCCGTAGTATCTAGACTTGCACCTAAACCATTTTTACCTGCGGCGAAGCTTGAACCATAAACTGAAAATTCAGTTTTTTGCGTCGTTTCAGGTTTTTTGGTAATGACATTGACCACACCGCCTGGGTCCATAATGCCGTAAAGTAAAGACGCAGGACCTTTTAATACTTCAACCTGCTCAACTGCAGCATTCATGGTGCGACCTTGCACAATTGGCATGCCATTCACGGTAATCGAGCCATCACGATTATCCCCAAAGCCCCGTTTCATGACGGTATCTTGAGTACCCCCCAAAGTATTACCCTGAGTAATACCACTAACTTGGGTTAGTGCATTATCCAAGTTTGCTGGCAAATAATCTTTCATATATTGTTTAGACACCACATTTACCGTTTGTGGGCTTTCTAGATTGTTTTGATTGCCACGTAAGGTTGATGCTGTTTGTGCAGCGATATAGCTTGAGGATTGTTCAGCTTGAACATTGATGGTTGCGAGTTGAGTGGGGTGTTCTGATGTTGTTTCTGCCCATGACAGCACAGGTATTAAAGATAAAAGTAATGGGCTGCTTTGTTTTAAAATTTCAACAGTAATAAGGTTTTTGCGCGAGGAAAAAGCAGACATATAGATACCTGATGAGTGCTGTTGGAGCAAGAGAGAGGTAGTTTTAACTAACCTGAAGGTAGGCTAGGACGGCAATAAGGCTGTAAAGTATATTTAAATGAGAATTATTTACAAGAAGTTGGTCGGCGAGAAAAGATCAATAAAAATTAAGCAGTTGATAATGCATTTATTATTTTTAAAAAATGCACATTATTTTTATAAGTTGAGAACGATAGTTTCTTTTAAATTTTTAATAAAGCTATGAAATTAATAGTTATTGTATGAATATAGGCCAACCATTTCTGATATGCAATGAATCATATTCATATCTGAATATTTAAATAAATCATTTTATTCATAATGATTTGTTCAGTAGGCTAAAACAACAAAGCTATTTAGAACAATTAGAGATCGCTATGGATGAGCAGTATTTAACACTTTATGTCTTTATCTTATTTTGAGTATAACAATGACAAGATTAGATTTTGCAATCATCGACCCACATATCCATCAATGGGATCCTTACCATACACCGCATTCCGCAACACTGTTGGTCAAAGCTTTGGGAAAATATCCTACTGTCATGGATCGGGTTGTGCGGTTGGTTAAACCCAAACCCTTGTTAGATAGTTTAGGTTTAACTGAATATGCATTGAAGCCCTATTTACTAAAGCATTATCAGGCAGACACTTCGCCATTTTCAGTCGAGAGTGTGGTTCATGTCGAAGCCAACTGGCATCACCACAAAGGCTTTGGCGTGGTTGAAGAAACGGATTGGATTCAGCAATTAGATTTTAAAGCACAAGGTCTAAAATTAGGCGCAATTGTTGCAACAGCTGACCCAAGAGATCGAAAATTTAAAGATATTCTTAAAGCACATCAGGATGCGAGTCCGCTATTCCGTGGCATTCGTAAAATGGCGGCTTGGCATCAGGATAGCGGTGTTTATCGTTGGTGTGATCGGCCCCATCTCTATTGTGACAAGAAATTCTTAAAAGGTTTTGAACAACTTGCAAAAATGGATTTGTCTTTTGATGCTTGGGGCTATTCTACCCAATTAAGTGAAATTACAACTCTCGCACAGTATTTTCCTGCAACACGTATTGTAGTTGATCATCTGGCGACACCTGTCGGTTTATTTGGAGCCGTGGGTAAGAAAACGGGAATGACAAAATTGCAGCGTGATGCCATTTTTAAGCAATGGCAGCAAGATATTGCAGTTTTGGCGGAACAGAAAAATGTCCATGCCAAAATCTCAGGCTTGATGATGCCAGTACTTGGACACACATTCTATAAACAGGGTCGAACCGCAAGTATTACTGAGATGGTGAGTTTACTGACACCTATGATTCAACACGCAATCTCAGTATTTGGTACAGAGCGGATCATGTTCGCATCCAATTTTCCGATGGATAAGTCAAACACTCGTTTAAATGACCTAATCCATGCCTATATTCAAATGTTGAGTCCTTATGGTGATCAGGCTTTGCATGCCATATTTAGACAAAATGCCGCTAATTTTTATCAACTTCCTTTAGAGCCATAATATGAAAAGTTTTAATCAAAAAGTCGCTGCAATTACAGGTGCAGGGTCGGGTATAGGTCAACAGCTCGCAATTTTATTGGCACAACAAGGCGCACATTTAGCCTTAAGTGATATCAATGAACAAGGGTTGATGGAAACACAGGCTTTGCTTCAGCAATACCCTGTCAAGGTTACACTGACAAAACTAGATGTATCAGATCAGAGTGCAGTACGTGAATGGGCGGCAGAGAGTTTTAAAGCACATGGCAAGATCAACCTGATTTTTAATAATGCAGGTGTGGCTTTGGCGAGTACCGTCGAAGGAATGAACTATGATGAGCTGGAATGGATTTTAAATATTAATTTTTGGGGTGTGGTCTATGGTACTAAAGAATTTTTACCGTATTTAAAACAAAGTGATGAAGGACATATTATTAATATTTCCAGTCTGTTTGGCCTAACCGCACAGCCGACACAAAGCGCTTACAACGCCACAAAATTTGCAGTCCGTGGTTTCACAGAGGCTTTACGCCAAGAGTTAAAAATTCAGAATAATGGTTTAAGTGCAACTTGTGTGCATCCAGGCGGAATTCGCACCAATATTGCCAATAGTGCAAGAATGAGTGACAGTATTCGCAGTTTAGGAATGAACCCAGCTAAGGCGAGTCAGGCATTTAATAAGGTTTTAAAGACGCCACCAGAACAGGCGGCTAAAATTATTCTGAATGCAGTTAAAGCGGATAAAGCGCGTATTCTGATTGGGAATGATGCAAAAATCATTGATCTGATTCAGCGTATTACGCCGACCCATTATTCACATGCATTGAGTTTCTTTACCAAGAAATCCAAGAAAAAGCGGGCTTAAAAATTAGAATGATATGACTAAAGTTAGACTGATATCCAATTGGAGTCAGGTAACTTTGGTGTTGGAAATGGCATAAAAGAAGGTTTAAAGAATGCTCTTTTATGCCGCTCCAGCTTAATCCAGACTTTCTACAATACTGATCATCACATCAGCACAATCTTTACGAGCCAGTCGTGCTTTCAAATATTCTTCTGAATGGTAACAAGCCTGCGCTGTTTCTAAGTCAGAAAACTGAATAATGACATGACGCTGATATGCTGTGCCTTCCAGACAAGTCGAGTTACCACCTCTTGCAAGAAATTTTGCTCCATATTTTTCAAAAGCATGCGGTGCCAAGGCCATATATTGTTTATATTGCTCCAGATCATGGATGGTCACTTGAGCAATCCAGTAAGCAGACATTCTTATATCCTTATGTTAGTTAAGGCTTCATCAGCCTTATGTTTCCGTTTTCGTGATTAACTATTCAAAATTTTTTTTGCCACAGATGCTGCTTCTGCAATATGTTCCGCAACAGCTTGCTTGGCTTTGTCAGCATCTTTATGTAAGTAGATGGCTTCACACATATTTTTGATACGTTGGTAACCTGAAATTTCACGTTTGGTAGATTTCATGGTCATGGCACGCAGACGGCTAATACGACCATTCAAGCGTTGCACCACCTCCCAGGCAATATAATGTTTTGCTGTGGTAAAAATAGTTTCATAAAGCTTTGCAGAGGTAGCAATAATTAAATTGATATCATCCGCAGCAAATGCCTGTTCAAGCTCAGCTAATAAGTGCTGCAATTGCTGAGTGGTTTGTTCAGTAAGATTTTGGGTGCAATCTGCAACCGCACTTTGCTCGAGTAAAAGACGAATCTCATAGATTTGTGAGGCAATTTCCCAGTCCAGTAATGAAACAATTGGACCTTTATTGGGCAAGATTTCAACCAAGCCTTCTGCTTCAAGATAGCGAATCACTTCCCGCACCACAGAACGGCTTACACCTAGTTCTTCACAAAGTGTCCGTTCAACCAGTCTTTTTCCAGAGGGAAAATAACCTGTAATAATGGCATTACGCACTTTATCCAGACAGAGCTCACGCAACGTCACAGGTGGATTTTCAATTTTAAGATTCATAGAAATTCATCTTTCCCGATTTTAATAATGCAGAATTTTGTTACATGTTCTTTGCTAAAAATTAGCATAGCAAACTCTTGCTTTTTTTTCATTATGTATTATGGTATACCATAATACGAATGACAAGATAAATTCACACGCAAGGAAGAACAATGAATCTAATCCGTAAAACTGTGCTCCATGTGGAAACCACCTATATTGATGGTGGCAAAGAAGCACCAACACCTTTAAAAATGGTGGCAGCAGCAGCTGTGATCAAAAATCCTTGGGCAGGTCAGGGCTATGTCGAAAACCTTGCACCTGAAATCCGCCGTATTGCACCTATCCTAAGTGAACATTTGACCCAATTGATTCTTGACGAAGTTGGTTCTGGCGAAGCAGTACAAGCCTTTGGTAAAAGTGCTGTAGTCGGGCTGGAGGGTGAACTTGAACATGCCTCTGCACTGATTCATACCTTGCATTTTGGCAATACTTATCGCAGTGCAGTGGGAGCAAAATCATATCTGGCATTTAATAATACCCGTGGCCCAGCCAATGCGCCGATCTTGATTCCAATGATGGACAAGAATGATGAAGGACGTCGTTCCCATTATTTGACTTTACAATTTGCAATTCCAGATGCACCTGCTGCTGATGAGCTGGTGGTAGTGATTGGTGCTGCGACAGGTGGTCGACCACATCATCGCATTGGAGATCGTTATCAAGATTTGGAAGAGTTAGGTCATGATCTCAAAAACCCTGCAGCTGTCAAATAACCGCATTGCTCATTATTTTGAGCAGGGCGAAGGAGAACCGCTGGTTCTGATTCATGGTGTTGGGATGCAAGCAGCAGCATGGTATCCACAAATCGAATTCTTCTCGAAACATTATCGGGTGATTTCAGTGGATATGCCAGGCCATGGACAAAGTACAAAATTAGCAGATGATGCCCAGCTACAGGATTTTGTGGACTGGACCATCGAATTGATTATCGCTTTGGATGTTGGCGCTGTGAATTTGGCTGGACATTCTATGGGATCTTTAATCACCACAGGCGTCAGCGCAACTCGTCCTGATTTAGTGAAGCGTATGGCTGTGCTCAATGGAGTCTATAAGCGTTCAGCGGAAGCTAAAGATGCAGTGATTCAACGTGCCGAAGAATTAAAAACCGGTCATATCGATATCGAGACCCCATTACAACGCTGGTTTGGTCAGAGTGATGTTGAACGTCAGGCTGCCTCAAAAGTGAAATCCTGGTTACAGGAAGTGGATATGTCGGGTTATGCCACTGCTTATGCTGCTTTTGCACGAGGTGATGCAGTTTATGCGGATCAATGGCCCAACATTAGGTGTCCAGTCTTGATTTTAACAGGTACTGGTGATCCCAACTCTACTGCCGAAATGGCAGTACAAATGGCTAGCCAAGCACAAAATGGCAAAGCCATCGTAATTGAAAATGAACGACATATGGTGAATTTGACCGCACCAGATAAAGTAAATAATGCAATGCAAGCATGGTTGGAAACCAGCATCTAAGTTGCTTGATAAAGGAATAGGGCAATGAGTGAAATGGATACGATAAATAAAATACGTGAACTACGTGATGCCTTTGGGTCATTTATGACAGGCGTAACAGTAGTCACCACTTGTAAAGCAGATGGAACTCCATTGGGCTTTACAGCAAACTCTTTTGCTTCGGTGTCTTTGGACCCAGCTTTGCTGCTCGTTAGCATTGCCAAGACATCGAGCAATTATCATAACTTTGCAGATGCTTCACACTTCGCGATCAATATTTTGGCAGAAGAGCAAAAGGATGTTTCAAATACATTTGCTCGTCCAAGTGATGACCGTTTTGCTAATTTGGCATGGAGCAAAAGTGCTTTCCAAAACCCTTTGATTGATCATGTCAGCGCTTGGTTTGATTGCACCACCTATCAAATCGTTGATGCTGGTGATCATGCAATTCTAATTGGTAAAGTGGAAAACTTTGCTTCGGCAGGTTTTGCAGGTTTGGGGTATTACCGTGGTGGTTATTTCACACCAGCAAAACTTTCGGCAGAAGTTATTTCAGGGCCAAAAGTTGTAATTAGTTCCATTATTGGACATGAAAATAAAATTTTATTGGAACAAACGGCCGATCAAAAATGGACGATTCCTCATCTCTTGGTTGAGAAGGATGGTGCAGATAAAGCACTTGAAAAAATCTTTGCTGCTTATCAACCAGATGCTTCTGCCAGCTTTATCTATTCAGTTTATGAAAATATAGAGAATCAGCAACAGTACATCTCATTTTTATGTAATACCCCCACCGCCAATGCGACCAAAGGTCAGTTTGTTGATTTGAATGATTTAGATCAACTTAGTTTTGTAGATAGTGCTTTGCAAAGTATGTTGATGCGCTACCGTAAAGAAAATCATCTCAAAACCTATGGTGTTTATTACGGTAATCAAACCAGTGGTACAGTTCGTCAAATTGTTAAAGAGGAAGTTTAACTATGCGTTTTTCATTATTTGTACACATGGAACGTGTTTCTGATCAGCAAACGCAGAAACAGCTTTATGATGAGATGATTGAACTGTGCCAGATTGCGGATCAGGGAGGCATGCATGCGATCTGGACGGGTGAGCATCACGCCATGAATTTTACCATTGCACCGAATCCGTTTATTAATTTGGCTGATTTGGCCAATAAGACCAAAAATGTGCGCTTGGGTACAGGCACAGTAGTTGCTCCTTTCTGGCATCCGATCAAGTTGGCAGGTGAAGCGGCCATGACTGATATTATTACCAATGGTCGTTTAGATATCGGGATTGCACGAGGCGCTTACTCATTTGAATATGAGCGGATGGTCCCTGGGATGGATGCATGGAGTGCAGGGCAACGTCTGCGTGAAATGATTCCTGCCATCAAAAATCTCTGGAAAGGTGACTACGAACATAAGGGAGAATTTTGGCAGTTCCCAAAAACCACCTCCGCACCACAGCCTTTACAACAGCCATTCCCTCCAATCTGGGTGGCGGCACGTGATCCAAATAGCCATGAATTTGCAGTACAAAATGGTTGTAATGTACAGGTCACACCGTTGCATTTTGGGGATGATGAAGTTGAGAAACTGATGGGACATTTCAATGCCGCTTGTGAAAAGTTTGCTGATATTCCACGTCCAGAAATTATGTTACTCCGCCATACTTATGTGGCAGAGAGTGAGGTTGATGCACAAGTTGCAGCAGAAGAAATTAATGCCTTCTATAATTATTTTGGTGCATGGTTTAAAAATGAGCGTGAAATTAATCAAGGTCTCATCGCACCAATCAGTAAAGAAGAAATGGCCCAACATCCTTTCTACACCCCAGAAGCAATGCGTCAAAATAACGTGATTGGTCAAGCACAAGAAGTGATTGACCGTTTAAAAGCCTATGAGGCGATGGGATATAACGAGTATTCATTCTGGATTGATACTGGAATGAACTTTGAACGTAAAAAAGCCTCGTTACTGCGTATGATCAATGACGTGATGCCTGCATTTGCATAGGAGAGAAGACGATGACTTCTCAATTTCAGTTGTACATCAATGGTCAGTTTGAGGATGGTGCTGCTCAATTCGACAGTATTAATCCTGCAACAGGACAAGTTTGGGCAAAAATGCCGGAAGCACGCCGTGATGAAGTGAACCGTGCTGTGGCAGCCGCCACCCATGCTTTACAGGATAGTGCCTGGGTGGGGTTAACGGCTTCTCAACGAGGTAAACTGCTTTATAAACTGGCAGAGCTGATTGAACAAGCGGCACCACAACTGGCTCAATATGAAACCAGCGATACAGGAAAAATCATTCGCGAAACTTCAAGTCAGATTGCCTATGTAGCTGAATATTATCGTTATTACGCAGGGATAGCCGACAAGCTTGAAGGCAGTTATTTACCGATTGATAAGCAGGATATGCAGGCATGGACGATCCGCGAACCTGTCGGTGTGATTGCAGCGATTGTACCGTGGAATAGTCAGTTATTTCTCTCGGCAGTCAAACTGGGGCCCGCTTTGGCCGCTGGATGTACTGTTGTACTGAAAGCATCAGAAGAGGGTCCAGCACCGTTACTGGCTTTTGCACGCTTAGTACATGAAGCAGGTTTTCCTGCGGGTGTGGTCAACGTCATTACAGGTTTTGGTCCTGAATGTGGAGCTGTGTTAAGCAGTCATCCAGATATTGCACATGTGGCATTTACGGGAGGCCCTGAAACAGCACGGCATATTGTGCGTAATTCGGCTGAGAATCTGGCGAAAGTATCACTTGAGTTAGGTGGCAAATCCCCGTTTATTGTATTCGCTGATGCGGATATGCAAAGTGCGGTCAATGCTCAAGTTGCGGCAATTTTTGCGGCAACAGGACAGAGTTGTGTTGCTGGTTCACGATTATTAGTTGAAGACAGTATAAAAGATGAGTTTTTACAGCGTCTAGTTGAGCGAGTGCAGACCATTAAAATTGGTTTACCTGAAGACATGGCAACCCAATACGGGCCGTTATGCACATTACGTCAACGTGAAAAAATTGAGCAGGTCGTGGCTAGTTCAATTCAGCAAGGCGCGAAATTATTAACAGGCGGAAAATCATTGCCAAGAGCAGGGTATTACTATCCCCCAACAATTCTGGATTGTAGTGATGTCCCGCAGGCAGATTGCGTCATGACTGAGTTATTTGGGCCAGTTTTGTCAGTGGTGAGTTTTAGTAGCGAAGCAGAAGCGATTCAAAAAGCCAACAATACCCCTTACGGACTTGCTGCGGGCATATTTACCAACAATTTAAGCCGCGCGCATCGTATGACCAAAGCCATTCGTTCAGGCATTCTCTGGTTGAATACTTATCGCGCCGTTTCTCCACTGGCACCTTTTGGCGGTCATGGTTTATCAGGTCATGGCCGTGAAGGCGGCTCTGATGCCGTATTGGATTACACCACTACAAAAACGGTCTGGTTGCGTACCTCGGAGCAACCGATTGATGATCCTTTTGTAATGCGTTAATGCTGCAAAAGGTCGAGTTCAGGATTTCTATTTCAAGGATGAAAACATGAAAATGCAGAACGCAGAAATTATATAAATCTCAGGCTGGGTGAGAAAAGCTAGTTTTTGTTGAGCATGTATTATGCATCGACTGTACCTGTTTTATCTTTTTTTCCTAGCTTTCATACATATCGCTCAACCAAGGGCTGCAAACAATAGAAATAAATGTCAGGCCGTCTGGATATGGCACTGATAAGGCGGGTTGAGAAACCTACATTTACTCTCACGAATTGATATTGAGGAAATGAGTTCCTCAAAGAGAGATTAAGGATATGAGCCAAAATGAGAAAAATGCTTTCGCGATAGAAAGCCATTCAATTGATTATGTCGATCCATCTGAACGTAACGGAAAAGTTCGGGATCTATTTACTTTGTGGTTTTGTACCAATATTGCGCCTTTGGCTGTGATTACAGGTGCAATGTCCATGTTGACCTTTGACTTAAGCTTGATCAGTGCTTTGGTCGCCATTTGTTGTGGTCATTTCTTTGGTGCTGCAATTCTTGCCCTGACTTCTGCACAGGGACCACAAGTGGGCATTCCTCAAATGATTCAGAGTCGTGCGCAGTTCGGGCGTTATGGTGCATTACTGGTCATCTTATTTACCACGTTAATTTACCTCGGTTTTTTTATTTCCAACATTATTCTGTCTGGGAAAACACTGCATACGGTTATGCCAGCGATCCCTGTTGCAACCGCGACAGTAATTGGTGCGATTGCCGCAACGATAATTGGTATTGTTGGCTATCATCTGATTCATAAGTTCAACAAGATTGGTACTTGGTTTATGGGCGGCTCGTTGCTAATTGGTCTGATGATTATGCTGCCGCATATCAATGCAGATGTTTTGGCAAAGGGGTCATTCAATCTGAAAGGCTGGTTTGCCATGTTTGGTTTATGCGCCGTCTGGCAAATTAGTTTCTCACCCTATACTTCAGATTATTCAAGATATTTGCCTAAAAGTATTGGGATTTATAAACCTTTTATCTATACCTATTTAGGTGCAGCACTTGGAACGATCTTTGCGATGAGCTTTGGAACGGTTGCCGTCAGTATTGGTTCAACTACAGATGCTATGGAAGCAGTCAAGTCTGGAACAGGATTGTTTGGTTATGTGCTAATGATTTTATTCCTGTGTAATATTATCGGTCACAATGCCATGAACTTATATGGTGCTGTACTGTCTTGCATCACGTCGATTCAGACCTTTGCAGGTCAATGGATACCAAGTAAAAATGTTCGTATCAGTTTGTCCATTATGGTATTAATTCTGGCGACATTTACGGCACTTTGGGCTTCTAGCAACTTTATCAGCTTCTTTCTGAATGTCATTTTTGCCTTGTTATTTATCTTAGTGCCTTGGGTCTCGATTAACTTGCTGGATTTCTATGTGATTAATAAGAAATCTTATGATATTCACTCTATTTTTGCTCAGGATGGTGGTATTTACGGCAAATTTAATGCCAAAGCCTTAACTGCCTATTTTGTCGGTATTCTGATTCAGATTCCTTTTCTCACCAATGCCTTTTTCACAGGTCCATTCGCCAATATCGTTCCAGATGTAGATATCTCATGGGTGATTGGTTTAGTGGTGAGCTTCATGGTGTATTACCTATTTAATCTTGGAAAGATTAAATGTAATCGCCCTGCATTTAATGCAAATGCATAAGGAAAACAGGATCAGAAGGGAATCTTGAAGATGAAAAATATCTATTTACAGGGTGCTATAGCAACCATTTTAATGAGCATGATCACACCAAGTTATGCAGGCATCAGCTTTGGTGAAGCAACGGCTGATTCTGGCAAGTTGACTCTATCCGGTTATGTACGCGCCAATTATCAAGACAAAGATTTTGGTGAAGCGGCATCTGAACATAAAATACGTTTTGATGCAGCACAGTTAAAACTGGATTATGAACGTGGGCAGTTATTTGGACATGCTGAATATCGTTGCTATCAATACGATACCTTATGTGATTTCTCGACTTTGGTTGATGCCTACGTTGGTTATCATTTGAATCAGACTGATCAGGTGGTAGTGGGTATGCAACCCATTCCATTTGGACCTGCGCGGTTCTGGGGAAATAGCTTATACGGTAGTATCAATACCACAGCAGGTTTAGAGGATGTTCATAACCTCGGTTTAACCTATCACTTTGAATTACCAAGCGCGACTCAATTTGATGTGGGGTATTTTGCGACAGATGCGGGTCACTATAAAGGAAGTACGCGAGATGCTGGACGTTATAGTGCCAATTATGTGAGCTCAAATGATAGCAGCAAAAGTGATCTACAAGAGAAAAATATGTGGGTTGGTCGTATAACGCAAGATATTCCTTTAGGTGTAACAGGCTTAAGCACACAAATTGGTGGTTCTTACTGGACCGCTGAGATTGAAAATAAAACCATGTCCCAAACAGGGCGACGTAATGCTTGGGCATTATTTAGCAAATTCAATTATGGCAATCTGGGATTGACATTAACAGGTGGAAAAAATGATGTCACCAATAAAGACTCAATTGACGCTACAGCTTCATTAATGGGGTCATACGACAGCGAATATTATGTTGCCAACAAAGCAACCTATTATACGGCTGATCTTGGTTATGCCTTTAAAGATGTCAAACAGATTGGCAATATTACGCCTTATTTTATGCATAGCCGCTACAACAAAGATCAGGCCAGTGCACAGGATTCGACCCGTAATATTTTAGGTGTCGCAATTGACCATAAACAGCTTTCTTTGGTTGCTGAATATATCATGAGTAAAAATGATCCCTTTATTGGGGGAACTCCAGACTCACTGGCTCTAGGCGATGATGGAAAGTGGAACAAATTATTAAACCTGACGTTGTTCTATTATTTTTAGGATGAGTCATCACATTCGGGCGACCGAAAATTTTTTTCAAGATTTATTTGGTATGCCATAATACAATAAAGAATGGTTTTTCAGATTTTTAATGATCTGTTCAATCATTCCAACGCCTATACAGGATAACGCGTATGCAACTTCAAGAAATGCAATTATTCCGCCAACAGGCTTTTATTGCTGGACAATGGTGTGATGCTGATGATCAGCAAACATCAGATATTTATAATCCTGCGACACAAGAAATGATTGGTACTGTGCCGAATATGGGCAAAGCTGAAGCGAATCGGGCGATTCAGGCTGCTGTAAGCCATTGGGCAGTATGGAAAAATAAAACGGCCAAAGATCGTTCAAGCATTCTAAAAAAATGGTTTGATCTGATTGTTGCCCATGCGGATGAGCTGGCATTTATTTTAACCAGCGAGCAAGGTAAACCTTTAGCAGAAGCCAAAGGGGAGCTTCTCTATGCAGCCAGTTTTGTGGAATGGTTTGCGGAAGAAGCAAAGCGAGTTTATGGTGATACCATTCCAAGTCCGTATCCGGATGCACGAATTATTGTCAGTAAGCAGCCGATTGGTGTGATTGCAGCCATTACGCCATGGAACTTTCCAGCAGCTATGATTACCCGTAAAGTCGCACCAGCTTTGGCAGCAGGATGTCCTTGTATTGTCAAACCTGCACCAGAAACTCCTTTTACGGCTTTAGCTTTGGTTGATCTTGCTGTTCAAGCAGGCATTCCTGCAGAAATTTTTAGTGTCATCACTGGAGATGCCGTGAGCATAGGTGATGCAATTTTTGAGAGTGATGATGTACGCAAATTCACTTTCACGGGATCAACACCTGTAGGGAAATTGCTTTACCAGCGTTCAGCTCAGACTTTGAAGAAAGTCTCTCTCGAGTTAGGCGGTAATGCACCGTTTATAGTCTTTGATGATGCAGATTTAGATGCTGCGATTGAGGGTGCATTGATTGCCAAATATCGCAACGCTGGGCAAACCTGTGTTTGTGTCAATCGGTTTCTGGTTCAGGAAGGTATTTATGAACGCTTCATTACGGCATTAACTGACAAAGTGAATGCTTTTGCCATTGGTAATGGACTCGTAGCTGGAAATGAGATTGGTCCTTTAATTAATAGCAATGCAGTGAAAAAAGTTGAAGCTCATGTTGCCGATGCTTTGGCAAAAAACGGGCGCTTAATTACGGGCGGCAAGCGTCATCAGGTAGGGGAGCTGTTTTATGAACCGACCATTATTGCCGATGCAACCACTGAAATGGATGTTGCCACCCAGGAAACCTTTGGACCTTTAGCCGCTATTTTTAAATTCGAAACTGAACAGCATGCCATCGAGATGGCGAATGCGACTGAATTTGGTCTAGCAGCTTATTGTTATACCAAAGATTTGGGGCGGGCATGGCGTATGAGTGAACAACTGGAATATGGCATGGTGGGGATCAATAAAGGTTTAATTTCCAATGAAGTTGCTCCTTTTGGCGGGATTAAACATTCAGGTTTAGGCCGTGAAGGATCAAAATACGGTATCGAAGATTATCTTGAAATAAAATACACCTTATTTGGAGGATTGAATCCATGAGCAATGAAAAATTTGAAAAAGGTTTAGCAATCCGTAAACAGGTACTTGGTGAAAGCTATGTCAATAATTCAATCAATAATGCGGATGACTTTAACTTACCCTTACAAGAGTTAGTCACAGAATATTGTTGGGGAGCTATCTGGGGGCGTGAGGAATTAAGTAAACCAGAACGCAGCATGATCAATTTGGCTATGATTTCAGCGCTCAATCGTCCGCATGAACTTAAACTTCATGTCAAAGGCGCATTACGGAATGGTGTGCCAAATGAAAAAATCCGTGAAGTACTGTTACAGGTTGCAATTTACTGTGGTGTGCCAGCTGCGGTTGATAGTTTCCGTATTGCAAAAGAAGCGATTCAAGAATATGAACAGGAAAATAATTAGGTTTTCTGTTGATTGCGAAGATCTTAGATCCAGATGAATGAAGGCATTGCTCATGGTCAAACAAGGAGCGTTATAGGGTGAGCAATGCTTTCACTTAGATCATATAAAACTGGCGATCATTTGCAAGAGATAGGGCAAAATTGTCCCATATTGTGGGTTTTAAAGGGTTTAGTCGTGGTGTAGTGAAGGATAAGAAGAACAACGATTTGAAAACTAAATTCAGATGATCGGGCATCATGCGATTTTAAAAAAGTAAATCTTCACTGCTTAAAATAGATTGGTATACCTTGACGTAGCTACTCCTTATTTAAGATAAATGTCTATTGCAAAGCTTGTAAAACGATATCACTACAATTCTAAAGCGATGTTGGTGCAAAAATAATTCAAAATGTTGCAGTTTAGAACGAAAAATGATCTAAAAAAGGGACTACTATTTATTTTCTAAATAATGATTCACTTTACATGTAACTAGATTATTCGGTTTCTGACCTCGTTTGGTGTAAATTATTGTCCATGCCAAAGTTCTTTTCAAAAGAATTTCAGCAAATAAATTTTTTGTACATTTGAGAGAGAGTCTAAAGAGTAAAGTATGTCTGTGAACCCTAGTAAAATCAAAAAACCTTTATATATTCACTATGCTGGAAACGCTCTTTTAGAACTACCTCTGTTAAATAAAGGCTCTGCTTTTTCTGAAGAAGAAAGAGAGAATTTTAACTTGCATGGTCTAGTTCCGTACAATATCGAGAATATTGAAGAGCAGACTCAGCGCTCGTATCAGCAGTATCTTTCATTCGACAACGACTTGAATAAGCATATTTATTTGCGAAATATTCAAGACACCAATGAAACACTGTTCTATAACTTATTGGGTCAGCATTTGGATGAAATGCTGCCGATCATTTATACCCCAACAGTTGGTGAGGCTTGTCAGCGCTTTTCGGATATCTACCGCCGTCACCGTGGTATCTTTATTTCTTATCCAGAGCGTCAATACATCGATCAAATTATCCATAACGTTAACAAGAAAAACGTGAAAGTAATTGTGATCACTGACGGTGAACGTATCTTAGGCCTTGGCGATCAGGGCATTGGTGGCATGGGGATTCCAATTGGTAAATTGTCGCTCTATACCGCCTGTGGTGGTATTAGTCCTGCCTATACTTTACCGATCACTATTGATGTTGGTACCAATAACCAAGAATTGCTTGATGATCCAATTTATATGGGTTGGAAACAGCCGCGTATCCGTGGTGAGCAATATTATGAATTTGTTGAGCAAATTATTAAGGCAGTGCGTCAGCGTTGGCCAGATGTGCTGATTCAATTTGAAGATTTTGCGCAAACCAATGCCATGCCATTATTGACTCAGTACCGCGATAAAATTTGCTGTTTTAATGATGATATTCAAGGCACAGCAGCAGTGACTGTTGCTACATTGATTGCGGCATCACGTGCGCAAGGCAAACAGCTAAAAGATCAAACGGTTACTTTTGTTGGTGCGGGTTCTGCGGGTTGTGGTATTGCTGAACAGATCGTTAGACAGATGATGGATGAAGGTTTGAGTGACCATGAAGCGCGTTCACGCATCTTTATGGTGGATCGTTTCGGCTTGATGACCGATCAACAACCAAATTTACTCGATTTCCAGCAAAAACTTGCTACACCAGTCAATGCAATTAGCACTTGGGAATATACAGGTGAGAATGTTGCTTTATTAGATGTTGTGAAAAATGCGAAACCGAGCATCTTGATTGGGGTATCTGGACAGGCAGGTTTATTTAGTGAAGACGTGATTAAAACGCTCGCTAAGTATTATAAGCATCCGATTGTATTGCCGTTGTCGAACCCGACTTCACAAGTTGAAGCACAACCAAAAGATATTATTGAATGGACGCAAGGTGCTGCAATTGTAGCGACTGGTAGTCCTTTTGCACCAGTTTATTTCCAAGGCAAGGTGTATAGCATTGCGCAGTGCAATAATTCCTATATTTTCCCTGGGATTGGCTTAGGTGTGATTGCATGTGGTGCAACCCATATCAGTGACTCGATGTTAATGGCTGCAAGTACAGCTTTGGCAGACTGTTCACCACGTTTGAAAAATGCCGCAGCGGATTTATTGCCAAATATCAATGATATTCAACAAGTGTCTAAATTCATTGCTTTTAAAGTGGCAAAAGCAGCAATGGCCGACGGCTTGGCTGTTCCATTGAGTAATGATGTGTTGAAACAAGCGATTGAAGATAATTTCTGGACACCAGAGTATCGTAACTATCGCCGTGTTAGTTATTAAGCCATTTCATTTAAAAAGGGCCTCTAGCTAGAGGCCCTTTTTTTAGGTCTTATAGGTAGAGAGCAAAATACTGGTTTCACTATTGTAAATCCCTGAAATATTTCGGATTCGCTCTAGCGCTTTATCAAAATTTTCCAAACTATCAGATTGCAATTCGACCAGAATATCCCATTTGCCATTGGTGGTATGCAGTCGTTCAACTGCTGATTCTAAGCGTAATTCCCGAATTACAGCCTGTGCTCGCGTACCCTCCACCATAATATTCATCCATGCCCGAATGATATTCTTTTCAGCATTTGGGCGAAATCGCACGGTATAACCTGTGATCACTCCAGTGGATTCCATATATTCAATTCTTTTCTGTACTGTGGCACGAGAAACCCGCGTTTTTGCTGCCAAGTCGGTAATAGACATCCGTGCATTGTCTTTGAGTAAGCCTAATATAATATGATCGATATTGTTCATTTTGATTCTTTCTATTAGCAAATTGATAAAAATTAATTCATTTTAATCATTATAACGAATTTTGTGAATCAAATTGATTCTTAATAATAATAACAATACAACACCCCAAGCATTTTCACTTCGGCACTAAAGAAGCTCGATGCACATCAGGGAGGATGGGGGTAGGACGCCCTTAAACAAAGGGAATCTGTGAATAACAGGGACAATTGATTAATTAAGGAATAGATGATGTCTTTATCATATGCGGCTCAAAATGGCAGTGCTTGGCAAACTTTTCTCACTCAAGTAGATCGAGTGGCACCTTATTTGGATGCGGACCTCAGTAACTTTGTCAACACACTGAAAACCCCAAAGCGTACGCTTATCGTTGATGTTCCAATCGTGATGGACGATGGTTCAATTCGCCATTTTGAAGGTTACCGTGTACAGCACAATTTATCACGCGGTCCAGGTAAAGGCGGTATCCGCTATCACCAAGATGTTGAACTGAATGAAGTCATGGCTTTATCTGCATGGATGACCATTAAAACTGCAGTGCTGAACCTACCGTTCGGTGGTGCCAAAGGTGGTATCCGTGTGAATCCGAAAGAACTTTCACCGCGTGAATTAGAGCGTTTAACTCGTCGTTTCACCAGTGAAATCAGTCCAATCATTGGTCCTCAAATTGATATTCCTGCGCCAGATGTCGGCACCAATGCCAATATTATGGGCTGGATGATGGATACCTATTCAAGTATCAAAGGTCATACCGTAACAGGTGTGGTCACAGGTAAACCTGTACATCTAGGCGGTTCATTGGGTCGTGTTCGTGCAACAGGCCGCGGTGTATTCGTAACGGGTATGCAGGTTGCTGAGCGCATTAAATTACCGATTGAGGGCAGCAAAGTTGCTGTGCAGGGCTTTGGTAATGTGGGTAATGAAGCGGCTTATTTGTTTAGTCATGCAGGCGCAAAAATCGTTGCTGTACAAGACCATACCGGTACCATTTTCAATGCAGAAGGCTTGGATGTTAAAGCACTGCAAAAGCATGTCGTTGAAACAGGCGGCGTGATGGGCTTTGTTGATTCAACTGTGATCTCAGACGAAGAATTCTGGACGGTTGATATGGACATTCTCATTCCTGCGGCATTGGAAGGTCAGATTACGGTTGAACGTGCACAAAAATTGAAAGCGAAAATCGTACTTGAAGGCGCGAACGGCCCAACCTATCCAGAAGCAGATGATGTATTTGTCAGTCGCGACATTACCGTTGTCCCTGACGTGATCTGTAACGCGGGTGGTGTAACTGTTAGTTATTTTGAATGGGTTCAAGATATGGCGAGTTACTTCTGGACCGAGGATGAAATCAATGAACGTCTTGATAAATTGATGATCCAAGCGATTGCTGATGTTTGGAACACTGCAGCACAGAAGGAATGTAGCTTACGTACCGCAGCTTATATTTTGGCATGTGAACGTATTCTGAAAGCGCGTAAAGAACGCGGTATTTTCCCAGGTTAAGTCATTTATAAAATTATAGTGAAGGGCTTGTTGAGCATTTAACAAGCCTGAAGATTAAACAGGAAGTGAGTAAATAAAATGAGCGAAGTCGCAATTACACGTAGCAATTTTAATGATTGGATGGTTCCCGTTTTTGCCCCAGCAAATTTCATTTTAGTGCGTGGCGAAGGGTCACGTCTTTGGGATCAAAACGATAAAGAATATATTGATTTTGCTGGTGGTATCGCGGTAAATGCCTTGGGTCATGCACATCCTGTTGCAGTAAAAGCCTTAACTGAACAAGCGCAAAAACTTTGGCACATTGGGAATGGTTATACCAACGAGCCTGTATTACGCCTTGCGAAACAATTGGTGGATAGCACCTTTGCAGACAAAGTATTTTTCTGTAACTCGGGTGCAGAAGCCAACGAAGCAGCATTAAAACTGGCGCGTAAAGTCGGTTTGCTCAGTGGTAATGCAAACAAGAACCAGATTGTTGCATTTAAAAATGCCTTCCACGGTCGTACTTTATTTACCGTAACGGCGGGTGGTCAGCCAAAATATTCTCAAGACTTTGCACCATTACCGGGTGGCATCGAACACACTGCATTTAACGATCTTGAAGCAGCAAAAGCAGCGATCACTGAAAATACTTGTGCCGTGATTGTTGAGCCGATTCAAGGTGAAGGTGGTGTTCTGCCAGCAGATATCGAATTCTTAAAAGGCTTGCGTGCACTGTGTGATGAAAAAGGTGCCGTGCTGATTTTTGATGAAGTACAAACGGGTGTCGGTCGTACAGGTTCTTTGTATGCCTATATGAATACAGGCGTAACGCCTGACATTTTGACCACTGCAAAAGCATTGGGTGGTGGTTTCCCGATTGGTGCAATGATCACTACAGATCATTATGCCAACATGTATGCAGTCGGTGATCACGGGACCACTTATGGTGGTAACCCATTGGCTTGTGCGGTTGCTGGCGCGGTGTTTGAATTTATTAATACACCAGAAGTTCTGGACGGCGTAAAACAGCGTCATCAATATTTCATCGATGCCTTAAACAAAATCAATGCTGAGTATGGATTGTTCAAAGAAATCCGTGGTCAAGGTTTGTTAATCGGTTGTGTATTGAAAGATGAACATGCTGGCAAAGCGAAAAATATCGTGACCTTAGCGGGTGAAGAAGGGCTATTGGCCTTAGTAGCGGGTGCAGATGTAGTGCGCTTTACCCCTTCATTGATCATTCCTCAACACGATATTGATGAAGGTCTAAGCCGTTTTGTTCGTGCATTAGCACGCCTCTAAGTCTGCCGAGAGCATCTGCCCATGATGATTGTTCGACATGCAGCGCATCGGGACTTAGATGATATTTATCGTTTAGCGCAACGAGCGGGGGAGTCTGGCATTGGCCTGACTTCCTTACCACAAAATAAAGACATCTTGGCTGAACGTATTACACGTACCACTCGCACTTTAGACGGCTTATCCGAAAAGTGCGAGGCAAGTTATCTATTTGTATTGGAAGACACCAGCATTCACAAAATTGTGGGTGTGAGTGCAATTGAAGTTGCGGTTGGGTTGAATGAGCCGTTTTATAACTTCCGTGTAGCCAAACAGGTACATGCCTCTAAAGCTTTAAATGTTTATAAAACTTTAGATACCTTGTTTTTAAGTAATGACCATACTGGTTGTAGCGAACTCTGCACTTTGTTTCTTGATCCTGAATATCGCAAAAACCAAAACGGCAAATTTTTATCCAAAGTTCGTTTTCTGTTTATTGCAGCATTTCGCTCTTTTTTTGAAGAAAGATTGATTGCCGAAATGCGTGGTTTCTCGGATCACAATGGACAATCACCGTTTTGGGATTCCTTGGGCTATTTATTCTTCAATATGGATTTTGCTGCCGCAGATTATCTCAGTGGTGTGGGGCAAAAAGCCTTTATTGCAGAGTTGATGCCGAGATTTCCAGTCTACGTAGATCTGCTGAGCTCAGAGGCACGTGAGGTGATTGCAGAAGTACACCCACATACGCTGCCTGCGGCAAAAGTGTTGATGTCAGAAGGGCTTAAATATCAAGGTTATGTTGATATTTTCGATGCTGGGCCAACACTGGAAGCCAATACTGCTGAGTTACGGGCGGTGAAAGAGAGCCGCTTGCTCAAAGTCAAACTCACTGAGCAAGTCGAAAGTACTGAGACACATTTTTTGGTTGCCAATGACCAATACCAAGATTACGCCGTGTTGCTGATCAATAACAAAGTCGATGAAAGCGAGACTTTGTATATGACAGCAGCACAAGCACAGGCACTGAATATTGCTGAACACGATCAAGTCCGTGTTTTAGCATTAGAAAAAATGGAGAATAACTAATGTCACAAGGTGCATTATTAATTGATGGTGCTTGGGTTCAAGGACAAGGAACCGCATTCGAAAAAACCAATCCTGTCAGCAATAAGCAAATTTGGGCGGGGCATGAAGCAAGCCCAACCGATGTTGCACAGGCTTGCGATGCAGCGCGTCAGGCATTTCCAGCTTGGGCACGCTTGTCAATAGAAGACCGTATCGCGACAATTGAACGTTTTGCTGAATTATTAGAACAGAATAAAACCCAATTGGCTGAAGTGATTAGCAAAGAAACCAGTAAACCACTTTGGGAAACTTTGACCGAAGTACAATCGATGATTGGTAAAGTGGCAATTTCGATTCGTGCTTATCATCAACGGACAGGTTTTAGCGAAACTGAAATGCCAGATGGTGTAGCTTCTTTACGTCATCGTCCACATGGTGTTTTGGCTGTATTTGGCCCTTATAACTTCCCAGGTCATTTGCCAAACGGTCATATTGTGCCTGCATTGATTGCGGGTAATACCGTGGTGTTTAAACCAAGTGAACTCACGCCTTGGACGGCTGAAGAAACTGCAAAATTATGGCAGCAAGCCGGTCTACCAAACGGTGTGCTGAATATCGTACAAGGTGGACGCAGCACGGGTGAAGCACTCGCAGCAGCTGAACAAATTGACGGTTTGTTGTTCACAGGCAGTGCCAACACGGGTTACCACTTGCATAAACAAATGGCAGGTGCTCCTGAAAAAATCCTTGCTTTGGAAATGGGTGGTAATAATGCCCTGATCATTGATGAAGCCAGCGATATTGATGCTGTAGTGAATTTAGCGATTCAATCCGCTTTTGTTTCCGCAGGGCAACGTTGTACTTGTGCACGCCGTATTATTGTCAAGCAGGGTGCCAATGGTGATGCTTTCATTCAACGTTTTGTTGAAGTCGCGAAGAACTTAGTCGTGGGAAGCTGGAATGCTGAACCGCAACCCTTTATGGGTGGTGTCATCTCTGCACATGCTGCAGAACAGATGTTGGCAGCACAAAGCAAGCTCATTGCTTTAGGTGCAAAACCTTTGTTGGAAATGACGCGTCCACAAGCCGATAGTTCATTGCTGACCGCAGGTATTTTAGATGTTACTCAGGTGACCGATATCCCTGATGATGAATACTTTGGCCCACTCACCACGATTTATCGCTATAACAGTTTCGATGAAGCCTTGAACATTGCCAATAACACTCGCTTTGGTTTGGCAGTGGGTCTGGTTTCACCTGAGCGTGATTTATTTGATCGTGTACTGATTGAAGCGCGCGCAGGTATTGTGAACTGGAATAAACCATTAACAGGCGCTTCAAGTGCCGCACCATTTGGCGGTGTTGGGGCGTCGGGTAATCATCGTGCCAGTGCTTTCTATGCAGCAGACTATAGTGCATGGCCTATGGCTTCACTGGAAAGTGACAGCGTTACTTTACCTTCAAAATTATCACCGGGCATTGTGCTGTAAGTCGGCTCGTATCGAGACACAGGGAGAATAAAATGTCAGGCTATGAAATCAATTTTGATGGCTTAGTGGGTCCAACGCACCATTATGCCGGCTTATCATTTGGTAATGTCGCATCGACCAAGAACCGTAATAACGCATCAAATCCTAAGCTGGCTGCAAAACAAGGCTTAAAGAAAATGAAAGCGCTTGCCGACTTGGGACTCAAACAAGGGGTATTCGCCCCACAAGAGCGTCCGCATGTACCAACGCTGCGCCGTTTGGGTTTTACCGGCAGTGATATTGATGTCATTACCCAAGCGATGCGCACTGCACCAGCCTTATTATCATCGTTGAGTTCTGCTTCTTCGATGTGGACGGCCAACTCGTGTACGGTGTCGCCATCGGCAGACAGTGCTGACAAACGCATGCATTTTACTGCGGCAAACTTAAATAATAAGTTCCATCGATCAATTGAGCATCATACGACCACGCGTATTCTTCAAGCGATGTTCAATAATGATGTATATTTCGCGCATCATGAAGCACTGCCTGAAGCCGCTTTGTTTGGTGATGAAGGGGCAGCCAATCATAATCGCCTTGGTGGTGGATATGATCAGGCGGGCGTACAGGTTTTTGTTTATGGTCAGCAACAACTGGGTGGAACGGTTGCACCACAGAAATTCCCTGCGCGTCAAACTCGTGAGGCAAGTGAGGCAATTGCTCGTTTACATCGTTTAGATGCGAAACGGACCGTGTTCATTCAACAAAATCCAGATGTGATTGATCAGGGCGTATTCCATAACGATGTCATCGCCGTGAGTAATCAACAGGTCTTGTTCCATCATCAGCAAGCCTTTTTAAATCAAGCTGATGCATTGAATGAAATCCGTCAAAAAATGGCGGGGATCGAACAAGATTTTATCTCGATTGAAGTCCCTGACAATCGCGTCAGCGTTGAAGATGCGGTCTCGACTTATTTGTTCAACAGCCAGATTTTGACTCGTGCAGATGGCGGCATGAGCATTGTGGTACCAGAGGAATCACGTCACAACAAGGCGGTATGGAGTTACTTGAATGATATGATTCAAATGGGTACGCCAATTGATGATATCAAGGTGTTTGATCTACGTGAAAGTATGCGTAATGGTGGTGGACCTGCATGTTTGAGATTGCGTGTTGCAGTGAATGAAGCGGAACTGAATGCGGTGAATCCAAACTTGTTTATGAATGATGCATTGTTCAAAACACTGAATCAGTGGGTCGATCAGCACTACCGTGATGAGTTAACACAAGACGATTTGGCCGATCCAAGTTTATTGATCGAGAGCCGTACAGCACTAGATGAGTTAACTAAAATTTTAGCTTTAGGTTCGGTTTATCACTTCCAACGATAAACAGTAAACAACGGCTTTTAAGGATGAAAGTACATGGTTGATCTATTAACGTTGACTTTAGAACAACGAGTCCCTGTGCAAATGCAAGGGGAAACAGCTGGATTTACATGGCAATGGCTAGGTGAAGGGCTATTGCAATGCACTCCAAAAACAGCCTATAGAAAAACCATGCTGCTTTCTGCAGGTATTCATGGCAATGAAACCGCACCCATCGAATTGTTGGCAAATATCATCAATGATTTATTTGCAGAACGTTTAGCTTTGGCAGTACGGGTACTTTTTGTATTCGGTAACCCTGAGGCCATTCGTCACGGTGTCCGTTATCTTGAAAATGATATGAACCGCATGTTCTGTGGTGCGTATCAGCAATTAGCCCAAGATCAGGAAACGGAACGGGCTGCTCACTTAGAGCAAGTGACAGCACAGTTCTTTGCCGATAGTGAAGTAGATGCACAGCGTTATCACTACGATCTACATACTGCCATTCGTGCATCACGATTACCTGTGTTTGCCTTATTCCCTTATCAAACACAGCCTTATGATGACTTTCTCATCCAAAGTTTAAAGGCTGCAGATTTGGATGCTTTGGTCTATCACAATGCAGTTGGGAAAACCTTTACCCACTTTACTGCTGAAAAGTTTAATGCCGCGAGTAGTACTTTGGAGTTAGGCAAGGCTAAGCCATTTGGTGAAAATGATTTAGCTGAATTTGCCAGTACCGACCAGATGCTACGTGCAGTCCTTACAGATCAAGCATTGCCGATCAGACAGAAATCTGACATTCGACAGTTTAAGGTGGTGGATTCAGTATTAAAACAAAGTGAAGATTTTCAACTCAAATTGAGTGCTGACGCACCAAACTTTTCTACTTTTCAGAAAGGCGAGTTGATTGCAACACAACAGGCTGGGGATTATGTCGTGCATGATCAGCAAGTCTGGATTTTATTTCCAAACCCTAAGGTAAAAACAGGGCTTCGGGCTGGACTGATTTTAAAAGAAATTGAATAAACAGTCGCCGTTTTAACAGTTGAACTGTCGGCAAGGAATAGTTGAAATGGAGTTTGAATATGGATGTTCAATAGAACAAAGCGTGTCAAAGAATATCGTTTAGATATTCGTTTTTATGAAAGTGAAACAGCAAGGACAGGTTGTCATAAGAATACAGTTGGAGTGACCGTGTATGAGTAACAATAACGAAAAGACATTTCCCTCAGGCCAAGCCCTGAGTGGACAATATGTACCGCAGCAGGATGTTGCCAGTTTATCGGAAACTTCGAGCGCAGAGATTGAAGTGGGTAAACCATTGAAACGTGCCATGACCAAACGTCATCTGGTCATGATTTCTTTAGGTGGTGCAATTGGAACAGGGTTGTTTTTGGGCTCTGGTGATGTCATTTCTCAGGCTGGTCCAGTCGGTGCGATTCTCTCTTACCTACTGGGTGGTGTAATTGCATACATGGTGATGTTGTGTTTAGGTGAACTCGCTGTACAAATGCCAGTTTCAGGTTCTTTTGGTGAATATGCCAGAACCTATATTGGCCCAGGCACAGGCTATATGATCACGTGGTTGTATTGGCTGACGTGGACTGCAACCTTAGGAACTGAATTTACCGCTGCGGCTTTACTGATGCAAGAATGGTTTCCGTCTATTTCCATGTGGACGTGGACCTTATTATTTGCAGGACTGGTGTTTAGCTTAAATGTCAGTTCGACACGGCTATTTGCTGAGTCAGAGTTCTGGCTGTCTTTGGTTAAAGTCCTGACCATTATCTGTTTTATTGGATTGGGTTTAGCCGCTATCTTTGGCTTTATTTCTTATCATGGGCATGAGTCGGCACCGTTGTTCAGTAAGTTGACGGAACATGGCTGGTTTCCAAATGGTATTTTCCCAATTTTTGCGACCATGTTGATCGTGAACTTTGCATTCTCTGGTACAGAGTTGATTGGTGTCGCGGCAGGTGAAGCAGAAGAACCTGCGAAAACAGTACCTAAAGCCATCAATGCCGCGATCTGGCGTTTGTTGATTTTCTTTGTGGGTACCATTGTGGTGATTTGTGCATTACTGCCTTATGAAATGGCAGGTATAAATGCCAACAGTGTCAGTAATAGCCCATTCGTTACCGTATTTAATTATATTGGTATTCCATATGCGGAAGATATTATCCGTTTTGTGATTATTACGGCACTTTTATCTGCTGCAAACTCAGGTTTATTTGCTGCATCGCGGATGATGTGGTCATTGTCTGCAAAGAATCAGTTGCCGAAGGTGTTTTCAAAATTAACCCGTTCAGGGACGCCAATTATTGCGATTATTGTGACTATGTTTGGCGCGATTCCAGGTTTGCTATCGGAACATTTTGCACCTGAAACGATTTTCAAAAATTTATTGGGTGTTGCCGCTTTTACCATGGTAGTGGTATGGATTTCGATTTGTGTTTCCCAATTTAACTTCCGCAGACAATGGATCAAATCGGGTAAAACAGTCAAAGACTTAAAATTTGCTGCACCATTATTCCCACTCACCCCGATTTTAGGTGGTGTATTCTGTGTGATCACCTGTATTAGTATGGTGACCGATCCATCGATGCAAGTGGGCTTCGTCTGTTGTGTCCTGTTTATTATCGCATGCTATGCGAGCTACAATATTTTTTATAAAAATAAAGCCGTTTAAGTAAAACTTTTATTTAAAATAAGTATATAGACGAATAGGTTGTAGGCGTGATCTGCAACCTATTCGTCTTTTTTATGTATGATAATAGGGCTGCTGTACGCTCGGTGATAGACTACCCGTACCTGAGCTTTGTTCTTTCTGATAAAGATTAAATAAGCCATCAATTGATATGATTAAGAATGCTTTTAGATGATGATTTGTTTACATATTGTGTAAGAAATACAGTCCGTGGTTGTGATTGCAAAAATAAAAGGTATAAATGGGTTAAGTCGATTTCTTAAACAACAAAGAATCTGTGTGATGAGTTTGACTTTATGGCGAATAAAAATAATCCATCCGTAGTGATTGGTCAGCAAGTCAGACTAACTGAACTGGCGGGTTGTGAAGAATGCGATGCAATATATCGCAGGGTTGAGCTTGCATCGGGTGAACGGGCATATTGCACCTGTTGTAGTGCGGAGTTATATCGTCGAAGTCGATCTTTTTCTTCTTTGCTTGCCTTGGTCATTACCGCTTTGATTGTTTTTGTGATTGCCAATAGTTTTCCCATCGTCATTGTTGAGCTACAGGGCAATACCTCTCAGACCACTTTAATCGGTGCTGCATGGACCATGTTTCATATTGACCGTGCCTTGGTCGGTGTTTTAATTCTGATTACAACATTTATTGTGCCTTTGGTTGAGCTGTTATTGCTGAGCTATGTGCTTTTTTTTATTAGTGTGTTGAAGGTCAGGCCTCAATTTTTGACTTTGGCACTGAGAGCCTTATTTCTGTTTCGGACATGGGGCATGGTTGAGGTTTTTTTAATTGGTGTACTTGTAACCTTGGTCAAACTTGTGGGCATGGTCACCGTTATTCCTGGTGTTGCACTTTGGGCATTTACGTTATTGAGCGTGCTTTTGGTCTATATTGCTTCGGTCAAGATTAAAGATATCTGGGATGAAGTTGATCGGAGTCTTGGATGAAGCAAAAACACGACCATGACACCGAGATTGGTTCAATTGTAGAACACCTTTCCGATGTTGATTTACAGATCAAAAACTATGTCAGGGCAAAACAGGTTGGGCTCATTCAATGTCATTGCTGTGGATTACTGAATGCTGTAGCAAGTCACGCAGATCAGCACAATCATGCTCAATGTTCAAGATGTAAAAGTACCTTGCACTCACGCAAACCACAAAGTTTAAACCGTACTTTTGCTTTGGTGGTCGCTGCAGCAATTTTATATATACCAGCCAATGTACTACCCATGACGGTAACAGATTCTTTGTTGGGGCGTCAGCAAGATACCATTATCAGTGGTGTGATCTATTTCTGGCAAAATAGTGATTATCTGGTGTCTGTGGTTATTTTTATGGCCAGTATTTTTATCCCAATCTTAAAATTATTGATTCTGATTTTTTTATTAATTTCAGTCTATATGCAGTCATCTTCAAGATGGCATTTTACCCCTGAACAATGTGCGCTGATGTATCGCATTGTTGAATTTATTGGGCGTTGGTCGATGATTGATGTCTTTGTGGTTGCATTGCTGACTGCATTGATTCAAATTCAGTCATTGGCCACTATTTTGGCAGGGCCTGGCGCAGTTGCTTTTGGTGCTGTAGTGGTGTTGACCATGTTTGCTTCACTCAGTTTTGATCCAAGAATTATTTGGGACAATTATTTCAAGGCGCGTCACGCGAATGCGCAACAATCAAATCATTTGAAAGGAACGGCAATTCATCAATTAAAAAGTTAAGATTGACGATGAGCCTTATTTTTGACCTATAAAAGAAAGATCACTATGTCAGAAAATACCCCGAATAGCCAAGATTCTGAAGAAAACACTACGGTGTTAACGCAGAACGATGCAATCTTTGACGAACCTGAAAAAAAGAAGGGACGTTGGAGACCTGCACTCATTTGGCTGGTTCCATTTGTTGCGCTTTTAATCGCACTTTCGCTTGCAGCAAAAGCCGTTTTGGATACAGGCCCAACCATTGAAGTGTCTTTCCGAACAGCAGAAGGCTTGGTTGCAGGGAAAACCACGGTACGCTATAAGCAGGTCGATATTGGTTTAGTGCGACAAATTGATCTTTCGGATGATCGTTCGCATGTCATTGCCAAAATCGAATTACGCAAAGATGCCAGTAATTTTGCTGCTAAAGATTCGCGTTTTTGGGTGGTGAGACCTCGAGTGGGAACTGGAGGTATTTCGGGTATTGATACCTTACTCTCAGGCGCATACATTGAAGTCGATGGAGGGAAGGCTGAACAGAAGCAAGAGAATTTTATTGGGCTCGAAGTTCCACCTGTAGTGTCATCGGATATACCAGGTAAGGTGTTTTTCTTAAAAGCACAGGACTTGGGATCACTTGATGTTGGCGTGCCGATTTACTATCGCAGAATTAATGTCGGGCAGATTACAGCATATAAATTGGCAGCTGATGGTAAAAGTGTTGAACTACAAACCTTTATTCAATCTCCTTACGATAAGTTCGTAACCACAGATGCACGTTTTTGGCAGGCCAGTGGGGTCGATGTGACTTTAAATGCATCCGGATTTAATCTGGATACGCAATCGCTTGCCAGTATTATTGCGGGTGGTATTGCCTTTGGTTATCCGGAAAATTCTGCTGGGGCTATCGCACCAAACAATAGTTATTTTACTTTATCAGATTCTCGCAAAGAGGCCATGAAAGAGCCTGATGGTAAGCCGCGTCCAATTATTATGTACTTTGATCATTCACTTCGTGGTTTAACAGCGGGTGCACCAATTGACTTTATGGGCATTGAGATTGGTAATGTCAAAGCAATCAATGTCGAATTTGATCAGTCTTATACACATTTAAGAATGCGCGTGGATGCAGTGATTTATCCATCGCGTTTAGCGCATGGCAAAGAACTTGATCCAGATGGCGAAATTTTTAAATACTTTATTGAGAGAGGTTGGCGTGCGCAGATGCGGACAGGTAATTTATTAACTGGTCAGAACTATATTGCCTTTGATAAGTTTCCAAAAGCCAAAGCCGCATCTTTAATCACCAGACCAGATGGGCGTGTTGAAGTACCAACCACGGCAACAGAGTTGAGTGGCTTACAAGCGCAAGTTTCACAAATCGCGGATAAAGTAAGTAAGTTCCCACTCGAAGAAATCGGGCAAGATGTTCGTAAGACGCTTAATAATATGAACACCACCATTGAGTCGACTGACAAACTGGTGAAACAGTTAGATGGCAAAGTTGCACCTGGCTTACAAGCGACGCTGAATGATGTGCGTAAAACCATGCAATCGAGTGAATCCATCTTATCCAGTGATGCACCGATGCAGCAGGATGTGCGTAAAGCATTGCAGCAAATGACTCGAGCTGCGGCATCTTTACAATTAATGGCTGATTATATTGAACAGCATCCTGAATCATTGATTCGGGGTAAAAAAGCAGAGGCAAACAAATGATAAGAACAATCATCGCTAAACATTCATCTGCTGTAGCAGGAGTGCTCAGTGGCGTGAGCATCTTATCTGCTGCGGTGTTGCTCACAGCTTGTTCGGGTTCACCCACACCGAATTATTACACCTTGGCAAGCAAAGTTTCTCCATTGCCAAGTTCAAAAGTCAAGGTCATTGAAGTATTGCCTGTTGGATTACCAGATCGTATCAATCGTGCGCCTATCGTGATACAGGATGCAGCAGGTAAATCTAAAATCATGGAAAACGAGCGTTGGACGTCCACGCTTGGAGCTGAATTAAGAGACAATCTGTCTGCTGGCCTACAGCAAAAGCTTGGTGCGGTTGATCGTTATAACAGCGGTATGGTAGGTGGCAAGGTGTCTTATCGTGTTGCAACTGATTTTTCACATTTTGATATCATTAATACATCTGATATCGCGAACAAAAATGTTGAAGTTTCGGTTGCGTGGATCATTAAGCGTAATGATCCGAATATCACCTTAGATCAAAACTCAACCCAAAATCAGCAGCTGGCCTGCCGTATGACATTTACTCAGCCAGTATCAGGTAAGAACAATCAGATACAAGACATTGTGAGTGGTGCGAGTAGTTCATTGAGTCGAGTTATTGATGCAATGGCGCTGTCAATTGTGTCCTTAGATGCAAAAACCTCACCTAACATAAATGGGGTAATTTGTTCATAATTTGAATAAAAAGTGGTCAGATTGATCACTTTTGTTCTGTTCAGGTTTTATTGTTTATTCAGACATCACGCTTTAATGTTGTTTTAAGTTGCTCTCTTTAATTTACCTGCTAATACGAACACCTCATTTCGTCTTTAGCCAAATCAGAACATTAAAGAGAGCATAAAAATGAATCAATGTGTGATGAGCGCAAAAAATATTATTCGTGGTAAGCACCACCCAGAATTTTTACAGCATGAAGTCCTTGCTGATATTTTTATTCAGACGGCACAGACATTTCCAGAAAAAATTGCCTTGATCGAAGCTGAACGAACGTTGAGCTATGGCGAGTTATATCAACAAGCTTTGGTCATGGCGCAGCATTTGACCCTTAAGGGGGTAAAAGCTGGCGATATCATTGGCTTATGGCTGCCGCGTGGTATTGAGTTATTAAAATCTCAGTTAGCGATTTGTCTGAGTGGAGCAGCTTGGTTACCGTTTGATATGGATACGCCCGCAGACCGAATCACCGTCTGTCTTGAAGATGCTGCGGCAGTGGGGATGATTACCAGTGATGAATGGTATGAACAACTACAAGACGTCCCACAGACCAAATGGACCAATACTGAATTGCAGCGACCACTGCATGAGACTGTGGAATTAGCCAAAACCTCACCTGAACAGCCTGCCTATATTATTTATACCTCGGGTTCGACAGGAAAGCCGAAAGGGATTGTGATCACGCAGAAAAATATTTGTCATTTCTTGCGCAGTGAAAACAGTATTTTAGGGATTCAAGAGCAGGATAAGGTCTATCAAGGTTTCTCGGTTGCTTTTGATATGTCCTTTGAAGAAATCTGGTTGTCTTACCTCGTCGGTGCAAGCTTGTGGATTGCACCAAAATCCTTAGTCAGTGATCCAGAGCGACTCTGCCAAACATTGAAACAGCAACAGATTACCGTATTACATGCTGTGCCGACTTTACTGGCTTTATTTCCTGAAGACGTTCCGAACTTGCGTATCATCAATCTGGGTGGGGAAATGTGCCCTGATTCATTGGTGGAACGTTGGGCTTTACCACACCATCAAATGTTTAATACCTATGGTCCGACTGAAACCACGGTATCGGCTAGTTTAGAATTATTACAGCAAGGAAAACCCGTCACCATTGGTAAGCCATTGCCCAACTATGGCATGTTGGTGATTAATGCAGAGCGAGAGCTATTAGCTCAAGGCGAAACGGGGGAGCTGTGTATTTTTGGTCCGAGTGTCGCACAAGGTTATTTAGGTCGAGCTGATTTAACTGCAGACAAATTTATTGAGAATCCTTGGGCAAATAATGAGGATGAAATCAGCTTGTATCGCACAGGAGACCTCGCCAAAATTGATGAGTTCGGTCAGGTACATTGTTTAGGTCGTGCCGATGATCAAATCAAAATTCGTGGTTTCCGTGTCGAACTCGGTGAAATTGAAGCAGCGCTATGTGATCTGGATGGAATTGGAACGGCAGCAGTTATTCTAAGAGCAGAAGATGGTATTGATCAGCTGATTGCTTTTATTGCACCTGAGTTGGAGGCAAAACAAGCGATTGAAATTAAGCAGCTCAGATACCAGCTTAGTCAGCGGTTACCGCCGTATATGGTGCCAAATCGCTTTGAAATTATTGAAGAAGTGCCACGACTATTATCTGGGAAAATTGATCGTAAGGCTTTGAAAGCTCGCCCATTAACCAGTGTGATTGATCGGAGTGAATCAGACCAGCCACAGAATGAAGCTGAAGAGATTTTATTTGAGATTCTAGGTCGTTTATTTCCGAATATCCCAATCAAGTTAGACTCAGATTTCTTTGATGATCTTGGAGGCCATTCCTTACTTGCCGCAGTACTGATCTCAAATTTACGTGAACACCCTCAATATAGCCATCTGACTATTCAAAGCTTATATCAGGCAAGAAAAGTTGGGGCGATTGCAGCTTTAATGTTAGAACAGCCTGAACCTTCCTCATTTGATCGTCAAATTGGACAAGACAATCCGCGTAATCAAAGCTATAAATGGCTGTGTGGAATTGCACAGGCAGGGACAATTCCTGTATTGATCTCGATCAATATTCTGCAATGGTTGGCACCATTCTTTACTTATCACTATTTCACAGGCGGCACACGAGACAGTATTCCTTATGCGATCGCATTGTCTTTACTGGTGTATATCAGTGTGATTATTGCCAGTTTTGTAGTTTCAATTACAGTAAAACGTTTACTGATGTTAGGGGTTGGTGCAGGTCGTTATCCATTATGGGGAATGACTTATTTCCGTTGGTGGTTAGCGGATCGGATCACCAGTATTTCACCTGTATATCTTTTATCTGGTTCAACCTTACTGAATTTATATCTCAAAGCACTTGGGGCAAAAATTGGGCATGATGTCACGATTAGTTCCGTGCATATCCGTATGCCATCTTTGTTAGAGATTGAAGATGGGGTCAGTATTGGTTCCAATGTAAATCTGGAAAATGCCAAGGTGGAACACGGACACCTCGTATTGGGTTCAATCCAACTCAAACAAGACAGCTATGTGGGATCTTATGCAGTATTGGAAGAAAATACCGTGTTAGAACCGCAAGCGCATGTCAATGCTTTAACCTCAATTGAATATGGCACGACGGTACCCACAGCTGAAATTTGGGACGGAACACCAGCGAAAAAAATAGGCCATATTGATGAGTTGGAATCATTGGCAGCACGTCCAAAATTATCCTTAGTACGAAAATTTTCTGAATATGGCTATTACAGTGTCAGTGCTTTAATCATTGCGTGTTTGTTCTTTATTCCGATTTTTCCAAGCTTTTTATTGGTCGATTGGTTAGATGTGAATGTGTTTAATATTGATCCGAATAATCATGTTCAAACCGCACTGTATTATTTCATTCTTGCGATTCCTGCCAGTGCAATGATGATGGTGATCACTGCATTAATTTCATCCGCTATACGTAAAGTAGTGTTGCCGCGTTTAGAGACAGGCACTTATGCGGTACATGGTGGTACTTATTATCGTAAATGGTTCGCAGCTCAGATTTTAGAGACAAGTTTACAGACTTTACATGGTTTGTTCGCCACCATATATGCTCCAACATGGTTTCGTATGTTGGGCGCAAAGGTAGGTAAAAATACAGAAATTTCTACCGCTACAGGTGTGATTCCTGAAATGCTGACCCTAGGTGAAGAAAGCTTTATTGCAGATGCGGTGATGTTGGGTGATGAAGAAATTAAAGGTGGCTGGATGTCGTTGAAATCCACTCAAATTGGCAATCGTAGTTTTGTTGGGAATAGTGCTTATATCGCGGATGGTACGGTATTACCGGATAATGTTTTGATTGGTGTGCAATCGAAAACACCGGAGAACCGAGAAATGTATTCAGGTCAGACATGGTTTGGTTCGCCACCTTTACTGTTGCCAGCGCGTGAAGCAGCAGCGCAATATCCAGATCATCTAACCTTTAAACCAAGTATGAAACGCCGTTTCATGCGTGCTTTGATTGAGGGTTTACGTATTGTATTGCCAACGGCTTTGGCAATTGGTGTAGGCTATATGATTGTTTTAGAAGTGATTGATGTGATTAATCATTATAGTATTGCTACGGGATTGTTGGCTTTAACTTTAGCAGGACTGCTATATGGAGTCGGTTGTTTTGTCATCGTGACCGTATTGAAATGGACTTTCATTGGACGTTATCAACCACGTTCGGCACCGATGTGGACCATGTTCGTTTGGCTTAGTGAAGGGATTACCAGTCTCTATGAATCTGTTGCGATTCCGAACTTCTTGAATTATTTAAGAGGGACACCAATGTTGCCTTTCTTCTTACGTCTTTTAGGTGTTGGGATTGGTAAGGATGTATATCTAGATACCGCCGATATCACTGAATTTGACTGTGTGAAGATTGGTGACCGTGCAGAATTTAACAGCTTCTCTGGGCCACAAACGCATTTATTTGAAGACCGCATCATGAAAATAGGTCAAGTCAATATTGGCAATGATGTGGTGGTGAATTCGCGTAGTATCATTTTATACAATGCCAATGTGGCTGATCATGCGGTATTAGGTCCACTGACATTGGTAATGAAAGGAGAGAATATTCCTGCAAAATCAGCATGGATTGGCTCACCTGCAGTACCTTGGAAACATAGCTAATCATTTATAAGTGATCACTAAAAGGGATAAGAAAATAATTTTTCTTGTCCCTTTTCTATATGTGCAGTGAAGAGGATTGAAGAAAGATTTAATGTGCTGTTGAAGCTGGTTTAGATTTAAAAAACACTAAACAAACAAGGATAAAAGCCAATAACACAAAAGAAGCACCGAATCGGCTTAAATCCAGCCCACCGTGATCAAGAGGTTTATCTAAAAAGTCACCTAAGACCGCACCGAGAGGTCTGGTTAAAACAAAAGCTGACCAGAATAAAAATGTTCTAGAGATCTTGGTCCAATAATATAAGATAATCAAGATAAGCAGTAATGAACCAAAGATCAGGGCAGCCCCTGTATAACCTAGTCCTTGGGTATCTGCTGTCCAGTCACCAAGCGCTGTTCCTAGGGTTTGAGAGAACATAATGGTGACCCAGTAAAAGGCTTCGGTCTTTGCGGACTGGACACTGTTCACCGCAATGTTGCCACAGCTCCAATACCAGATCGCAAGCGAGCTAAGCAGTAGGGTGAGTAAAATAATACTCCCTCCGAGATAACCTATGCCTAGAGAGCGATCGACATAATCAGCAATGGTGGTTCCCAGTGTTGTGGTTGAGATAATGGTTGCCCAATATAAAAAGGGTTTGTACTCTTTGGCTTTCATTTGCAGTGAAACAAAGCCAATAAAAATAATAGAAAAAATACATGTACTTAATATATAGCCCAGATTGAGCGACATTGATAAAGCATCACCAGCCGTTTCACCGAGTGTTGTTGCTGCAATTTTTATAATCCAGAACAGCAAAGTCACTTCAGGCACTTTGCTTAATACTTCTGGTAGCCTATTTTTGTTATCCATAATTCACTCCAATTGAAGGGTAGATCAAATTTAGGATTTTTTTATTAATAGCGACTTAAAACTAAATTGTAATTTTGTTTGGTTTTTAAGCGTATTTAATTTTATTTTAAGTTGATATTTTTATATTTGCATCGTCAAACCATCATGGAACGATTGACGATGTCAATTGAAACTATCGATATCAGCTTATTTAATTGGATTAACTCGGCCGCAACTCAAAATCCTATTTTAGATAAAGCTGCATTATTCGCTTCACATAATTTAATTGCAGTATTATTTGTATTTTTAATTGCTTCATTGTTTTTTAAGGATAAAAAATACCGAGTACAGTTTATCAAGATGCTCATCACCATTGTCGTTTCTTTATTGGTCACGCAATTCATTCATGCAATCTATTACCATCCACGGCCGTTTGACCTTGGAATCGGACACATCCTGACAGGGCATGGCTCATCTTCTTCATTTCCTAGCCAACATACCTTGACTGTGGCAACGATTGCTTTTTCTTACTTAGTTTCTGGCTATCGAAAAATAGGAAGTGCAGCTTTGCTATTGGCTTTAATCGTAGGTTGGTCAAGGATTTATATAGGTGTTCATTTTCCTTTTGATGTATTAGGCTCATTTATTATTGCTTTTATATTAGTGTTGGGGATGAGTGTAATATTTAAGGAATTTATTTTTAAAGTTAAAAAAACAATTCCCATCTCTGTTGTTGATTAAGATAATTTTAATTTTAGTATGATTTATATTTTATTGAAATATTTTAATTCGATATTAAAATAAAGCCTATCTATTTATAAAGATAGGCTTTATTTATTTTTTTACTGTACTTTAGATTTGTTTTAAGACTCATCTGCTCTTGCTGTTAACTGTCCTTCAGCAGTTAGTTGTTCAGCCATTTCCTTGGTTTTTCTTAAACCAGGCATACGGTATTCGGTATGACCATAATCTTTAATCGATTTCCAACGACCACCCCAAGTCAAACCAACTGATTCAGCAACTTGGCCATATAACTCATAACCACGCATAGCCCAAGGGTCACGTTCAGTAATCACGACTTTACCATTGCGCTTAAAGGCTACATCCGCTGCTAAACCGAATTGGTGATAGCTTTGGTAACCTTTGGCTCGGGTTGTATTTGGGTTACCAGCTAACATATTCTGACGACTTGGGCTGCGATAACCCTCAAGTAGAACCAGCTCATAACCATGTTGTTCTTTCATGATTTTAAACACCATGAGCAGGCGTTGCTTATAGCGTGGATTGATTTTGTCCCATTTACGATCCACAAGTGACGAATCCAAGCTGCCATGCGAATGCGTAATTGGAATCTCAATTTGAGAAGCGTCAATGCTTGGATCTGTCGGGTGCTGAGCTTGATACGCTTGTTCTAAACGAGTTGCTTCTACAATTGCATCTTGGATCAGTGTATCGTCAACATCGGGTGGTGGACTGAGCATTTCACCATTGAGTAAACTATATATCTGCGGGTCTGTCTCTTTCAAATACTCAGCTTCAATTCGTGTGGAATTGATTGGGCGGGTAAACGCAAAAATCATAATACTGGCAAATAAAAAGAAGCCTGCGATTAAAATCCACCATTGCTGTAGGTGCCAATGAGATTGCAATTTTTCTGGCGAAGCTGCTTGATGCATGTTCTCTGCGAACTGCATGGCATTGACAATTTTCTTTTTTCCGCTTGGGAGCAGGGATTGCAATAGTTGTTTGGATTTATGACGTAACTCATAAGACATGAGCAACGTCAATCCAATCGCAACTGCAGCGAAGCAGAAGAAGATAAGCCAAATCATTTTTTATTTGAGGTCATTTACGGCAAAAGGTTTTTGGGTCACTTTTATCTGTACAGTTGCTTCAGGTGCTTCGACTTCAGCTTCAGGCTCTTTTGTTGGAGCGGCTTTAGCTGGTTGAGGGGATGTTGGCTTCACGGTTTTATTTATTACCGCTGGAACTGGTTCATTTTTCCCTTGTGGTGATTTGACAGGGGCTACCTTTTGCGGTGTTTTGGCATTTGGCTCATTGGCAAAAGGGGAAACCTGCTGCCCACTCGGAGCAGGTGCTGCTGGTGGTGTCCGTTGGAAGAATTTGCTTAAATCATTACTTCCTGGTTGAGCAATGTTATTCTCTTCAACGGGTTCTGTTGTTTCGTGCTGAATAGTCGCAACTTCATCGGTATTTTGAGCTGTCGCTTTTGCATTTGGCAGAACGGTTGGATTTTCTTCTATCGCTTGTTGCTGCTGTGGCATTGCTGTATCGGCAGAATTTGAACCCATAACAAATACAAAGAAAATCAGAGAGGTAAAAATTACCCCTGAAATAAATCCAATCAGTATATAAATTACAGGCGATAAGGTTTTTTTCTTATTGGTCTGTAATATGCGTAAAGAAGTTGCTCTTTCCTGAGTCATACGTTATCAACTAAGGCAAATGAATGGTGATATGTGCTTCTTCCGCTGGTGCAGAAATCACATTTTGATAAGGGTTTAAAGCAGCTTGATTTTGTTTTGACAGCATGAACTTTAGGCCCGCAAAAGTGAGTGCTGCAAACATGAGCAAGAAGATCAGAATCCAGAAAAAAGGTAACTCATGGTGAATGATATGTTTAATCTGGTCAGGGATCGCTGCGAATGGTGAGAAGGCCGCTTTTTTACCTTTGAGATAATCAATCTCATCGCCTACACGAGCGACAAGATGGTTTAAGCTCTCAACTGATTCCAGTCGATACTTGCCTTGAAAACCAAGCAATAAACAGTAATGGAATACTTCAAGTGAAGCTAAGCGCTCTTTGCCACGACTACGGAGTTGTTCCAATATTTCAAAAAAACGATAGCCTGCCAGTTGTGAACCAAATAAGCTCAATTGCAGTGGGCTAATCAGCCAAGTATTTTGCAAGTTAAAGTAAGCAGGATCTTGTTGTGTCGCAATCGTTTCATCAATCAGTGCACAAAATGCATATTTCGAATCATGAATATCATCGGCAGAAAATTGCAATCGTTTGGCTTGTTGCTCAAAACGATTTAATAGATCCAGAATTTTTTCACGGAAATCATTCGGGTTGGCAGGAATGTAACGATTACGAATTAAGAAAACCAGATAAAACCCATCATGTAATAGGTCAATCAAATTGGTGACTTGCGCTTTATTCTGTGGTTGCTCAGACGTAGGGAGACCTGAACCGATTTTTCCATCATCAAATAAAGAAGGGATGCCTGTTGGTTGAGTCATTGTTGTTCTCTTAACTATTCATTACAGCAATCAGTTCAATACTAATATCTTGGAACCCAGCAGGCACATAGATACAGATGGATTCTGACTCAAGCATACGTTGATAAAGTTCGTGGTGCGGTTCAATCTCAAAATAGCTCACACCTGAACGGACTGGAATGGCTGTCGGCACTTGCATTAAATGATGGAGTGGAACAGCTGGAAGTGCTGCAATTACACGTTGTTCGACGTCAATGGTACTACCGACTTTAAAGCGCAATGGAACGATTTGGATCAATTCATGGGTTTGCATCATGCTGCTTGAAACAGCGACATAAAGACGTGTATCACGGGTAATTTTGTCGGACTCGAGACTACCTACCCAATAAGACGGTCGAATTTCTTTCAAGGCAATGCTGAAATAGCGACTTGAAATAATGGTATCTAATAAATCTCTTAGAATCAGATCAAGCTGTTGGAAACTGTCTTGTAATTGGTGATGCTTATAGTGTGGCAAATGATCAACATCATACGCAGTGGAGAAGGTCAGTAAAGATCCTGTCAAACGCAATAATTCTGAAAATAAACGCTCAGGGTGAATCAATGGATATTGCAACAGGTGATTCAAGCCTGCATAAGCCGTATTTAAGGCATTGATTAACCAGAACGAAACGATGTCACCCGAACGGAATTCAATGAGTTTCTGTTCATTTTCACGATTGTTGCTTTGAATGGTTTTAATTTTTGCCTTAATAACGTTGAGCGTACGCTTTAAATTATTAATTAAAGATTCCGAAGCCGCGATATGCAAAATAGGGGGAATAAATTTATTGTCTAACTCAAAGTGACCTGAGCTTTGACGCTTAATCTTAGCGACTGGAATATATAAGAAGCCATCTAAATTTTGACTAGGTTGAATATGCTGTTCTAACAATTTGAATTCGGCACGACGACGTAACAAATTCAGTTCAGCAGGGCTAGCATCAGTAAACAGATCATGTGTTTCAGTCAAATAGTTATGATAACGACTAGAAACTGAACGTGTTTCATCGGCAATGTTTTTCTTATTGGCCTGCAAAATTGGCAATGCCAGATAAACCGTCATTTCACCTTGTAGATTAAGGTCATCTAACAACAATGGTTCTGGCAATAAGTCTTGTGCAGGAGCATGATAAATTTCACCATCTTGCCAAATGATTTCGACTTCTTGCAAAGCTAGAATATGAGTAGAAAGTTGAACTTCATCGAACTTTAATTTCTGCACGCCATAGGCATGTGGAATCATTGCTCGAATCGTATGATTCAAGCGTTGCTCATGGTAGGTGTCTTGAATCTGGAAATGCTGAGGACGTAAAAATAAGCCTTCACCCCAAAGAATCTTTTCTGCTTTAAACATATTTATTTACCAACAATTATTCGTATTCATTCTTTGGCTGAACACCAAGGGTGTCCTGTAGCATTTGTAAAGGATGTTCATCCTTAATCACTTGGGTTAACCATTCATGCAACGGCATTTGACTCCACTTGATGGTTTTTTGCAGCATATAGCTGACAGGACTATGCGGCTCATTCTTCTGAAAATAAGTGGCAATTTCTTGCAGTACACGCATGGCCTGTTCACGATTTTCGACATGCGATTGAACTTGTGGCTGGAAAGACAGCTGGTTTTGTGGAGCAGAAGATTGTGTTGTCACGGGTTGTACCATCGGCGTTGTCGATGTTTCGATTTCTGTAATGACAGTTTGAGCCGGCTGCTCAAACAAATCGGTCTTATAAATCTTTTTCAGCGTGATATGAATGGTGTCTAAGCTTGAATCGATCGCAGCAAAACTAGGTGAGTCTAAACCAAGCAGGCCATCTAAAACCTGTTTCAATGTTGCCCATTGTTGTAGGATCTCATTAAAACTTTGATAGTTTTGACGCTGAAAATTTTTATCTGTATTTGATAAGGCTTGTTCGAATTGCTCTAATTCTGTCGAACCACTTGAGCCCTCATAATCATCGCTTTGTTTACGACGGATATTCTCGTGATAAAGAAAGTTGTCGTAGTCGAGCAAATGATAATAAGGTGCATGATTGATCAAAGAGACTTTTTTGATCAATAGCGGCAGTTGGTTAATTAAGCCCTGTAATAAGCCAATACGTTGATCTAGATCCTCATCTTCAACTTCAGGGTGTAGCGTTAACCAATATTGTTCTAATAAGCGATGGCTAAGCTCGAGACTTTTGGAAATTCCTTCAAAACCATAAAGGTTTGCCCAAGCTTCTGAGAGCCAAGTGAGTAAACGGATATCTTTACTTTTCGATTGGAGTAAATCTATAGATGTCATTGAGACAAAGTCCCAATCGGCCTGCTTAGGTTCAGTGACCCAGTCACCTTGATCAAGCAGTACATCATCTTGGGTCTTTGCTTTTTTAATCGCATGAAACTCATTTGAAAATGAGTAATCCTCACCACAAGGTGACTGCTCATTAATTGGCGTTAGTAAAGATAAAATATCCATATGCATCACAAATTTGGCTCAATCTTAAAATTTACACTTCAGCTTTGGTTTTTTTAGTTGAACGTTTCTTGGTTACTTTCTCAACTGGATCTAACTGATAGGTAATTTCATCATCTTTAGTATCAATCACAATGAGTTTCGGTAACTTATGTTCCGCGAGAGCCACTAAAATTTCAGTTGCTAAGGCTGGAAGGACAGTCGAGTTGAGGATGTTGTCCACATTTCGTGCGCCGCTATCCACTTCGGTACAACGGCTTAACAATAATTCGATTAAATCATCAGAATATTGAACCTGAGTTGCATATTGCTTCTCAATACGAGCCACGATTTTCCCAAGCTTATGCTTGATGATACGAACCAGAAGTTCATCATGCAGCGGGAAATAAGGCACGATACGCATACGACCAATAAATGCAGGTTTAAATTGTTTATATAAACTTGGTTTTAAGTGTTCAATTAAATCTTCGGCATGCGGCCATTCTTCTACAGGTTGATTTAAGCATGCCTGCATAATTGCGCTCGAGCCTGTATTTGAGGTCAAGATGATCGTAGTATTTTTAAAGTCAATTACACGGCCTTCGCCATCTTCAAGCATGCCTTTATCAAAGACTTGATAGAATAATTCTTGCACATCACTATGCGCTTTTTCGATCTCATCTAATAGCACGACACTATAAGGATTACGACGAACTGCTTCTGTGAGAACACCACCTTGACCATAACCGACATAGCCAGGAGGAGCACCTTTCAATGAAGACACCGTATGCGCTTCCTGATATTCAGACATATTAATGGTAATCAGATGCTGTTCGCCGCCATAAAGTTCGTTGGCCAAGGCAAGGGCCGTTTCAGTTTTACCCACACCACTTGGGCCAATCAGAATAAATACACCTTGTGGTTTATTTGGATCTTCTAACTTGGCTTTTGAGGTTTTAATACCTTGAACCAATTGAGCAAGCGCATAATCTTGCCCCATGACACGTTCGCCGAGTTTATCTTCAAGCGTTAGAATTTGTTTAATTTCATCGTTGACCATATTTCCAACTGGAATACCGGTCCAATCTGAAATAATTTCATTAACGATTTGCGCATTAACACGCTCAAAAACCAAAGGCGTTTGACCCTGTAATTGTGCTAACTCAGCTCTTAAAGAGGCAATCTGTGCTTTATGATCCGTTTCTGTTTGCGCATTAAGCTGTTGGATTTGTTTGACCAACGCAAGTTCTTGTTGCCACTTAATTTCAGTTTCCTGAATTTCTGTTTCTAAGCGAGTGAGTTGTTGATTAAGATCATCTAGACGTTGGTGGTGAATAGGGAACTGTTGGTGTTCATGCGTTAGAATCTGATGTTCTAATTTGAGGTTATGTTGTTGTGCTTTGAATTGATCTAAAATCACAGGCTGTGCATTTTGAGTCAGTGCAACACGGGCAGAAGCAGTATCCAATACACTTACGGCTTTATCTGGAAGTTGACGACCGCTGATGTAACGATGTGAAGCTTGAACGGCTGTAATAATTGCTTGGTCATCAATATGTAAATTGAAGTGATTTTGCATGACTGGGATCATGGCACGTAGCATATCGATTGCCACTTCCTCAGTCGGTTCTTCAATTTTAACCACCTGAAAACGACGGCTAAGTGCTGCATCCTTTTCAAAATATTGTTTATATTCAGCCCAAGTTGTTGCAGCAATGGTTCTTAATTCACCACGAGCCAATGCAGGTTTGAGCAAGTTTGCTGCATCATTTTGTCCAGCCTGACCACCCGCACCAATCATGGTATGTGCTTCATCAATAAATAAGATGATCGGGTGAGCAGAGGCTTGTACCTCTTGAATAACTTGTTTTAAACGGTTTTCAAACTCACCTTTAACGCTTGCACCTGCTTGTAACAGTCCCATGTCTAAACTATGAAGCTGTACATTTTTGAGCGCTTCAGGGACTAAGCCTTGTGCAATTTTTAAAGCTAATCCTTCAACTACAGCAGTTTTACCTACACCAGGCTCGCCCGTCAAAATTGGATTGTTTTGACGACGACGCATCAAAATATCCAGCATGAGTCGGATTTCAAACTCTCGACCAATAACAGGATCGATACCACCATTTTGCGCTTTTTCAGTCAGGTTGATGGTGTATTGATCGAGGGCAGGTGTCTTAGCTGCCGTAATAGTTGATTGTGTATCGGTTGGCTCTACTTCTGAAGTTATTGTGTTTTCTGTTTGAGGCTGTTCGCTGCTTTTCCCGCAAATATCGAGAAACTTATGTTTCATGGTATCGATTGGGAAAAGTTCAAATAAACTTGATGCTCTAAATGCAATTTGTTGTAAATCGGGCGCAGTTAACAAAGCAATCAATAAATGACTACTGCGAATTAAAGGCGTTTGTTCCGCAGAGGCAAGTAACCATGCCTGTTCAAATAATCGAACGATTGATTTTGCAAAGATCGGAGTACGGGTATTTCCCTTAGGTAAAGAGGCAATTGTTTCTTTTAAATCAGCAATTAACGCATCTGGAGAGATATTATTTTTTTTTAATAAAATGTGTAAATCATTGGCTGTATTTTGATTTAATAATTCAACAAATAGATGTTCAATTTCAATCTCATAATTCAATTGGTTAATACAGAAATTTGCAGATTTTTCTAATGCAGTACGAGTAGGAGGTGATAGTTTTGTGATTAAAACCTTTAAGTTACTCATTTATTACTCACAATAATTTTTAAATACCAAGTCCTATTCGCGAAGTTCTAACTTGATATGGTTGTTTTTGCTAGAAATATTTTTTGAATAAAATCAAAAACTTAATATAACTCTACACGAGTATACAGATTATTCTACAACAAAAAATGTCACTTTTAAACAAAAATTGCACGGGATTAAAGTTTTTTTTTACAAGAATGTCTGTCATAGAAATTTAATAATGTTAATAAACGTAACTAGTATTGACTTTATGTGTGTTTTTTTTGTTAAATTCGCGGAAATGATGTAAATGTACAAAAATTGACGAGTAAGAGGGTTTTTTAACAATAATTGTCAGCTCTTCAATTATAAGTTAAATAATACGAGGCATATTTTGAAAAAAGGTATTGTAATATCAATTCTTTGTATAACGGCGAGTTTAATAGGTAATTCAGTTTATGCAGATGATCAACCAATAAAACCGATTAAATTAAAAAGTAAATGCATAAAACAATATCCGTTGGCTGCAAATCAAACGGATCATGCTTTATTAGATATTTATCAGCAGGCTTGCGATAAAGATAATGCCTCACGTCTAAATGATTTATTGGCTCAAGCTGCGATGCGTATGTATGAATTAAAGCAGCCTATGAACGCTTTAAAACTAGCAACGCAATTACAAGAGCAAAACGTACGTGGCGCTACTTTAACTGATGTTACTTTTTTAGCCAGTGTTGAAATTGCCAATGAAGCTTTACAGCATATGCGCTCAAGTGAGATGCGCTATTTGAGTAATGAATTAACGTATCCACCAGCAAAACAACTCAGTGACAGCATTCGTGCCGCTGTACCTGCTCCTGATACTTCAACGACCAAGGCAATTACTGATGAGTCGGTGAAGAGGGAAGTTCGAAATACTTCAACCAATAACACAACTCGACGTACAACAAACAGAAAGGTACGTACAACACAGCCGACTCGTAGTACAGTAAATCAGACAGCTGCACCTGTTAAACGTCAAACGACGGTAGCACCGACAGTTACTAAACAACCAAATACTGTTCAAAAGACAGGTTCGAATCCATTCGATTCGTTGAAATAATAATCAAGGGTGAAAAGTTATGGCAAAGAGAGAAAGCGTACAGAAAAAACTGCAACGCATACGTCCCCCTCGTGTACAACTGACTTACGATGTTGAAGTTGGTGATGGTAAAGAGTCAAAAGAACTCCCTTTTGTTGTTGGTGTAATGGGTGATTTCTCAGCTGCATCTGAGTTGGAAAAAACCAAATTAAAAGACAAAAAATTTATCAATGTCGATTTAGATAACATTGATGAAGTGATGGAATCTCTGGCTCCACGCGCAGCTTTCCAAGTTGAAAATACTTTGACGGAAGAGGGTGGACGTATGTCTGTTGATTTAACTTTTAACTCAATGGAAGACTTCCGCCCTGAGCAAGTGGTGCAACAAGTTGACCCATTACGTAAGCTGGTTGCAGCGCGTGAACGTCTGACTGATTTGCGTAATAAGATTTCAAACAGCGAACGTTTAGAAGATTTGCTAGATGAAGTATTAAAAAATACTGATCAAGTTCGCCAATTGAGTGCGGAGGCTGAAAATGAGTAATTTACAAGCAGCCGCTGCAGCGAGTGTTGAAGCTGAATCAGCAAATTTGTTGGACTCAATTGTTGAGCAAAGCCGTATTGCCCGTAATGACGATGAGCATGTTCGTGCAAAAAGCTTAATTGGTGAGTTGGCAAAAGAAGTCATGGCAGGAACGATTACTGTTTCTGAAAATATGACCTTGTCGATTGATAAGCGTATTGCGGAAATTGATGCATTAATTTCAAATCAATTGAGTGAAATTATGCACCATGAGCAATTCCAAAAAATCGAATCGACATGGCGTGGTCTTTATTATTTCTGCCAAGAAACACCGTCTAACTCAATGATTAAAATTCGTATGTTGAATACGACGAAAAAAGAGTTAGTGAAAGACTTTCAGGGTGCAACAGATTTTGACCAAAGCACCTTGTTTAAAAAGATTTATGAAGAAGAATATGGCTCATTTGGTGGTGCACCTTATGCAGCGTTGATTGGTGATTTCGAGTTCGATCGTACACCGTCAGATATGTATTTATTGGAACAAATTTCTCATGTTGCTGCAGCAGCACATGCGCCATTTGTTTCAGCAGCGAGCCCAAGTATTTTAGGTCTTGAATCGTTCACCGATATTGATCGTCCACGTGATGTTTCAAAAATCTTTGAAACAGCTGAATACGTGCAATGGCGTTCTTTCCGTGACAGCGAAGACTCTCGCTATGTTGCTTTGACCATGCCGCATGTTTTAGGTCGCTTGCCGTACCATCCAAAAGAGGGTACTGCGACTGAAGGCTTTAATTTCGTTGAAGATGTTTCTGGCGAAAACCACGATGATTATTTGTGGATGAATGCTGCTTATGCATTTGGAACACGTTTAACCAACGCGTTTGATATGCATGGTTGGTGTGCTGCGATTCGTGGTGTTGAAGGTGGTGGTTTAGTTGAAGGCTTGCCAGTCCATACCTTTAAAACCTCGGATGGTGAAGTTGTATTTAAGTGTCCGACTGAAATTGCAATTACAGACCGTCGTGAAAAAGAGCTCAGTGACCTTGGTTTTATCCCACTCGTTCATTGTAAAAATACTGATTATGCAGCTTTCTTTGGCGCGCAATCGGCACAAAAACCGAAGAAATATGACAGTGACACGGCGAATGCAAACTCTGCACTTTCAAGCCAAATCCAATACATCATGGCGGTATCGCGCATTGCACATTATTTGAAAGCAATGATGCGTGACAAAGTGGGTAGTTTTGCATCTGCAGGCAATGTTGAAGCATTTTTAAATGAATGGCTCTCTCAATATGTCTTGCTAGATGATGGTGCGTCTCAAGAAGCAAAAGCACAATATCCGCTTCGTGAGGCATCTGTAAAAGTTGTAGAAGATCCGGCTCAACCGGGTCACTACAAGTCTGTGGTTTTCTTAAGACCGCATTTCCAGCTGGACGAGTTATCTGTTTCTTTACGACTCGTGACTGAACTACCTCAGTCCTCAAATTAATAATGAGATCAGCTAGATAATAACTTTAAATAAAATAGAGGTAAATTTTAAATGAAAGATATATATGTTGAGTTTCGTGGTAAGTACAAGGTAGACGGAGAATCTCGCGATTCTGAACACAAAGGTTGGCTTGAAGTTAACTCTTGGGCTCATAACATTCGTCAACCAAAATCTGCGACTTCAAGTAGCGTTGGCGGTCATACTGCTGAACGTGTTGAACATTCAGACATGATTTTCGTTAAAGATTTGGATGCAACTAGTCCAAAACTTTGGGAAGCTTGTTCTGCTGGTTATACATTTGACGAAGTACAAATCGATTATTACCGTGCAAATGGTGACAAGCGTATCAAGTACTTACAAATCAAATTGAAACACGTTCTTGTATCTAGCGTTACACCAACTGTAAATGAAGAAGGTGTTCCGACAGAAACATTTGGTTTGAAATACGCTGCTGTTGAGTGGACTTATAACCAACAAGACATTAACGGTACTGCGAAAGGTGCTGTTACTAAGAAATGGTCACTTTCTAATAACACAGCTTCATACGCTGCGTAATCGGTATTGTGATTTTCTAATAGAGGTTAATAGTTGCCTATTAGCCTCTATTTTTTCCAATATTTTGTTCTTATAAAAATGAATTTAGATCATTTATATCCTTATGGATTCAGATCAACATTATTTGATCGTTTAGTACCTGAGCAAGAAGATTATTTAAGAGGGATGTCAATTCAGCAATTACGAGAGTCAGTTGCTCGTGATTTGGAAGACTTACTGAATAGTCGAATTGCACAGTTTGACCGAGATATGGATGAATTTCCATTGGCAAAAAAATCGATTTTGCAGTTTGGGATTATTGATTTTGTCGGCTTATCTACAGCCAATCCGCTCGATCGTGACAAGATTTGCCAATCGATTGAACAGTCTATTGCAGCACATGAACCAAGATTAAGACAGATCAAAGTTGAGATGCTCTTGGATGGTCATAATATGGGATCACTTTGTTTAAGTATTCAGGCCTACTTAAATATTCACCCACTCTATGAACCCGTTTTTTTTGACGCTTTACTCAAACCAACAACACAACAATATGTTATTTCTGCCAGAACTTAGTGTGAGCGAACTGTGATAGAGAAACTTTTACCGTATTATGAAAAACAACTACAAGAATTCGGTCAACAATCCAGAGAGTTTGCGCAGAAATATCCGAAGATTGCGCAACGCTTATCTTTAAATCAAGAACAAATTGATGACCCACATATTGAACGGTTAATTCAAGCCTTTTCACTGATCGCTGCACGTATCGATAAAAAATTAGCAGATAGTTATGATCTGTTTACTCATTCTCTCTTTGAGGTGATGTTTCCTCAATACTTACGTCATTTCCCAGCGTGTACTGTGGTGAGTTTTGAAGATATTAATAAGCTCAAACAACTTAGCGCTGCGCATATCATCCCGCAAAAAACCACATTGAAATCGCGTAGCTTTAAGGGCGTGCAATGTGAGTTTAATACCAGTAATGAAGTTCGCTTATTGCCGATTACATTAAGCAATCTAGAGTTTCAGACTTCGCCAAGTACACATATGCATTTGAATCAGAATGCAACCTTGAGTCTAAAATTTGAAATCTTTAATGATGCTCAATCATGGATTTTGGATGAAAAATTATCGATCTATTTAGATGCAATTTCAAATTTCCCATTGCAAGTTTTGGACAGTATTTTCCGTAAAGAAACGGGATTTTCGATTCGCGTCGGACAACGTGTGCTTGAAATTGCCAATCCATTTGCCGTGATGGGATTTAGCGAGCAGGAAAGCCTATTACCGATCGATCAACATACTCATCATGCTTATCGCTTGTTAATGGAATACTTTTGTTTTCCAGAGAAGTTCAATTATTTGAACTTTGACCTAAGTGTTTTAAAAGGTTTATTACAACAACAGAATGACTTTGAAGTCTTGATTCATCTCAAACTTAATTTGAATGATCAGGCAATTGTGCGTAATTACTCAGAACTGAATATTGCCAATTTTAAACTGTTTACTACACCTGCCATTAACTTATTTGAAAAGCAGGCTGAACCACAAAAGATTTCACATACAGAACTGCAATATCCATTAATTACTGATGCGCATCATCCTGAGCTGTATCAAGTTTATTCAATTACTGAAATGAACATGGTGCGGGAAAAAACCAATCAAGAACAAACGCATCTTCCTGTTTTGCCTTTTTTTGCGATGAGTCATTATCACAATGATAAGGTTCAATTTTTCTATTCTTTAAATTATTTGCCTACACAAACCAAAAACATGCAGATGGGCTATTCAATTGTTTCTAAACATTTGAAGCCCTATGAAATTAAGTCCGATTTTATCAGTACAAAATTACTCTGCTCAAATGGTGATTTGCCACATGAAGCATTAAGTCAGAGCAATAACATTCTCAATTTGAATGATAGTAGTTTGGCAAGACGTGCTTTGATTTTAAAGCGTCCAACATCGCCTTATCATTTTGATAAGAACAGTAATGAACAATGGCGCATTATTTCTCACCTTTCGCTCAATACCTTGGCACTGATGAAAGGGGATGCGCTGAGTCATGTAAAAGAACTGTTGGCCTTATATAACTTGCCACATTCCAAAGAAAATATTTTATTGATTGATGCTTTGAAGCAGTTGAATTTCTCAACTACCAATAAGTTGATGAATGCGAAGCCTTTTCCCATGTTTATTCGTGGTGTTAAAGCGGAATTGACGGTCAATAAGGGTGTATTTAGAGGGCACAGTTTATATATTTTTAGTCAGTTATTAAGTCATATTTTTAATCTGAAAGTTCAAATTAATAGTTTTGTTGATGTGGTCGTAAAAGACAATCTTAACCAGCAGGAGATATACCAATGCGTGCAGAACGTTGGTGGCAAGACTCTTCTGTAGTCGATCAGGTTTTTAAAAAATCAGGCTCGTTTGAGTTTGTTCAATCGACACGTTTGTTGCGACATCAACCAAAAGTAACGCAACAACAGGATTGGTCTGACGATTTTAAATTTGGCACGTCATTTAGTTTAAGTTTCCCCGCGACCGAGATTGAAGAACTGAGCTATCAAGATCAGCGGATTCATTTGACCAATTTGGTTGTGGGTTTAACAGGCACACAAGGTGCACTTCCTTATACCTATACCAATAAATTAAAACAAAGCACACGTCAGCAACGACTTGAGATTAAAGAGTTTCTAGGCCTATTTAATCATAAGCTTACTGCTAAATATGTCGATGCCAGTTTGACTTATAACCTAGCTGTTCGTTATGAAATTGAACAAGATAATCATTACCTAGATATTTTGCATGCTTTAAATGGTTATGTTCGTGCTCAGCATGAACAACATGATTTAGATGAATATTTTGCAGAATTTTCTGGTTTGATGCAGGGACAAAATAATACAGCGCATGCATTAAAAACAGTGTTGTCTTGTGTGTTCAATGAACAGGTACAGATTCAGGAATTTGTAAAAGAAAAATTTAAACTGGGCGATGAACAAAAGACCAGTTTGGGTGGAAATAATCCGAGCTTACTTGGTGTGAATACCTTTTGTGGTGATACCGTTCAGCAAATTGATGGAAAAATCGAAATTCAAATCGGGCCGTTGTGTCGCGAGCAGTATTTAGCTTTTTTACCTGATCAGCCTTTGAATAAAAAGTTAAAGCATTTAATCCAAACATGGTGCAGTCCAACGCTATTTATTGATGTACGTTTGATTTTAAACAAGAGTGAAGTTGCTCCAATTTGCTTGGACTCAGGACATGAAATCGGTTTGGGACAGGGCGCATTTTTAATGCCATCGGCACAGCTACAACATAACAGCGAGACTCGTTATGCACTTTTAGGAGCGGCATAATGATAAAGAAAATTTTAGCGACCTTAATCAGCTGTTTTATTTTGGTTGGATTGATTGTTATCTATTATTGGCGAGATATTCAATATCAGCCTGAATCTGCTGATCTGATTAACTATTTCCTGATTCTACCTGTTGCGATTACTTTGGTTTTGCTTTCGCCTTGGTTGATCTATAAGGCGTATCAACATCATAAAGAGAAAAAGCAACAAGCCATACTGGCTGCGCAAAGTCAGGAAGGCGGATCAACTGAAACTGAACAGATTGCTCAAGAGAGTAAATGGTTAAAATTAAATTTATATGCAGCGAGTGCCTATAGTGCTTTAGGTGAAAATGATTCAATTATTGAGGGCATTAAACAGTTTAGTAGTCCACAGTTAGATCAACATTTGGTGAACTTTCATGGCGTTCCTATCCTTTCTTATCGAATTGAAGCCTTAGATCCGCAAGTTGAAAGTGAGGATGAGGAGGCGCTGCAGTTTCTACCTATACGACAGCAGCGCATCATGGCATTGATTCATCATCAACTTGAACAGCATACGGAACTTTTAGTTTCGATTTCTGACCACTTAAAGCAGTCTAGTTTGTTTTATGAAAGTCAAAATCTGCATGAATATCGGATGCACCCAGCTTGGATTGATCCAAGTCTTTCGGGAGCAGAGGATGGTGACGCGATTCAGGTTGAACAGGTTTATCGTTTAGACAAGCTGAATCTACATATCCTATTGTCTGAGGATGTGGTGCATACCTGGAATGATGCGAGTAGTAATGAAGCACTCCAAAGCATTTTTTATGATTTAGGCATCATCCCGCAAAAATTTCATATTGAATATCATTATCTCAGTGCAGCATCGACAGAGCAGCATTTGGTTGAATTATTTGAACGGATTCAGAATCAACCACATGAAATTTCACTCATCTTTGCCAGTGATTCAGAAATTGATCAAGACATTATTGATGAAAAGTCTTGGGGAGCCAGCGCATATATTCCTGCTGAATTTATTAGCAGTAGTTGTTTGGCGCATCCAGATGTTCAACTGGAGCAGTTGCAGCCAGAAAAGACCTTTAATCTGGTATTAAATCAAAATAATTTAAATCAGATATTCCAAGAATTAAAGATTACGGACTTACCACAATATCAAGCGGAAGACCCTTTTGTTCTGGTCGTTGAAGATGGCGCAGACATTAAAGTTGTGAAAAAGTTAGAGCGGTTCTTTACCCAAAGCCCAGTCGAACCACACCATTATTTATATTGTAAACCGATTTTTGGACACACCCAAAACGTGGCAAAACTTTTTGGATTGATGTTGGGGGCACATCTTTCTGAGCAGCAAGTTGCCTTTGTTTATGGACAAAATTTACAAGCATTTATTCAAGCTTTTCCTGAGGTCGAACCAGATCAGGACAGCGTAGCAATTGCTAATTGATTAACTTTATTAAGAATTCGAGAACTCAATGTATATCATTTTAGGTTATCTTTGGCAGTACATCACGAATCCTAAAGCAATTATTGCTTTGTCTTTATTCGTGGCACTGATTTCTTCATATTCGTCCATTCCACGTCATATCTTTTGGGCATTGGCAGCAACCTATGCATTGGGCTTAATTGTCTACGGCATTTATTGGTTGATTCAAAGAAAACGCCATGCGGAACAAGGCGAAGAACTTGCCAATGCGATTGAGCAAGACAGTCAAGCTGAATATGGTCAACACAAAGATAAAGCCGAATTACAGTTAATCCAGCAACAGATGAAAGAATCGATTCAACTGATTCGTAAATCTAAATTGGGAGATAAAAAAGGCAATGCAGCCTTATACGAATTACCATGGTATATGGTGATTGGTAATCCCGCAGCTGGGAAGAGCTCTGCAATTTATAATTCTGGTTTGAAGTTTCCATTTGAAGAAACCCATCAAAAAATGGTTTCAGCGGGCTTAAGTGGTACACGTAACTGTGATTGGTTCTTTTCTACAGAAGGGATTTTACTAGATACTGCAGGCCGTTATTCGGTTTATTCAGAAGATCATTCTGAATGGTTGGGCTTTTTAAATATTCTAAAGAAAAATCGCTCGAAAGCCCCTGTCAATGGCTTGGTGCTGATCGTCAGTATTGCCGAATTGATCAGCCAGAGCCCTGAGAACTCCATAAAATTAGCTAAAAATCTGCGCGCTCGAATTCAAGACTTAACTGAAAAGCTTGAGGTCGTGGTTCCTGTTTATTTGGTCTTTTCTAAAATGGACTTGATTGCAGGTTTTACTGAGTTTTTTGATTGCTATGAGTCGCAAGAATATAATCAGGCGTGGGGTGCAACCTTACCTTATGAGCAGAACTCGTCTCAGAATGCAGTGGAATTATTCGAAAAACATTACAGCATTCTTTATGATGGTTTAAAGAGCGTCAGTACTACGCATTTAAGTCGTCGCCACTCGCAAAATATTTCTCCGAGTGTCATGACTTTCCCATTGGAATTTAAAACACTCAAACCAGCCTTAAAAAGTTTTGTTGGTACTTTATTCGAAGATAATCCATATCAGTTCCAACCTATTTTCCGTGGTTTCTATTTTACCAGTGCTTTGCAAGAGGGTGTAATTGAAAGCCCGATGACAGAAAACATTGCCCAAGAATTTCAACTCCAGCAAATCCAAGGCAATGGACAAGAAGGCACTGCACAATCGATTGCACCCAATCATGGTTATTTCCTCCAAGGTCTATTCTCCAATGTGATTTTGCGAGATAAGGATCTTGTGAAACAACATATCAATCCTGCGAAAAAGCGTCAGCGTTATATCGCTTTTATTGCCGCTTTGGTGGGCGTTTCTTTGGTACTCGGTGTATGGGTTTGGTCATATCGTAACAACCAGCAATTGATTGCGGATGTTCAAGCTGACTTAGATAAAGTCGTACATTTAGAGAAATCTTCAGGTCAACAATTATCAACTCAACTTGAGGCGTTGTTGATTTTACAAGAACGTTTACAGCAGCTGGATGAGTTTGATGAAAATCGTCCATTAAAATTCAGTTTTGGCCTCTACCAAGGCAATCAATTACGTGAAAGCTTAAAAGCAGAATACCTCAAAGGCATTAAACAGATTGTCTTGATGCCAACACAACAAAATATTGCGCAATATCTACAACGCGTCAAAAATAATGAAGCGACTTTAAAAGCCAATCATGTGAATGTAGAGATCAAGCAAGTTGCCAAGACTCAGCAATATTTAGAACCGTCAGACGCGAATCCGCAAGATGCTTATAACGCACTGAAAGCCTACTTGATGATGAGTAATCATGAATATATGGATACCAGTCATTTAAGTGATCAAGTTTCACGTTTCTGGCGTTCTTGGTTAGATGCCAATCGTGGACAAATGCCACGGGGTGAAATGATTCAGGATGCAGAGAAGATTCTTTCTTATGCCATGACTCTGGCGAATCAAGAAGGCTTCCCTGTATTAGAAACTGATGCACAAGTGGTTGATCAAACCCGCCAAGTTTTACTGTCTGTAATTCGCGGTATGCCTGCGCGTGATCGTGTGTATAACGAAATTAAGATGCGTGCAGCAGTACGCTTCCCTGCGGTAACGGTTGGACAAATTGTGGGTGAACAAAACCGCAGTATTGTTCTTGGTAGTTATGCTTTACCAGGTGTGTTTACACAAAAAGCTTGGGATGAGTATGTAGAGAAAGCGATTGAAGAGGCAGCGAATAAACCAACGGACAGTAAAGATTGGGTACTGAATAGTCGTCAATCTGATGATCTTACGTTCTCAGGTAGCCCTGAACAAATCCGTAAGCAGTTGGTGGCGCTGTATAAGCAAGAATATGTAGCAGAATGGAAAAAGTTCCTGAATGGTATTTATTATGCCAAAGCGGATCAGTTTGCTCAGCAAGTGAAAAGTATCGATGTTTTGGGCGAGCCGCAAAACTCACCAATCCGTACTTTATTACAGCGCATTGCGATCGAAACCAACTGGGACAATCCAATTGTACAGGCTGAACTTGCAGTACCTGAAAAAGGCTTTGTGGCGTGGTTTAAACGTAAAGTCTTGAATAATTCAGATGACAAAGCAGCAGCTCAGGCGATGAATAAAGCACAAGGTGCGATTTCACAAGAATATCAAATGTTCTATCAGTTGGTGCGTAAGCGTGATGATTTACAGGATAAGTCATTATTCGATGAGTACATGAACAACCTCGCGCAAGTGCGTAGTAAGTTTAATGATCTCAAAACAGCAGGTGAGATTGGCCCAAGTGCGATGGCCTTGGTGAAACAAACAATTAATGATCAAACATCTGTGTTTAACCTTACACAGAAATATGTTGATGAAAAAATGATGGTGGGTCTCAAGGATACCGATCAACAAGTATTACAAAAACTGTTGATGACACCATTAACTCAGTCTTTTGCAAGCTTGATTGTGCCAACCCAAGATGAGTTGAATAAGTTGTGGGGAATCCAAGCGTATCAACCATTTAAAACCAATTTAAGTCAAAAATATCCATTTAATTCGAGTGTGACTTTACAGGCAACCAGTAGTGAAATTGGTCAAATCTTTGGTGAGACCGGTAGCATTGCACGTTTTGTAAAAGAAGCTTTAGATCCATTTGTGATCCGTCGTGGTTATGTCTTGACTTCGAAGACGTGGAAAGACTTAGGTATTAGTTTAAATCCACAATTTGTGATGGCATTCCAGCAATATGTAGCACCAATCAACGGCATGGCGACAGGCAGTCTAGATCAGCCTGCGGCTGCACCTGTATCCAATCAATCGAACTTCCAGTTCTACCCATTACCGAATCCACAATACTTGTCATATACCATTGATATTGATGGTCAACGTATGGTGTTTGAAAACGGCATTCAGCAATGGGTGAACTTCGTATGGCCGAACCAAGGTGCAATTCCGGGCGCGCGTATTACCGCAGTGGATTTGGAAGGTAAAACCCATACGATTTTTGAAGAGCCAGGTGAGTATGGTATCAACCGTTTAATCGATGCAGCACAACGCAAAGAACAAAATGGTAGCTTTGAAATGACATGGACCAGCAAAACTGAACCATCTTTAGCATTGAAAGTGAATTTCAGATTAATCAGTGGTAATAGCTCTGGCAATATTGGTTCAAGCCGTGGTTATTCAGGTTTACAGTTGGTGGATAAAGTGGTGACTGAGAAGGCGGTACGTGTAGTCTCTGCTCAAGCAATGCCTGCGGGTGCGGCAGCTACTGCACCACAGCCAACAGCACCTGCTCAAGGAGCAACACCGTAATGTTAGGGATAATCACGGAACAGCAGGAGGGGCTTGGATGCAGCAAGTAAAAACGACACCTTTGTATTATGGAAAGACACCCGCACGTGGTGACTTTCTAAAATCCAAAGGGCAGTATGCATTGATTCAGGTACTTGATCAGTGGATTACAGAAGCACTTGAGCATGCCATGCGTGCACCAGATTTTAAGCAGCGTTATGAATCTTTACCTGCATTGGATTTCTTTATTGCCAATCCTGCTGAGCCGATGTTTTTGGCAGCAAACTTGATTGCCAGCCAAGACAGCTCTGGTCGAGCATTTCCAATGGTGCTCAGTCAATTACTTGAAGTGGAGGAGCCATATCAAAATCTGTTATTAGCGCCGTATTACTACAAGTCGGTTTTGGTTGATTTATTCCAACGTAATCGGGTACTTCGTAGTATTCGAGATACCAGTATCATGTTGGAGAAGTTGAATAACCTGCCGAATGTGGTGCAACTATTCACTGCAACAGAATGTAATGGTTTCTATGAAAACCATACCATGCACTCATTTGCACAATTGATGAAAATCAATGTCTATGAACTTGCACAAAGTATGATTGGTCTAGGGCTATTACTACAGCCGATCTTAAAAAATGGCACCAGCCGTTTAAATAAAGTGTTGATCCTTCCTATTAATAATCATATGTATTGTTATGAAATCGCAGCTTTTTGGGTCGGTATGATCGGGCGATTCTTAGGTATTAACAATACTGAAATTCTGATTGGTATTTTACATCGAGATGAGCCAATTCTATTTATCGGTTTTCAAGGTGCCGACATCATGGCACTCAGCGATATCTTTACCCAAAACATGCAGAGTGAACATTGGGTATCATTGATCCAAGCACAATGGATTGATGCTTATCTTGAACAGAATGCAGGTCTTGCAACATTAGAACAATCACTTTGTCAGCGTCAGTTAAGCCTTAATCAAGGTTTAAAGCTGTTCAGACAAACTTTTTTAGATGAATGAATATGAGAAATAATCCGAAATCTATCTGGGCAAGTTTACTGTTTGGCTTAATTGTTTTAGGTCAAAGCCATCTTGCTAGTGCCGCACCAATCGTGGTGGAAGGTGTTGTTCCAAATGATGCGAGTAAGCAGGCAATCTTGGCCAAGATGCAGTCTGTCTATGGTGTAGACCAAGTGGTCGATAAAATTCAGGTTCGCCCAGTTTCAGCTCCGAATGGCTGGAGTGACTCTGTGACTCGTGTCATTACCCCAGATCTGAAAAAGATTTCACAAGGTCAGTTAAAGGTGAGAGGAACTCAGGTTGATTTAACTGGGAAAATGACTGATCCCAGCCAAATTCAACCGACTACAAGCAGTTTTCAATCTTTAGTGCAACAGCCTTATCGCTTTAACGCTCAGCTTTCGGTAAATCAGGCTGAGCAAAAAATTATTGATGATGCACTAAAAAATCGAATCATTGAGTTTGAATCAGGTAGTGCCATTTTGACCGCGGCAGGGCAACAGATTTTGGATGAAATGGCGGTGGCTTTAAATAAGGTTGGTGGCAAGAAAGTCAAAATTATTGGGCATACCGATAGCTCAGGTGATGCCAATAAGAATACGGTGTTAAGTCAGCAACGTGCTGCAGCAGTACAAAATTACTTAGTCAGTAAAAGTATTGCGGCTGATCGCCTAAGTACCGAAGGTAAAGGTTCAAGTCAACCTGTTGCAGATAATACAACGGCAGATGGCCGTAAGAAAAATCGTCGAATTGAGTTTGAAGTGCTTTAACTATTTAGGCACTTTTAGCGGAGGGATAGGATTATGGCAACACCTTATATTGTGATTGGTTGTCCTACAACAGGCGGTGGGCAGGTGATTACTGGAAACAGTAGCTTTCTCATTGAAGGGATTCCGATTGCCTGTGTGGGAGATAAGGCAACGTGCCCTAAGCATAAAACGGTTGCTACCATTATTGCTGGCGATCCAAATATGCAGGTGATGGGTAAAGCTGCGGCAAGAGTGAATGATGCATTGTCGTGTGGTTGTAAGCTGTTGCCAAAGCAGAATTTAGCTGTAAGAGGCTAATCGATTTTAAAGCTCTCTGATGAATCATAGGGCTTTATTTTTTGTGATATCTCCGCTGACGAATAGGGCTCAGTTGATGATCGAATAATCATAATGGGATAAAGCAATGATTGAATATCTCTTAATTAGTAGATAAATAGATGCTTCTCATTTCACTCTTCGAAAAGACTGAAACAGATTTCGATTCTTCAAAATAGCTGACAGATGGAAGCGCTTTAGTTCCGCACATATTTCCCAAATTTACACAGATCTTTTGGTCCTTTTTTCACTTTTGAGGTCTTTTTTAGCCTAATGAACTGGCTGATTGAACAAAATTATTGTAAATAAAAATGTAATTGATTATGATTCGCATTTATTAGATCTGTGTATATTTGTAATTCTTACTTTCAATCACAATTTGGGGTGAGTGAATAAGTAAAAATACACAGTTTTAATGATTATCAATATCATTTAAAAGGCTCCCGTATGAATCGTAATCCTGTTGAGCTATATAGCCCAATCAAGTCCGATATGACTGTTTTAAAACCACGTTATTTGTCTGTATGTTTGATTGCACTCATGAGTGCAGGGGTGAGTTCGGGAAGTTATGCGGAAGAGAGCAAACAGGATAAAGCTTATACCTCATTATCGACCATTACCGTTTACGCAGAACATGAAAACGAGTCACCTGTATCTCGTACCAGCATTAATCGTGAAAATATGGATAAAACTGGTGTTACCGACATGGCCAGTATTGTGAAATATTTACCACTGGTCAACGCACCATTTTCGGTAGCAGGCAGTGGCACATTTTTCGACGGAACTGGCACAAGTAGCTATAACATTCGTGGTATTGATGCCAACCGAATTGGTTTAGATGTCGATGGGGTCGATCTTGCCGATGCAACAGTCAGTACTTATATTCCACCGAAAAGTATGGGCAAGCGTGGAGCAGGGCGAGATTACATCGAACCTGAAATGTTCAGCACGGTTGATATTGTCTCTGGTACAACAGATGTTTCAACTGATGGTATTGGTGGCCGAGTTTCTTTTAAAAATAAATCACCAGAAGATTACTTAGTTGACGGTAAGACCGTTGCTGGTACATTGAAAACGGGTTATAGCTCAGCTGATCAGGCTTGGTTGGCATCTGTAACAGGTGCGATTGGCAATGATGATCTAAAGGCATTGGTTGCTTATGCGCATCGTGATGGACAAGAAACCAAACCGAATTCTAAAACTAGGGCTTTTCCTGCAGATTGGAACTCTGATGCTGTTTTAACTCGTATTTTATGGACCCTATCTGATCAGCACCAATTAAACTTTACTGCAGATTACTATAAGAAAAAAACTGATACCAAAGAGATTGCGGCGAATTTATTTACTAACTATAAGAGCGACGCACAGCAACACCAAGATATTGATCGCACCCAATTCAGTATTCAACATATTTATAAGCCAAACGGTTTCTTATTGTTTGATAAGTTGAATAGCAAAATTTGGTATCAAGAATCTAATAACGATACTGATACTTCATTTATGAATAGTGCGACTGTTGCACGTGATTTTTCAACCACATATAAAGAGAAAAATGTAGGTATAAAAATTGATGCAAGTAAAGTGATCAAAAATCATACCCTCAAATATGGCCTAACTGCAGACCAGAAAGAGTTCTCCAGTACCAAACTTGATCTGCGTAATGGGGCGTCACTTCCGTCACTTTACCAAGGTGCTTATTTATTAGATTCCAAATTGAAACGCTATTCAGCTTTTGTATCTGATGATATTCGCTTAGATCTCTTGGGTCGAAACCTAACTTTAACCCCATCGGTACGTCTAGAACGTCAAGAATTTAGACCAGACATTACCACTTATAATGATGTGCAGGCCAAAGACTTTAATTATGTCTCTCCAAGTTTTTCAGCAAGCTATCAGTTTAGTCCGACCAACTACAGCTATTTAAAATATTCAAAAGGCAATCGTATTCCTTCACCAACGGAAATGGGCGGGATTTATCAAACGACACCAGGCAACCCAAGTTATATTGTGATTGGGAATTCGGATCTGAAAAAAGAAAGCAGTGATGCATTCGAAATTGGGTTGAGAAATACCTCGATTGATGGGATCAAGTTTGATATCACAGGGTTTTATACTCAATATAAAGATTTTATCGATTACTACAATTACGGCACAACACCGCAATATCCATATGGTTATTATCGAGCTGAAAACTTAGCCGATGCACAAATCTGGGGTGGAGAATTATCTACTCGCATCGATTTAGGCCAGTTCATTCCAAATTCAGATGGTTTTAGCCTTGCATTGGTTGCAGGAAAAACCAAAGGAACGGCAAAAAATAAAAATGGTGCGAAGAGTGGCGTCAATTCAGTTCAGCCAGAAAAAGGCAGCTTAACCTTTGCCTATGATGATCCTAATAAAGTATTTGGCTTAGGCATGACTGCAACTGCTGTCGGTGGCAGAGTTGCAACACAAGATGTGAGTTCTTATCAAGAAGACACGCAATACCAACGTGTGGCAGGTTATACCGTATTTGATCTATCCGCTTATTGGAATGTGACTAAGTTTGCCAAACTCAATGTCGCTTTTAATAACATCTTTGACAAAACCTATTGGGACTACGCAGCTGTAGGAACAATTAACGGTACCAATCAGGCCAGCCTAATTGATCGTGCGGCTGAACCAGGTCGTAACGTTGTCGCAAGTATCGAATTTAAATATTAATTTTATTTTAGTAGCAAGATAGAAAAAGGTTTTCGATCTAGCAAATGTTTACATTTAAGGAAATGAACATGAAAAAATTGGCTTTAATGATTGCAGGTTTAACTGCAATGGCGATTTCGGTGACTTCTGCTGCGGAAACGGTTGATCAGTCAAGTGCGTATCAGCAAGCGTATGCATTGTATGTTCTTTATCATCCAAATAATAAAGAACAGAGCAGTGCGGCTTTATTAAAGCAATATACTCAAGACTATGCAGCACTATTCAAAAACAATAAAAAAGTCAAGCAACAGCAGTTTGTACAATATGAACAAACACGTTTAGAGCCATTATTAAAACAACGCCGTGACATGTCAGAGAAACAGGCACATGTACGTTATGGCATTTTGAACAGCAATAAAGATCAGAAACTCACTTTAAAAGAGTTTCAGGAAACCGGCTTAAAAACATTTAATGAATTCGATAAAAATCAGGATGGTTTAATTAACGGGGAAGATGCAAAACTATCTGAGAATAGTACCGCAACCCATGATGGCTTCCGTGTCAAACTTCCAATCTCGATGCCAATGCCAAGTAATATCAATGAGTTCATCACACAATATGGCCAAGGAAAGGTGTATGTGACACTTGGTGATTATTTGACTGCGCGAGATAAGCAATTCTTTGAAACCGATGCCAATGGTGACCATATCGTGACTGAAAAAGAATATGTTGATGAATTTATGGGACGCTTTGACCGTAATATTGTATCTGGCAAAATCAAGATGCAGGAAATGGCAGCACAGCAATTCCAAGCGATCAGCGAAGGTAAAGCTACGATCCAAAGCAGTGATATTCAAAAATTCGCCAAGAAGATTGACCAAGCCATTAGTCAATAAGCTCAATATCAATTGCAGAGTTATGGCTATATCAAGTTGGTCATGGCATATCTTTTGCTAAAAAGCAATAGGGTAGCGATCTAGGCTATCTTTAGAAATAGACAAAGGCGTCTATTCAGCATCATTTGGTTGGTGTTTGGATAGACGTCTTTTTATTTTGGAAAGCAAAATAGGGCTGATCGCTATATTTTTCGGTAACTAACGATTGATCGAGCGCATGTTTGATCTAGATGATGCGATCTATCGCTTATATCGAAATTTAGATGAAGATGCCCTGAATTGGTGAAAAACTGATTTTTTGCACCAAATGATGATCATGGTTCCTATGATGAGATCATTCAAGTTCTAAATAAACAGATGATGGATTAGGGATAACAAGACTGGCGAATTGTTATTTTTAGTGTATCTTTATTAAGCGATATATTCTTAAAAACATATCGAAATTTGAGGACAAAACAATGCCAACAATGATGAAAAAAACACATCTCTGTGCTGTCGCTTTTGGGGCGAGTTTATTGATGCAGACCCATGCGGTTGCCGCAGATGCGATTACAGTGTACGCAGCTGCAAGCTTAACCAACGCAGTGAATGAACTCGATGCAATCTATGAGCAAAAAAATAAAACTGAGGTCAAAACCTCTTATGCAGGGTCTTCAACCTTAGCCAAGCAAATTGAGGCGGGGGCACCTGCTGATGTGTTTATGTCAGCCGATGTGCAATGGATGGACTATTTACAGAATAAGCAGTTGGTTGCGCCAACTGATCGCATTAATTTACTGGGCAATCGACTGGTTGTGATTACCCCTAAAGACCGTCCGATTAAATTAAAAATGGATAAAAGTTTTGATCCAACTACGGCGATTCAAGGCAAGCTGTGTACAGGGGATACCAAGAGCGTACCTGTAGGGAAATATGCTAAGCAGGCGTTGACCTCACTGGGTTGGTGGGACAAAGTTCAACCACGACTAGTTGAAACAGAAGATGTACGTGCTGCTTTAAACTTTGTAGCGCGTGGTGAATGTCAGGTGGGGATTGTGTATGCGACGGATGCTGCCATCAGTAAAGATGTGGTTGTGGCGGGCATCTTCCCCGAAAATACGCATCCACCGATTATTTATCCCGTAGGTTTAACTAAGAAGAATGCGGAATCGGTCAAATTCTATAAATTTCTACAAAGCGGACAGGCAAAAACGATATTTAAAAAATATGGGTTTAGCGTGTTGCAGTAACTAAATGATGATCTTAAGCCCTGAAGAAATTGAAGTTCTCAAGCTGTCCTGTAAAGTGGCAGCAGCGTGTCTGGTGTTTAGCTTAATTCCTGCAACTTTAGTGGCTTGGGTATTGGCCCGCAAAGAGTTTTGGGGAAAGTCACTGTTTGAGACCTTGGTGTTCTTACCTTTGGTTTTGCCACCTGTCGTGCCCGGCTACTTATTGCTGCAATTGTTTGGTAATCGGGGACTGTTGGGGCAATATCTTGCACCGCTGGGGTTAGAGTTTGCTTTTAACTGGAAAGGCGCGGTATTGGCATCCGCGGTGATGGGCTTTCCTTTATTGGTACAATCGATTCGGCTGGCGATTGAACTGGTCGATCAACGCTTGGAGCTGGCTGCGAAAACCTTAGGGGCATCTTCCTTTGGGGCGTTTATGCAGGTGACATTACCGCTCGCCAGTAGTGGTATTTTGGTCGGTGCTATTTTATGTTTTTGCCGAAGTTTAGGTGAGTTTGGCGCAACCATTACCTTTGTAGGCAATATTGCTGGCGAAACCCGCACTTTACCGTTGGCAATGTATAGTTTAATGCAGCAACCCGATACCGAAGCCGCGGTATGGCGATTGATTATCCTGTCTTTATCGGTGGCATTCTTTGCCTTATGGTTTGCACAGTGGTTCAATCGATATCAGAAAAATAAGCGTGGGTATTCAGCATGATTGATTGTCATATACAGCTACAGCAAGGGCAATTTTGTCTGAATCAACGTTTTCAGTCTGATCAGTCGGTGATTGGTTTATTTGGGGCTTCGGGTTCGGGGAAAACCACCATATTGCACAGTATTGCAGGCTTAATTCGACCTCAATCGGGCTGGATTAAAATCCAGAATCAGACTTGGTTTGATCAAGGTCAGAACATTTATCTCAGTACGCAACAGCGCCGTGTCGGTTTGGTCTTTCAGGATGCGCAATTGTTCCCACATAAAAACGTCAAACAGAATTTACTGTTTGGTTTTAAGCATATTGCGCCACAACAACGTCAGTTCGAAGTGGACTATATTGTTGAGTTGTTGAAATTGACGCATTTGCTGGAACGTATGCCGATTAAGCTGTCTGGGGGAGAAAAACAGCGAGTGGCTTTGGGACGAGCCTTACTATACTCGCCACAATTGCTGCTTTTAGATGAGCCACTGTCTGCACTGGATACCGCGCATAAAGCCGAGATCATTCCTTTTTTTCAACGCGTTAAACAGGAAATCAAGATCCCAATGTTGTATGTGAGTCATGATCATTCCGAGCTTGAACAACTGAGTGACACCATTTGGTATTTATAGATAGCGTTGTAATAAGGTGAAAAACTTTTCGACTTCTTCCTCATCCACATGATCTGCACCTTTTAATACATGTTCTTTTAGGTGTTGTTCGATCAATTGGTTCATTAAACCGTTCACCGCACCTTTGACTGCTGCAACCTGCTGTAGAACTTCTATGCAAGAACTTTCAGGATTTGTGATTGATTTTTCGATTGCTGCGAACTGTCCTTGAATCCGCTTAAGACGATTTAAAATTTTCTTATCTTGATGGAGGTGAGACATACCTTTTTTCCTAAAAAAATATATACTAGGGGGAGTATATTGGAAGACGAAAATAAATGCAGCATAGTAACCTAGAACGACGTCATTCTCACCAGTTTGATCAAGGAAATCCCTTGGCTCAAAAAAGAATTTTAATTGCCACCATTTTGACCGCTGTGATGATGGTCTTGGAAATTCTAGGCGGTTGGTTTTTTAATTCGATGGCTTTGCTTGCCGATGGCTGGCACATGAGTTCGCATATGCTGGCCTTGGGGCTTGCTTATTTTGCCTATCGTATGGCACGACATTATGCGCAGGATCAACGCTTTAGCTTTGGTACATGGAAAATTGAAATCTTGGCGGGGTATAGCAGTGCGATTTTACTGATGGTGGTGGCACTGTTGATGGGAATTCAGTCACTCGAGCGTTTATTTAATCCTGTCACCATTCATTTTAATGAAGCGATTCCCATTGCGATTGTGGGGCTGATCGTCAATCTAATTTGTGCATGGTTATTACATGATGGGGGACATGAGCATCATCACCATCATTCGCATCGTCATCCTCATGATGAAGCAGATCACCATGGCCATGATCATCATCATGATTTGAATCAAAAAGCAGCTTTTTTACATGTGGTTGCTGATGCAGTCACTTCGGTACTCGCGATTATTGCCTTATTTGCGGCCAAATATTTTGGCTGGAATTTTCTGGATGCTTTGCTTGGGATTGTCGGCGCATTATTGGTTGCAAAATGGTCTTGGGGGCTGATGCAGGAAACAGGAAAAACTCTATTGGATGCTGAAATGGGGCATCCTGTGGTTGAAGAAATACGTGAGGTGATTGCCCAGTTTTCACAGGTTGAAATTACTGATCTACATGTATGGAAGGTCGGGAAAGGCAAGTTCTCTTGTATTTTAGGATTGGAAACTACACTGGCTGATTTGAATCCTGATCAGGTTAAAGCGGAATTGGCGATTCATGAGGAAATTGTGCACGCTTCTGTGGAAATTCACCATATTTAAGAGAGAACTTCATCGAGTAGCGTTTTGAGCTACTCGATGCATTCAATTACGCACCAATATATAAGATCAAACCGCAAAAGGCCGATGCAAAAATCACATACAACACATTGAGCTGAAATTTGAATAAAGCAATCAATGCTGCAACGGTAATAAAGGCCGCTTCATAATTAAAGGTATGATCAAAACCATTTGGCCAGAGCACGTGATAGCTAAAGAATAAGGCCAGATTTAAAATTACCCCGACCACAGCAGCGGTAATCGCAGTGAGTGGTGCGGTAAATTTCAGTTCATTATGCGTAGATTCGATAATTGGGGCACCTGCCAGAATAAACACAAAGGAAAATAAGAAGGTAAACCAAGTGACGATCACCGCACCAATTGCGCCTGCTAAAAATAGATGTTCAGCACCCAATACAGCATGGTTATAAGCACCCAAAAAACCCACGAATGCCACCACCATAATCAATGGACCAGGGGTACTTTCACCGAGTGCCAGACCATCAATCATTTGGGTTGGACTCAGCCAAGCATAATGATTGACTGCACCTTGATACACGTAGGGCAGAACGGCATAAGCACCGCCAAAGGTCAGTAAAGCTGCTTTGGTAAAGAACCACGCCATTTGGGTATAAGCATGTTGCCATCCCAATCCCAAAGTCAAAAGCAGCATCGGCACAAACCATAGGAATGCAGCAATAATCAGAATTTTGGCGAGATTGCCCCAACGAAAAACTGCATGGGCAGGCGTCGGCGTATCATCATCAATCAGGGCTGTTCCATAACTTTTATGACTATTTTGATGGGAAGCCTGAGCAGTAAATAAATCTGGTTTTTTCTTACTCAGCACATAGCCTGAGATAGCAGCTGCTAACACGATCAGGGGAAAAGGGACGTTAAACACGAAAATGGCAATAAATGCGGCAGCAGCAATGGCCCATAAAAACGGATTCTTTAATGAGCGACTACCAATACGATAAGTTGCATGAAAGACAATTGCTGTGACCGCAGGTTTAATCCCATAAAACAATCCTGCAATAATTGGCACATCACCAAACTGCACATAAATCCATGACAGGGTAATCAGGATAAATAACGAGGGGAGAACAAACAGAATCCCTGCGACAAGCCCGCCCGTGGTTCGATGCATCAGCCAACCAATATAAGTGGCAAGCTGTTGTGCCTCAGGACCAGGGAGTAGCATGCAGTAGTTCAGTGCATGTAAGAATCTTTTTTCAGAGATCCAACGTTTATTTTCCACCAACTCTTGATGCATCACTGCAATTTGTCCAGCTGGGCCACCAAAACTAATAAATCCCAATTTCAGCCAGAATAAAAAGGCTTGCCAAAATGGGACAACGGGTATTGGCTGATCGAGTACATGGTTTTGTTTTTGTTGCATGATCATTCTGGAGAAAAATTGGCGTATAGGCCATCAAAAACATAATTGGAAAGTTCAAGTAATTGATCATCATCCGTAATTTTAGCTCTTAAGCCTTGAATGACTTTTTCGATCCCGATTGCTTCAGGTGGTTCAACACCACCGACATCGAGAAAATGCACAATTTCCGCAATATGCTTTAAAGCAGACTGTTGATTTAGGTCAAAGCTGTGTAATAAGGTTTCAAACGTTACCCAATGATCAATATGGCTAAAGCTTGCACCATCAAAATCAAACCCCAAGGCTGTAGCAGGACAATCATTTGGTGTGTCTAACCAGATAAAGGTTGCATCAGGATCAATAAAATTTTGGATCAACCAAGCGGAAGCTAAACGATCAATCCATGGTCGTTTTCTTGTGGCCCAAATTCTATTCTGAAAGTCCTGTTTGCGTAGTATTTGAATGTCGCTGTGTAGAGAATGTGGTTCATCGGTTTCGCCAAAACGTAAAATGCTCTGTTCAACCGCATTCAGTTCCCGAATAGTTTGCTGCTTTGCCTCGGTTGGGAAATAGTCAATTTCAATTAATGCATCAAGCTGTTTACGTAATTTACGAATCTGTTTAAGAAGCTCTTTTTTATTGGTCTGATTCAACTCCTGTCGAAGTTGTGTGAGTTGTTGATAGAGCGCATCGTATTCTTCTTTTCGGTTAAATAGCTGTATCAGATCCAGATTTTCTGCGGCAATGGTCTGAAATAAATAGGCACTGCCATTTTCTGTAATTAAATCCTCAGCAATCGCATCAAACTTTTCTGAATGTTGCTTGGGTAAAGCATAAACACCATCGCGTAGTGTTGCAGCACCACTGGCTTTCAGTGCTCGCCATACTCGCATACGCGTTGTAGTGTTCTGGGTTGGCAGGGATGAAATGAGTAAGGTTATTTTCATGTAATATACTCAACTTATTTGTTAAATATATTACACATAAATTTTATTTTATAAATCTAAAAATTTCATATCGTTTTAGGGTTTATACATAAGTCATTTGAATGTTTCATGACGAATTCAACGTTTTTAAAAAAGCCCAAGGGAAAATCCCTTTGTCATGTCCATCATCAAAACAGATCTGAATCCCGTAACCTTGTGAGTAGATCGCAGAGATGGCAACATGATCTGGATATTGAACATCTTGTTGCCGTAGACGCTTTGCTCGACAAAACCCACAAGGGCAGCTGGCTCTCAGCTGCGCATGGCTAAAATCCTTTTCAGTACCATCCTCCCATGAGAGAAACAGGCGTTGCTGTTCGATATCGACATTAAGCTGGTAAGGTTTAAGTGACATATTGTCTCTCCTGAATGAGTGCCAGTCCAATACGAATCGATTTACGTACTTCTGGATCAGGGTCTTCCGCATGTTGTAATAAAATATGCTGAGCTGATTCCCCGCCAATTTCACCTAAGGCAATCGCGACCTCTTTGCGTAGGTTGCTGATGTCATGCTGGAAATTTTCTTGGAGTTTGGCAATTGCAGCATTTGATCTAAGGCGTCCTAAGCTGCGTGTAACAGCAATGCGAACTTGCCAGTAAGTATCATCCAGTTGCTGTAAAAGCGGCTGTTCTAATTCAAGGACTTTTAATTTTCCAATTGTCAAGGCGGCTTCGACCCGTAGTTGCCATGCATCAGCTGTGAGAGAACTGCGTAAGGCCGATAAAATTTCGGGCGTTGGCGTTTGAGTTGCCGCCAAGCCGCCTGTGGCGATACGACGAATTTCGTTATCAACATCATGCTGTGCGATATGTGCCAGCGTTGCTAAGCCTTCCTGTTTCTGCAACCAACTCAGTGTACTCACAGCTTCTTTACGCACTAAGGGATTGGCATGTTGAACATGCTTGAGGGTGGCTTCAAATAACGGTTCAGCCCGTAGCTCCTTAATTGCTCTCAAAATTGCAGCAAGGACAAAGTCATCGTGATGCTGCAAATATGTTGCCAGATGATGGGCAGATTCAGCATGTTTAATTTCACTTAAGCTTTGTGCTGCTGCAACACGCACATTTTCATGTGGATCACTCAAAGCTTGAGCCAAAGTATGTAAAGATGTCGCATCCTCCCAACCTTCTAAACGGATAGCAGCTCGTTCACGTACTTTGCTTGCTGGGTCATGTAACACTGCGTGCTGTAACCAAGCCAATAATTCTGTTTGTTCCTCATCGGCAATATTCATAATTGCGACAAAGCGGATATTTTCATCGTCCTGATTCAGCTGAAACAGATAATCAGCATAATCCTCATCAATATCCGTCAGGATAGGGTAATTTAAGCTCATTTTTTATGCTTCCTAAACAGCGACTTTCTGATTTAAACCAAGTGGATTTAACCGACTCAGTTCCGCTTGAGTGGCGTGTTTTAATACTTGAATGCAATGTTTTTTTATTTGGGTAAATTCGGTCGAAGTCACTAGATCAACATGTCTTGGACGGGGGAAATCCAATTTGATTTCTTCAATAATACGTCCCGGACGGTGGCTCATGATCAAGACCCGATCTGCCAGAAATAAAGCTTCATCAATATCATGGGTAATGAACAGCACCGAGGTTTGAATGCTTTGCCAGATTTCAAGCAGCAGTTCCTGCATCTTTAAACGAGTCTGAGCATCTAGTGCACCAAAGGGTTCATCCATCAGCAATACACGAGGCTGATTAATCAACACCCGTGCAATTTCAACCCGTTGTTGCATTCCGCCTGACAATTCAGCAGGATATTTATCTTCAAAACCTTTTAGGCCGACCAGATCAATCATTTGCTGGGCTTGATCTAGGCGTTGGGCTTTAGAGATGCCTTTCATTTTTAAGCCAAAACACACATTCTCTAGCACACTTTTCCATGGAAATAGGGTGTGTTGTTGAAACACCAAGCCTCGATCAGATGAGGGTTTTTCAATGGCTTTTTGATCCAATAACATGGTGCCTGAGCTAATCGGTAAATGACCTGCCAGTGCGCCAAGCAGTGTTGATTTGCCACAACCCGAAGGACCAAGCAAACATACAAATTCACCTGCCTGAAGATCAAAGGAGACATGATCCAAGGCTTGAAAGCGTTGTTTGTCTTGCCCAAGGTGCAGATCGATATTATTTAAATGGATATGACCGTACTGACTCATGTTATGTCTTCCTTAACTGATACCAAGGGGTAAGCTTTTTACCGAGATAGCGTAAAAAAGCACTGCTAAACATACCTAATGCACCGATCAATAACATGCCTACAATAATGTCGGCATAGTTTTGCAAGGTGAAGGATTCCCAAGTGAAATAGCCAATACCGAGCTGACCAGAGATCATTTCAGCGGTGACCAGACAGAACCAGCAAGTCCCCATGCCAATGGCTAAACCTGTGGTGATACTGGGTAAAGAACCTGGAATAATCACTTCGCGCAGAATGGCAAACTGGCCTGCACCTAGACTTTTTGCGGAAGCAATTAAACGTTGATCAACGGCCTCAACGCCATGAATGGTATTGAGCAAGATTGGAAATAACGCACCTAAAAAGGTAATAAAAATCATCGAGGCTTCTGAGGATGGAAACATTAGAATTGCTAAGGGAATCCATGCGACGGCTGGAATCGGACGCAAGATTTCTAAGGGTGGCATCAATAGGGACGCCAGCGTTTTGGAATAACCAATCAATAATCCTAAAATGACACCGAGCACGGATGCGAGTAAGAAGCCGATCAACACTCGAGTAATACTGGCTTTGACATGTGCAAGGGCTGTATCCAATTCGGCAAAAGCAAGTAGAGATTGAATAACATCTCGTGGCGAAGGCACATTGGCAAAGTTAATCAGTCCCAAATTTAAATGATATTGCGAGGCGAGTTGCCAAAACACAAGACTGAACACCAGTGACACTGCACTTAAGCTGTATGAAATCACACGGCTTTTTGAAAATATCAGCACAGGGCGGATTGCCTTAGACTGAATCGGTTGGGTATCCGCTAAACTATTCATATTTATTTCTCCTGAATCTCAGAATCCACCTAAATCTCCCTTTAAAAGGGGGACTTTTCACGAGTCTAAAGACTGACTAAGATTCGTGAGGCTCCTCCCTTTCTAAAGGGAGGTTAGGAGGGATTTCATTACTTCACCAGCTTTTGGGCATTATTAAAGTCATAGACTTTGCCGCCATGTGTTTTGGCCCAATTGTTGGCATCCCCACGCAGTAAGAATGCACTGATCTGACCGTTTTTATCGGTGGCATACCACGCCAGATTCGCCAGTAATTTGATTTTTAAATGACGGTCTTGGTTGTAGACCACACGAATGTTTTTACCGCTCTGCTTTAATTTATTTAAATCTGCAAAGGCTGTTTCAGGTGTGGCGTAACTGCGCACTTTGGCTTCACCTTTTACCCAAATCTGTGTGACCCGATCAAAACTTTGAATCGGTTTTTGAGTCAGGGCATCTTTGGCAACGAGAGGTGATCGAGCGTAATTTTTGAGTTGTTGCGCATAATTCAAGCCTGCGCTTTGGAAGGCTTTTTTGATGTATTGATCATCAATGAATTGATTGACATTGATATCAACATCATCACGACCTAGATATTTCAAAGTATCGACGGCAGTTTGAGTGGCTTGCTTATATTCAGGCTTCCAACTGAGGTCGCGAGTTTGTACACCGAGCGGACCATGAAATAAATACACTACTTCGGCAGGAATCCCTGTTTTGGCAGCAATCAGTTCACTATATTTTTCAGGTTCTTTACGGATCAGTTGATCGGCTTCAATGGTTGCGCGTAAGTAGGCTTGAATAATTTCTGGATATTGTTGCGCATAGGATTTGCTGGCTAAAGAGCCATGAAAGGTTGGGGTTTTGGCCTGTGCGCCGTCATAAATTTTGCGGGCAAAACCTTGGTAGGGAAATAATTCTGCAAAAGGAACAAAATCTGCATGTGCATCAACCTTATTGCTTTTGAGCGCTGGACCTGCCACTTCAGGGGCTTGGGCAATAATTTTGACATCCTTTTTCGGGTCCCAACCTTGTGCAGCAATGGCACGCAGTAATAGACCATGTGCGGTTGAGGCAAAAGGTACAGAAATCGTTTTCCCTTTTAAATCTTGGATCGAGTTAACCTCAGAATCCAGCGGGACCACGATGCCGTTACCACTGCCAGTGGTGCTGCCAGAAAGCACACTCAGGAAAATACTTTCTTTGCCCGTCTTTTTAAACGCGACATTGTTATTGACTGCTGGGAAGTCTGCCATTGCGCCAATATCTAAACGACCAGCCACCATTTCACTGGTCAATGGCGCCCCAGAAGTAAAGTTTTTCCAGACAATATCGTATTTGGCATCTTTATATTTGCCTGTTTTTGGCAAATATTTGGGTAGTAGATTTAACTCGCGAATTAGCAAGCCGCCTGTGGCACAGTTAATGGTGGTATCTTGGGTACCAATCGCAATCCGAATATTTTCCGCATGTGCTGAGCTAAAGATTGTCAGCAAACTGCTGCTTAGAATCAGGCTTTTGGCTAAGTGGTTGAGTCTCATATTGTTCCCCTCATTTAAGTAAATATGGAATGTTGACTTGAATGGCATCGGTCGGGCAGTCTTTCTCGCATGGCATGCAATACCAACATTCATCAAACTGCATATAGGCTTTTTTACTTTCTGGATGAATCGCCAATAAGTCCATTGGGCAAACATCAACACAGACAGTACAGCCTTTGTCGGCAATACATTTATCTTCATCCACCAACACAGGTGCGGCTGTGCGGTGGGCAATTTCTTTAAAAATAAAAGCCATGTGATGTTCCTTATTCGACTGTTTCAGCGACTAATTTTTTTTGAATACGCAGCAGGTTGTAAGCGTTGGCTTCATCCTCCTCAATTGGGATGAAATAAGGCTCAACTGCTTTTTTAAAGTTGACCATATTGCCGAGCTGATTTTTTTTCAGATGGGTATGACAGAACCAGTCTCGATCATTTTTTTCAGGGCAATCTGCACGGTAGTGATAGAGTCCCCAACGGCTTTCTTCACGGAAGAGCGAAGCACGCGCGGCCATTTCAGCACAGTCCCGAATCACCGCTACTTCGGCAACGCGCATCAATTCATGTGGATGGCTGGCATTGATCTGCTCAATATCGGTTTTGATTTCTTCAAAGCGTTTGAGTGCAATCTCAATTTTTTGTCGGGTTTTCGGTGGCTGTAAGTAGTCATTGACCATACGACGCAACTTGTATTCCACTTGTTCCGATGACAGCCCATCTGGACGGTGTAAGGGTGCAAAAACACGGGCTTTTTCGGCTTCTATTTCATTGGTATTCAATTCTGAGTTGGCTTGTTCTACGACATATTCAGCGGCATTGACCCCAGCAAACCAGCCATAAGTAAAGGCACCCAGCATATAGTTATGTGGAACGGCTGCCATATCACCCGCGCTATACAGACCTTTGACGGAGGTTTCGGCTTTTTCATTGACCCACACCCCAGAAGCACTGTGACCACTACAGAAACCAATTTCTGAAATCTGCATTTCCACCATATCTTGTCGGTAATCGGTACCACGACCTTCATGGAAACGGCCACGACTTGGGCGTTCATTGGTATGCAGAATTTCTTCAATGGTTTGAATTGTTTCTTCCGCCAAATGATCCATTTTCAGGAACACTGGGCCATTGCCACTTTGCAGTTCCTGATAAAATTCCCACATCATTTGGCCTGACCAGTAGTCACATTCAATAAAACGTTCGCCTTTGCTGTTGGCGGTATAACCACCCAATGGACCGGTCACATAGGCACAGGCAGGGCCGTTATAATCTTTAATCAGCGGATTGATCTGGAAGCATTCCAAGTTGGAGAGTTCAGCCCCTGCATGGTAAGCCATGGCATAGCCATCACCCGCATTGGTTGGGTTTTCATAAGTTCCCATCAAATAGCCAGATGCAGGTAAACCCAAACGTCCTGCTGCACCGCAACATAAAATCGCAGCCTTGGTTTTGATCACATAGAAATCACCATTGCGACAGTCAAAGCCAAGTACACCGTTAATGGCTCCCTCGGCATTTTTCAGCAGGCGAGTAGTGACAATGCGGTTATTGATTTTGACCTGAGCACGTTTCAGTTGGCGATACAGGACTTTTTTAATGTCATGTCCTTCAGGCATCGGCAGTACATAAGCACCCATGTGATGGACCTTTTTGACCGCATATTCACCTGTTTCATCTTTTTCAAATTTCACGCCCCATTGATCTAACTGTTGAATGGTGGTGAAACTGTGTTTGGCATAGGCATAGACGGTGGCTTGATTGACAATGCCATCATTGGCAATGGTAATTTCCTTGGTGTATTGCTCAGGCGTGGCATAGCCCGGAATAACGGCATTATTCAGGCCATCCATGCCCATTGAAATTGCACCGCTGCGCTTCACATTGGCTTTTTCAATCAGTAAAACTTTCAGGTTGGGGTTGGCTGTTTTGGCTTTGATGGCTGCCATTGGGCCAGCCGTCCCCCCACCGATGACGACAATGTCATAGTCCAGTGTAATCGTATTCATGTTGTGCCTTTTTGAGTGCGTTTTAATTCACAAGGTTAGTGACGTTAGGTATTTCTTTTTCGATCTACTCTTAAACGGTATTGGAAGGTCTCTCCTGAGAAGTAGAGATATTCGAAGTCAATTGGGTGTCCAGCATGATCATGAGTCAGTCGCTCCACTCTTAACAGTGGTGCATTGATATCGACTTGCAGAAGCTCACTGAGTTCTTCATCAGCAAGGGTTGCGTCAATGTTTAAATCTGCATGTCCCAAGGCAATCGATAAATCTTCTTCAATCGCTAAAAACACATCGCGCGTGGAGAGGTTGATCTCTTGCAAAGCTAAACCAATCGATTCGGGTAAATAAGTTAGTTCAAATGAAACGGGTTTACGGTTAAGTAAGCGAATGCGCTTAATTTCCACCACAGTGCTATTCACTGAAAGTTTTAATTTCGATGCAATTTGCGGTGTGGCAGGAATAAAGCGAAATTCTTTGACCACGTTAAACACCTCATGTCCCATATTGGTCATGGCTTCTGCAAAGCCTTGCAATTGGGAAATGTTTTGGAAGGTTTTCGGTGCGCTCACGAAAGTGCCTTTGCCTTGAATCTTGTAAACCAAATGTTCGAGCTGAAGTTGATTAAGTGCCTGACGAATGGTGATACGGCTGACATTAAATAATTCACTCAGTTCTTTTTCAGATGGCAACTGTTGATGAATCTGATAGCTCCCCTCGACGATCTGTTGCAGTAGGGCTTGATAGACTTGATCATACAGCGGGCGTTCGCCATTCGCTTTATTTACAATCGGTTGGTTCATTGCACTTAAACTTGTTATAACAACTTGGTTGTTAGATTAGCGATTATGCAAAATGAAGAAAAATAACTTATGCAGCAAAAAATATCTGTTTTTGTGCATTGTCTATCATGCAGGATGAAAATAAAGATGCTTTTTATTGTTTTATGAATGGATGATTTCTATTGATATATAAATGAAAATCAATATTTTAAGCTTTATTGATTTTCATTTGGTTTGCTATTTTCGCCAGATTTATAAATGAAAGTGATCGTTTTAGCTCGGCGTATTTTGCGGAAATAAGACCGGTTCTGCGGCTAATTTTTCTGCCAGATATTGAATGAAGACACTCAATTTAGGTGGCACATGACGGGTAGGTGGATAGAGCAACCATGCACCGCCACTATAATGGGTCTTAAAATGCCAATCAGGTAAGACCTGCACCAAAGAACCTTGTTCTAAGGCATGACGTGCTACGAAGTAAGGCAAACTGGCTATGCCTAAATGTTGTAAAGCGGCACTCAGGCGTACGCCAGTGTGATTGGCTGCATAACGACCACGGACTGGCACAGTAATGGATTTCTGTTCTTGCTGAAACTTCCATTTCGAGTCATTCGGTTGTTCACCCAAATAGATACATTGGTGCTGCTTTAAATCATGAGGATGTTGCGGTATGCCATGTTGCTGTAAATATTCGGGTGTGGCACAAATTAAATGATCAATATCAATCAGTTTTCGTCCCATTAAGCCACCCGGTGGTTGTTCGGTAATACGAATGGCTAGATCGACACCATCATCAATCAAGTCAATGTAGCGGTCTTCCAATAATAATTGAATATCAATTTTTGGATATAACGCCAAGAATTCGGGCAGATGTGGATGCAGCATAAAATGCCCAACTGCCTTAGGCACACTGATCCGAATAATGCCCTGTGGTTCAATATGGAACTGCCCCGAGCTTTCCATCACTGCTTGTGCGGCATTGACCATGTCGATGCAGCGTTCATAGACCTGCTGACCACTTTCACTTAAGCGCAGTTTACGGGTCGTACGATGCAGTAAGCGTGTACCTAAAGCTCGTTCTAAACGGGCAATGGCGCGGCTCACAGCAGACGGGGTTGAACCGAGCTGCCGTGCTGTTTCAGAAAAGCTTTCCGTTTCGACAACTTTGACAAAGGTTGCCATTTCATTTAACAGAACCAGACTTTGATTTGTGCTCATGACGCAAAAGTTATTTGGATTTTGATTGGATTATCGCGCTTTAAAAATCGCAATACAATCTTTTTCCTGTAGTCATGATGGAGATAAATCAAATGTGGCAGTTGTATGGACATGAGTTTCTGGCCTTGGCATTGATCCATTTTATGGCAGTTGTTTTACCAGGTCCTGATTTTATTATTACAGTACGGCAGAGTGTTCGATATGGCTATTTAATTGGTTGTATCACTGCAATTGGCATTGGTGTCGGCATTTCGGTGCATGTGTTTTATACCTTGGTGGGCGTTGGCGTGCTGATCCAGCAAAGTGTCTGGTTAATGTCGGTATTACGCATAGCTGGGGCGGCTTATTTGATTTATTTAGGCTGGCAATGTTTACGTAGTCAACCAAATAACAATCTGGATATTTTGGCTGGTGAGGCGATGGGCAAACCGAGCTTAATCCAAGCCTTTAATATGGGCTTTTTGACCAATGCACTGAACCCAAAAGCAACCGTTTTCTTTCTGGCGATTTTTACTACCATTGTTAGCCCGACCACACCGTTAAAGATTCAAATTGGTTATGGCATCTGGATGTGTCTAGTGAATGCGGTGTGGTTTATTTTGGTCAGTATTATGTTTGCTCAGCCTGTTGTGCGGAAACGCTTTTTAGAGTTTGGGGTGTATTTTGAACGGGTAATGGGGGTTATTCTCGGTGTAGTTGCAATACGATTGATTTGGAGTGTTGCCTTTGCCTGAACATAAAAAAGACTGCGCTGAGGCAGTCTTTTTTATTGGAGAGGCGTTAGGCACTGCGTTTGTTTCTGGTCAGTTGATGTAATACTGACACCAGTAAATCAATTTCTTCAGTAGTGTTATAAAACGCCAAAGAAGGACGCACAGTCTGTTCTACGCCAAAACGACGCAAGATCGGTTGAGCACAATGATGCCCTGAACGCACTGCAATGCCATGTTGATTCAGTGCCTTACCCACTTGTTCAGTGGAATAACCTGCAAGGGTAAAGGACATCACGCTGGCTTTGTTTCTTGCCGTGCCAATTGGTCTTAAACCTGAAACCGTACTCAATGCATGCTGACCATATTCCAACAAGTCATGTTCATAACGGGCAATATTATGAATGCCAAGGCGTTCCACATATTCCAGTGCTGCACCTAAACCCACGGCATCGGCAATATTGCCTGTGCCTGCTTCGAACTTATTTGGAGCTGGTTGGTAAACCACTTGTTCAAAGCTCACATCCTGAATCATATTACCGCCACCTTCCCAAACGGGCATGGTTTCCAGAATTTCAGGCTTGGCATAGACTGCACCAATACCTGTTGGCCCAAAAACTTTATGTCCTGAGAATACAAAGAAGTCGGCATCAATCGCTTGGACATCGGTTGACATATGTGAAACCGATTGAGCACCATCGACCAAGACTCGCACACCTTTAGCATGCGCGATTTTGATTACCTCAGCGACAGGTGTTACCGTACCTAAGGCGTTGGATACTTGGGTAATTGAGATCAGTTTGGTACGTTCATTAATCAGTTTTGGCAGTTCTTCCAAAATGATTTGACCGGTATCATCCACAGGAATGACACGGAGTTTGGCACCGACTTTTTTGGTGAGCTGGAACCACGGTACGATGTTGGCGTGATGCTCAAGATGAGACACGATGATCTCATCGCCTTCACCAATATTCTGCTCACCCCACGTCTTGGCAATCAGGTTAATACCTTCAGTGGTACCACGTACAAAAATGATTTCCTTGGATGATTTTGCTCCAATGAAACGAGCCACCACATTGCGTGCATGCTCATAGGCATCGGTTGCACGTGCTGCCAGTTCATGTGCGGCACGATGAATATTGGAATTTTCGTGCTGATAAAAATAGGCAATACGATCAATCACGCTTTGTGGTTTCTGCGTGGTCGCTGCATTATCAAACCAGACCAGAGGACGGCCATTGACGCGCTCTTGCAAAATTGGAAAATCACGACGGATCGCTTGAATATCCAAAGGTTGAGCTGCGTTGGCTACAAACTGCGGTTGTGAAGGTTGGTAATTGCCATAACCCGCGTTGCTTTGTGGCAAATCCAAAAAATAGAAACCTGTAGAAGTGGTACTTTTAGGTTGAGCTAAACTTGGCTGATCTTGCTGTAACAAGCTTTTTAGCGCATCGCCATGTGGTAATTGAAATGATTGTGCGGTCGCAAAACTGGCAGCATCAAATTCAGAGCTTGATGTGCTGGGCGCTGCAAAATCATTTAAAAAATAAAATGGCGATGCCTCACTTGCAGATGGACGAGAAGGTTCAACCAAAGGCACATTCGGTGCACTATGAATGGCCTGTGGAAAATTAGGTTCAATCGGTGGGCGAGGTAAGTTCGCTCCACCAACCACTGGCGCAGAAGCAATCGCACGACGTTCAGGGTAGTCGGGATAGTTGGGTATATGCTCAGGATATTCAGGATTCAAACTTTTTTCATAGGCAATATTGGGCGCACGTCCACTTAACGCTGCTAAAGGTTCGGCAGGCTGGGGTTGATGTGGTGGTGTACCGACATTGGGCAAGTCCAAATTCAAGCCAGAAGAGTGGCCACTGCCTGAGCTTGGCAATGCAGCAAAAAATTCAGACGCGAGTCTTGAAAGTGTTGCTTCATCCGGGAAGTTGGACGGTGGGCTAACACCGACCACTTCAGAACTCGTTGGACCACCTTGCCCAGTACCTGTAGAAGATAGGTTACTTGTAGTTAACTGGGTAGTCATGATATTTGTCCACCTCCACATCTTCGAGCACAGCCAACGCATCCTCAGTCAATACCGCCAATGAGCAGTACAGTGAGATCAGATAAGACGCAATCGCATTGCGGTTGATGCCCATGAAGCGTACAGAAAGCCCAGGAGATTGCTCACCTGCCAAGCCCGGTTGGAATAAGCCCACCACACCTTGGCGTTTTTCACCCACACGCAGTAACAAGATTTTGGTTTTACCATCTTCCACTGGAATTTTATTCGATGGAATCAGTGGCACACCACGCCATGTGATGAACTGTGAACCGAATAAACTGACGGTTGGTGGTGGCACGCCACGACGAGTACATTCACGACCGAATGCAGCAATTGCATCTGGATGTGCAAGGAAGAAACCGGGTTCTTTCCAGACTTTACGAAGTAAATCATCAAAGTCATCTGGTGTTGGGGGACCATTTAAAGTTGAGATACGCTGTTCATCTGCGACACTGGCCAATAAACCATATTCAGGGTTATTGATCAGCTCGCTTTCTTGGCGTTCTTTAATGGTTTCAATGGTTAAGCGTAATTGTTCTTTAATTTGATCATGTGGGCTGCTGTAAAGATCAGCAACTCGGGTATGAATATCCAAGACGGTAGAAACACCATTTAAGAAATATTCACGCGGTTGCGCATCGTAATCAACAAAGGTTTGCGGCAAAGTCGCTTCATCACGTTGTGTACAGGCCACTTGGATATCATCGGTGTTGCTGACACGGTTAACGCGATAAATACCTGCTTCAACAGGAATCCATTGCAATAAATGTGTGAGCCAACGTGGGGTAATGGTCGAAAGTTGTGGAACGGTCTTGGTGGCATTGGCAAGCTGTCTAGCTGCATGATCTCCAAGCGCAAGTTGGACTTTATCTGTGGTTTTTGCCATGAATAAGTTTTCCTGTTGTCTTTGGCTTTGTTAATAAAAATTGGTTTTATTGCAATAATATTTAATGATTTATTTCGTTAGACTAGAGGCTATTTAGTTTTTTTAAAAATATTATTATGAGATAAATAATCGTGAATTATTTGCTTATTACTCATAAGAATATAATTGTGAAAAATAAATATAAGTATTGAATATACGTTATTTATTCTTACGCCTTTTTATTTACTTGGTTAAATAATTCATTAAATTAAACTTTACTATTATGTAATGACTCACTTGGTGACTGTAAAATCTGACTGCCTGCTGCAACACTATGGGTAAGCCACACATTCCCGCCAATAATTGAGCCTTTACCGATGGTGATACAGCCTAAAATTGTTGCACCTGCATAAATCACCACATGGTCCTCCACGATCGGATGACGGGCATAATCTTTTTTCAGTGCTCCGTCTTCATTCAGTTCGAACCGTTTTGCACCGAGCGTCACCGCCTGATAGATACGGACATATTCACCAATCACTGAGGTTTCTCCAATCACCACACCTGTGCCGTGATCGATAAAGAAGCCTTTCCCAATTTGCGCACCCGGATGAATATCAATACCCGTTGCAGAATGAGCCAATTCAGAAATAATCCGTGAGAGCAGCGGTACACTGTGATAGAGCTGATGTGCTACACGATGATGAATAATCGCTAAAATACCTGGGTAGCAGAGGAGGACTTCATCGACGCTATGCGCTGCGGGATCACCTTCATATGCAGCACAGACATCTGCATCCAATAAGCGGCGAATGTCAGGCAAGGTATTGGCAAAATCCTGTACGATGGTTTGGGCCAAAGCGACTTGCTGCTCATATAGCAGACGTTCATTGCTTGAAACAGGGATCGGTTTGACTCGACTTTTGGCTTCGTAATTTAAAGCCAACTTGACCTGAGCAAACAGTTCATTCAAAACACGGTCAAGGGTATAGGCAATATAGTAATCCTCAGTTTCTTGGCGTAGATCGCTCGGCCCAAGTCGCATAGGAAATAAGATCCCACACAGATCATCTAAAATTGACTTCAGCGCATCCTTAGATGGGAGTTCACGTCCACCAAATTCTTTGATGCGATGTTGACGCTCTCTCCATTCATGTCGTGCTTGTTGTAGGCCTTCGACGACAGGCTGTATTTTCCATTGGCTCACGCGAGTTCCTTGCAAAACGAGATCTTAAATAAATCGTAAAATAATTGCTTAAAAAAGCAGCATTAGTCTTGTAACCAAGGTAACTGATGTGTACGCCAGCCATTGCTTTGATTACGTTGTTGTTGCTCGTTTAAATCACCTTCAAAGCCTTCTTGCACATTATAAACTTGGGCAAAACCTGCACTAAATGCTGCTGCAGCTGCTAAAGCAGAGCGTTTACCACTACGGCAGAGCAACAGAATGGTTTTGTCTTTGCCAACTTTGCTATCCAGTTCTTTCAGAAAGCGTGGGTTTCGATTAAATGATGTGCCCGTTGCCCATGCGACGTGGATACTTTCAGGGACATAGCCGACAAATTTGCGTTCTTCATTGGTACGTACATCGACCAATACCGCTAGGCCTTGTTCAACCAAATACCAAGCTTCAGGTGGGGGAACGCTGCCAGTGAAATCGAGTTCATTTTCTTCAGCATAATGTTGCGCACGCGCTAAGATATCTTGTGGATTTTTTGATAAACCGTGAATCGTAGATGTCGATTCTGCTATATCAGTAGAATCAAATTGAGCATTCATTTTTATAACCTTTCATACATCAGCGGGATGATGTTTTTATCTTAGGACTGTTTTTATATTCAGGAAAATAAGCAAAATTTATTTATATATCTATTTTTGATAAATAATAGGTTTTTATTAACTTATTCGGAATATAGTTTGGAGTTATATTTTAAAATGAAAATGCTTATTTAATTTAGAGATGAAATTATCAGGATTAAATATTTTACTTTTCAATTAAACAGAGGGATAAATATTTAAAAGGCTTAGTTGGGAAATTAAATGGAACAACACTAAAAATAAACCAATTGAATATAAAAACAGCAAAAATTGCCTAAGTCTTATTCTTATCTCATAAAGGAATAAGCAACTCACTTTTTCTTATTTTTAATCATAAAGCATGCCGCATACCATAAGCCTATATTGTTGAAAGATCATCTAATTATGGGTATCAAAAACTCTAAGCCGCTAATTGTTACAGCGATCGTCCTTGTGGCGATTGTTGCTTTTATTGTCTATCAAAATCAAAAAGATGCTGCACCTGTTCAGTCTAAAAATAACAAGGCAGTAGTGATTGCCTATCAAACTGGTGTGGATCCAACCAAGGTTGCACAAGCCAATGGTGATTATGAACGTGATAGTAATCAAGCAATTCAATGGCGAAAATTTGATGCAGGTTCAGATGTGGTCAATGCATTGGCTTCGGGTGATGTGGTGATCGGCAATATTGGTTCTAGTCCTCTGGCTGCTGCTGCAAGTCGTGATTTACCGATTGAAGTCTTTCTTGTGACGGCTAAATTAGGCGGTTCAGAGGCATTGGTGGTGAGTAACAAATCAGGCATTAAAAACCCTCAAGATTTGATTGGCAAAACCATTGCCGTACCATTTGTTTCAACCACGCATTACAGCTTGTTGTCAGCACTCAAGCATTGGAATATTGCGGATAACCAAGTCAAGATTATTAACTTACGTCCACCTGAAATCACAGCAGCTTGGGAACGTGGTGATATCGATGCAACTTATGTTTGGGAACCTGCATTAAGTAAAGTCAAAGCCAGTGGTCATGTATTAACAGACTCGAAACAAGTCGGCGAGTGGGGTGCACCAACCTATGATTTATGGGTGGTTCGTAAAGATTTCGCTGAAAAAAATCCAGAGTTCTTAAAAGCATTCGTAAAAACCAGCTTGAAACAAGTTGAAGCGTATCAGCAGGATCCAAAAGCATTTGAACAAAATGCGGACAATATCCAGAAAATTGCTCAGCTGACAGGCTCTGATGTGAAAGATATTCCTTTACTGTTGTCAGGCAATATTTATCTGAATGGTCAGCAACAACAAGCAACTTTAGCGGGTGAGTTTGCCAAAAATATTTTCGATACAGCAACCTTCCTCAAAAGCCAAGGCAAGGTAGATCAAGTAAAACCTGATTATCAAGGTAATGTCACCACCCAATTCTTACAGCCATAGGAGATCTAAATGAGCGTATTAGCTGCCGAGCATCTTCATTTAACCTTTCCAAAACAGACCGTGCCTGTATTACAAGATATCAATCTGAAGATTGACGAAGGCACTTTGACTGTGATTTTGGGGGAGTCTGGTTGTGGTAAAACAACATTACTGAATATTTTGGCGGGTTTTCAAAAGCCAAGTTCCGGGCAGATTACACTGGATCATGAAGTTGTCACTGCACCAGATGCACGTCGTGCGGTGGTGTTTCAGGATCATGCGCTATTACCTTGGTTAAATGTCTCTGAAAATATCGGTTTTGCTTTGCAGCTCAAAGGTTTAAAAGAGCAAGAAATTCAACAGCAAGTCGATGCAATTCTTAAAATTGTCGGCTTGAGTCATGTGGCTAAAGCCAATATTTGGGAATTGTCAGGTGGCATGAAACAACGGGTTGGGATTGCTCGCGCTTTGATTAGCCATGCTGCATTCATTTTACTAGATGAGCCTTTTGCTGCGCTTGATGCATTTACCCGTGAAACCATGCAGCAGTTGGTGCTGGATTTATGGATTGAACAAAATAAATCCTTCTTCCTGATTACACATGACATTGAAGAAGCACTATTGCTGAGTAATCAATTGGTGTTGATGACGGCTCGTCCAGGTAAGATTGTCGAAACTTTAAAACTGGATTTTGCAGAGCGTTATAAGCAAGGCGAATCGATTCGTGCGATTAAATCGGATCCAAAATTTATTCAATTACGTGAGCAATTGTTTGAACGCCTACGTGTGCAGAAACAAGCAGGGCATGAGGTGGCTGTATGACGGGGCAAGCAAAAAATACAGCCTATGAAGTGAGTAAGGCCGAGGAATTGCAATCGACGGATCAAGCACAGTCTACTTCGGTTTTTAATCCAATAGGGGCTTTCTTTATTCGTCATCGTAGTTTAGTGCTCAGTCTTTCTAGTGTCTTGAGCGTACTGGTGATCTGGTATTTGATCACGGCATTAAAAATTGTCCCGAGTTTATTTTTGCCAAGCCCACAAGCGGTATGGCAGAAGTTCCTTGAAGTCAGTCAGCAAGGTTTTATGAAAGCCACCTTATGGCAGCATTTGGCAGCAAGTATTTCCCGTGTCTTATTGGCTTTAGTTGCCGCGATTGCCATTGGTGTGCCTTTAGGTTTATGGATGGGGCTGAATAAATGGGTGCGTGCGGTGCTTGATCCATTGGTTGAGTTATTGCGTCCGATTCCACCTTTGGCATATTTACCTTTATTGGTGATCTGGTTCGGGATTGGTGAAACCACCAAAGTACTTTTGATTTTCTTTTCGATCCTTGCACCTGTGATTATCAGTAGTACCCATGGTGTACTGAGCCATCAGCTCAATCGTGAACGTGCCGCTTTGTCTTTAGGAGCAAGTCAATCCCAAGTGTTTTGGCATGTGATTCTGCCGACGGCCTTACCGCATATTTTAACGGGTATTCGTATTGGTTTAGGTGTGGGCTGGTCAACCTTGGTGGCTTCAGAATTAGTTGCAGCTGATCGAGGTATTGGTTTTATGGTGCAGTCAGCGGCACAGTTCCTCATCACCGATACCGTAGTTCTGGGCATTATTGTGATTGCGATTGTCGCCGTTAGTTTTGAATTGTTTTTGCGTTGGTTACAGAAGCAATTATCTCCTTGGTATGGCCAACAGTTATAAGTGTGAGTAGTAGAAGATGACCTTAAATATTGAAGTTATTAAACCAACGATTGGTGCAATTATTCACGATGTTGATTTAAACACGGCTGATGAAAATACGACGCAACAAATTCAACAAGCTTTGCTGGATCATCATGTGATTTTCTTCCGCAATCAGCAGCTTGCACCTCAGGCACAAGCGGAGTTGGCGCGTGGTTTTGGTTCTTTGCATATTCATCCCATCTATCCATCTATTGATAATGTGCCTGAAATCATTGTATTGGATAGCTGGAAACAAGACTTACGTGACAATGAACTATGGCACACCGATGTGACTTTCAGTCAGAAACCGCCATTGGGTTGTGTATTGCAAGCCATCAAGATTCCACCTGTCGGTGGTGATACACTTTGGTCAAGCGGGGCAGCTGCATTTGCTGCCTTGGATCAAGGTTTACAGCAAAAGTTAAAAGGCTTAACCGCAACGCATGATATTCGTCAGTCTTTCCCGATTGAGCGTTTCGCGCATAATGATGTTGAGCGTAAAAAACTGGAAGAAACCTTTAAGCGTAATCCACCTGTTGTTCATCCTGTGGTGAGAACGCATCCTGTAACTGGTCAGCCGATTTTGTTCGTGAGTGAAGGGTTTACTACGCGTATTAATGAACTGGATGAAACTGAAAGCGCTGAATTGCTACAGTATTTATTTGCGCATGCCACCAATGAGCAGTTCCATTTACGTTGGCAGTGGCAGGCAGGTGATGTGGCGATTTGGGATAATCGTTGTACACAGCATAAGGCGTTATTTGATTATGGTGATGCGCATCGGATTATGCATCGTGCCACGATTAATGGTGATGTACCGTTTTATCAAGCAGCAAGTTAAGACTTTATTTAGATTGGAAAGCTTAGGTAAAATCCTGAGCTTTTTATTTTATAGTTCGATCATCTTTGTGGAGTCTTACAGAGATCTCATCTTATTCTTGGATAAGCTTTCGTTTTCTCTCTTACTTTTCAGGGATGAAAAGTAACAAAAATCCTTTGTTTGGCTGATGATACTTCCTTGTATCACAGCCAAACTGGCGGCATCCATGCCGCCGAGCGCGGTAGTGAATATTTGCGAGAATTTAAAATTACAAGAAAAGGCATTTCCGGTTCTCTTTTATCTGAGCTTGGAAATTTCTAGACCGTTTTATTCTTAGATATTAAGTAAGGTGAGTCTCTTGTTTATAAACCGAAGGCGCTTGCCCGGTCCAACGTTTAAAGGCACGTCGAAATTCACGTAATTCGCTAAAACCTAATTGCAGGCTAATCTCACTCATGGATAGGTTCTGTTCCAGTAATTGCTTAGCTTTACGCTCCAACACATTTTGCCGAATTTGTTGAAAACTCAGACCTTCCAATAATAATTGCCGTCTTAAATGGCGTTCGCTGATGCGTAATTGTTCAGCAGCTTGCTGCATCTCAAAACGTTCAGGTAAATGTTGTTCAATCAAATGATCGAGTAAATGCACATAGCCGACTTGGTTGAGCTGGTCTATTTCTTTTAGGGCCTGTTCACAGATTTGGATAGCAGTTGCGTAGTTGGCAGGGCTGTAATTTTTTAAGCTGCGCTGCAACAGGCTATTGCTAAAACGCATGATATTTTTATCACAGTTAAATTGAATTGGGCAGCCAAAGAGTTCGTTATATTGTTGTTGATATTCGTGTGGTAAATAGCTGAGCTCAAGACTGATCACATCATCATGATCGCCCAACATGGCGTTTAAACAGGTGATGATGCTGCTAAAAAATTCATCATAAAAAAAGGCTTTCAGTTCATTGCAGGGATAGGGTTCAGTGACTTCCAATTCACAAAGATCAGCGTGGATGGAAAAGTCGATATTCAAGACACTGCCAGAAATCCGATGGTAGCGCAGTGCAATGTCTAGAGCATCTGCAACTGTTTTACACGATTGCATGGCAAAACCCAAAATCCCCATCGAAATCAGACCTTCGCTACTGCCAAGCTTTAAGCCTAAGTTAGGTTGTTGATAGGTGGCCATGGCTTGACCAACCACATCACAGAGTTGGCTAAAACGAACCACAGCTTGGGTTTGCTGTATTTGTGCAATGTCTAAACCTGAATTCTGAAACCATGCAGCATAATCCCACTGTTGCTGCTCTGCATAATGGATCAGGCTCGCCAGAATGGTGGGTGGAATAAATTGCTGTTGTTCATTTTTATCGCTGCTACGTATAGGCATAAGTCCGTTTTGCCCCCCAAAGAAAAGTGTCTTTAACCCTGTTGGGTATCGCATAATTTTGATTAACTTTCAACATGCTTTAACACAGTTAGAAAAATAATTGAAAGGAAATCGTGATGTATCAGGTGGGTTGGGACAAGCAGCAAATCAAAATTATACCGAAAGGTTATGCCATGTTTGGTTATGGGCAATGGTCACATCGGGCCTATGAGCAGCGCACAGCTTTATTTGCGCGTAGCGTGAGTATTGTCGATCAACAACATAACCGATTACTCATCTGTTGTCTGGACATAGGTTGTATTACCCATGCCATACGCAGCCAAACCGTAGCACGACTCACACAAATTCTAGATTCACCATTTGATGAAAATCAATTGGTCCTCATGGCAACCCATACTCACTCAGGACCTGGCGGTTGTGGTCATGAAGCTCTATATAATATGCCAACCCCTGGTTTTGTGCCTGAGCATTTAAACGCAATTGTTGAGGCGATTGTACAGAGTATTCAAAATGCGATTGCGTCTGAACAAGACACTGAAATTTTTATCAGTACACAGCATTTTCCAGAACAGACACCTGTCGCATGGAATCGTTCAATCAAAGCCTATAATCGTAACCCAGAGGTTCTGCCACGTACCGAAGCTGAAACGCATTTAGCCTTGAACCGAGAAATGCAGTTGATCGGTTTCTATCGTAAGCAAAAACTACAATCCTTTATTTCCTTATTTGGGGTACATGCAACTTGTTTGGGAAATTCTTTAAACGCCTATGATGGCGATAATAAAGGCTATGCAGCTGCATTCTCTGAGCAGGCTTTAATTGAGCAAGGGATTCAAAATCCAGTCACGATTTTTGCTCAAGCAACTGCGGGAGATGTATCGCCGCATTTTCATGGCAAAGACCAGCTCAAGATTCGCAATAAGATTAAAGGCGAGCAGGAATATCAATACGCGCAACAAAATGGGCGCTATCAAAGTGAACTGGCTTTGACGGCTTTACAGTCAAATATTCCTAAAAATTTACATAAAGTCGAAGGCAAGATCGATGCTGTTTTGTCCTATATAGACTTGAGTAATATTGAAGTTCCAAATGAGTTTGCAGCGGGTCAAAAGCATGCCAAGACCAGTCAGCCTTGTCATGGCACCGCATTTTTTGCAGGCACGCCTGTCGATGGTTTAGGTGCACCCAAACCCTTAATTATGGGGATGCAATTTTTAGCGGATCAATTTCGCAGACAGAAAACCAAGCATTCAAAAGCAGCTGATTTTGCAGACTATCAGCAGTTGTATGCCTCTCAAGGGCCAAAACAGATTTTACTGGAAGCGGGCACCAAAAAGATTTTAGGCCAACCGATTGGTTTTCCACCGAGTATTCTTGATCCGTTGATTGCAGAAATGAACCGACAAGTGAAAGCGGGAGCGATTCAGCACAGTCCTTTAGTCCCAAGCGTTGTTCCGTTACAAATTGTGCGATTAGGTCAATTGGCTTTGATTTGCTGTCCAGGAGAATTTACCACCATCGCAGGACAGCGTGTGGTTGATACGGTTAAACAGACGCTTGCCGTACAGGCTTCAATTGAAAACGTCTGGTTAGCATCCTACTGTAATGATTATATGGGTTATGTCACCACCTATGAAGAATATCAAGCGCAAGCCTATGAAGGTGGACATACCTTATTTGGTCAATGGACGCTAGCTGCCTGTCAGAGCAAATTCAAAGGTTTAGCTGAACAATTGTTATTAGAGAAAAATAAACGTCATTACGATGAAATGACACGACCACAACCGATTCAAGCACAGGAACTCGCAAAACGCACCAACCATGGCAATGTAAAAACTGCCGTTAGCCAAGGAGAGGCAGTATGAGTGATTTAACACAAGGCATCTGGACGAACTGGTCAGGTTTCCAAAAATCTATGCCGCAACAGGTTTTACAACCAGTCAATGTGCAAGAATTACAGTCCATTGTTAAAGCGCAACAAAAAATAAGGGTAGTCGGTGCAGGACATTCATTTACTCCGTTAGTTTGTACTGATGCAATCTTATTGTCTTTGGATCATATTGCAGGCATTGCATCGACAGATCTTGAACGATGTCAGAGCAGCATTTATGCGGGTACACGTTTATATGACCTAGATCAACATCTGCAACAGCAATCGATCAATCAGGCTTTGATGAATCAGGGCGATATTGATCAGCAAAGTCTAGCGGGGGCTGTCTCCACAGGCACACATGGGACAGGAGCAGATTTACATTGTATTTCGGCCTATGTTGAAGCTTTTGAGTTATTGACGGCTTCTGGTGAAATCCTGAAATGTAGCCGCACAGAATATCCTGAAATCTTTGCCGCAGGACGGGTGTCTTTGGGAAGCTTGGGTATCCTGACTCAGATCACCATGCAGAATCGCCCTCGCTATAAGCTCAAAGAGCATATTCAACTGTGTCCGGTAGAAGACATGATGCAGCATATTCAGCAATGGAAGCAGCAGCATCGACATATTGAGTGCTTTGTGTTTTCCCATGAAAAGCAGTTGATGCTAAAAACTTTGGATGAGACTGATGAAGCGGTTTTGCCGCGGAAGGAAAATTTTCCATCGGATGATACCTTGCTGACTTTGTGTTCAGAACTGACCAAAAACTTTCCTTCGCTGAATCCTTATTTACAGAAGCTATTAGGCATCTTTGTCAAACCGACCACCTATGTTGATTGGTCGAGCAAGATATTTCCAACGCCGCGTAATACCAAATTCAATGAAATGGAGTATCAGATTCCTGTTGATCGTGGAATTGAGTGTTTGGATGAAATATTGCATGCCTTAAGAAAGTATAAAGTGGCCACCTTTTTTCCGCTCGAATTTCGCTTTGTGAAGGGTGATGATATTTGGCTTAGTCCGTTTTATCAGCAGGACTCCATTTCGATTTCAGTGCATCAATATCATAAGCAAGACCCGAAGTTGATTTTTGATGTGGTTGAGCCGATTTTGCAGAAATATCGAGGGCGTCCGCATTGGGGTAAAATGCATCATATGACCAGCACACAGCTTCGGGCTTTATATCCAAAGTGGGATGATTTTATGGCTTTGCGCCAGCAGTTGGACCCAGAAGCCAAGTTTTTAAATCCCTATCTGGAAAAGCTGTTTTTAGGTTAAATAGAGTTATTTTATAAGCTGAAAGTGCTTAACGGAGTCATGTCGAGTTCTCATCCAATTAAGGGTTAAGCTTTCAGCTGGAATTACTTTGGTTTCACCCTGAGAAGCGTTTGAAGCTTGGTAAGATATATTTAAACTTCTTGCACTCAAAGCTTTAGTCGCTTTGGCTTGCTCAGGTTGTAGATGATATTCCCTCGTATAAGATGGTTTTTTAGAATCACAATTAAATAAAAAAGGTATAGCCATGTTGGATCATTATTTTAAACAACTCAATCTCGACCTAAAAAAGCAGGGGATTGCGATTCCGCAACTGATCATCGATGAAGCAGCGTTAAAACAAAATATCCAACATGTTCAGATTCGTCTTGCTCATGCCAAACATTTAAAAGCACGCTTGGTGGTCAAGTCATTAGCAAGCCTAGACCTACTTAAGTTGTTGTCTGAACAACTTAATACGCAACGCTTTATGGTATTTCATCAACCGCATATTGTTTCGATCCTAGAAAATTTTGCCGAAGCCGATATTCTGTTGGGTAAGCCTATGCCTGCCCAAGCTGTACGTCATTTTTTTGATCAGCATGCGGAGTGGTCGAATGCCAAAATTCAATGGCTGATTGATACCAAGCAACGCTTACAGCAATATCTCGAGATCGCTCAGCTCTATTCTCTTTGCTTAGATGTGAATATTGAAATTGATGTTGGTTTACATCGTGGTGGGGTACAGTCGACACAGCAACTGACCGAAATTTTAAAGCTGATTCAACAGTATCCGCAGTATTTAAAGCTTTCTGGTTTGATGGGTTATGATGCACATGTCACTAAAATTCCAGCCATCATTAAAAAGCCTGAATTGGCTTATCAAAGCTCCCAACAGACCTATGCCCGTTATCAACAACTGATTCAAAAACAGTTCCCAACGCTGTGGCATGATGAGCTTTGTTTTAATGGCGGTGGTAGCCCAACCTTTAGCTTTCATACCACTGAAAGTGTTTGCAATGATTTGTCCTTTGGCTCAATGCTATTAAAACCAAGTGATTTTGACAGTGATTTCTTAAGGGCATTACAGCCTGCGTTATGGATTGCTGCGCCTGTATTAAAAATACTGCCATTTACTCAACTGCCATCTATGTCTTTATTGGATAAATTGCCACATAAATGTAAGGCGCTGTTTATTTATGGGGGCTATTGGCTGGCTGATTATGTCTATCCTAATCAAGCGCATACCCATGCATTGTACGGGCGTAGCAGTAATCAAGAATTGGTTAATGTATCGAAGGATTGTGATATTCAAGTCGATGATTTTGTATTTTTAAGACCAACGCAGAGTGAAGCGATTATTCCTCAATTCTCCAAGTTGAAGCTGTATCGCAAACATGCTTTTGAGACATGGCAAACGTTTAGTGAATAACGGTATTGCGATTACAAATATTCGAGCTAAAAGTCTGCCGTGTATTTTGAGCCTTAAAATAAATCGGCCAAATGACAGCTTTTCGCTTCAGTCAGATTTTCAATGGAATCAACCAATAGAATGTTGATATCTTTTTCGCTTTTATACGCTGCGATTACTTCTGCATAAATTGGCTGTTTTAGTTTTGTGGCTTTGGAGAGAAAATCAGATACGGCCTTTTGCTTAGACCAATCCGCATCTTTCAACACATATTCATTCTGCGCAATATCGCATCGCTTTAAAATGGCTTTATTATCCTGAATAGTTAAGGTGCCAATAAAAATATCCATACTTTCTTTAGGATCAGTCGGATCGGCAAAAGCGGTAAAAGGAAAAACGAAGCTAGATATAAATATTGAAAAGACAAGAGCGATTTTTTTCATTGGATTTTTCCTAGAGATGACATTCATTATTAAAATAATGCTTTGAGATTCTAAGCTAATCTGCTGATTGAATGCTAGAAAATAGCCAAGTAGGAGACAGACCAGAAGTAGATCATGTTCCTATTTGGCTTGATGAGACGTCGTGATTAAAAGTGATAGCCTATTTTCAAACCATAAGCGATTGCGCTGTTATCTTTAAAATCGGCTTGTTCAGCAATAGGTTTAATTCCTGCTACAGGAATGTAATAGGTGCCGTCTTCTGCAACCACATCACCTAACCAGAAGTATTTAACGCCAGCCGCAATGAAGTAGTTCGGGGCAGGATTAAACTGAGCACCTAGACCAATACCCCAAGAGCCTTTGGTTGGATTCAATGTGGATGCAGGGTCACCTGTCCCTGAATCCCAACTGACTTCAGTGGATGCACTCCATTTTTCAGTAAACTGATGTCCAAGCCCGACATTGACTGTCCATTGATCCTTTTGGTAGCTGTCTAAGTCAAAGCCACCTGTATAGGTTCCTTCGCTGATTATGCCGGTGAGATACTCCGTAACTGCGCCAAATTGAGTAGGGCGAATATGAAAATCTTTCCAGTTGACCCAACGTAGATTGGTATAGAGCAGTGTGTCTTTATACACACCCGTTTGAAAATCAACATTCACCGATTGTGGCGTCGAAATTTTGGTTTTACTTGGGGTAGTCACTTCTAAAGGCTGACCGAACATGGTCTCAGTCACTTGCATATCGTGGTCGATCTTGGAGCGATAGGTCAGCGCAGCTTTTAAGGCAATATCTGGGATTTGATAACTCAAGCCTGCCAGCCAACCGACTGCATGATCCTGTTTAAATTTGGCATCATAGCCATTAAAGGCTTCACTGTATGAATTACCACGCAGCGCGACATCACCTTTCACCGATTGATAGACAGCACCGCCATAGAGTTGAAAATTGCTAAAAGGACTGACACCCAAAATCATGCTAATACTTTCAGTATCAACATTGACCGATGTGTCTTGCTGGGTAAATTCATTGTCCGAAAAGGTATTATTCGATTGCATCGGATAGCGAATATCGGCACCAAAAGGCTGGTCATAGAGCAGGCCAAAGCTGATTCGATCCGTCAGTTGTAGCTTGAGCGCGGCACTATAATATTGAAAGCTATTGCCCATATTGCCTGAGTTCAGGTTCTGTGGATCATTGACTAGTTCTGGACGATTACGGATTTTCCCCGAAATGTCAGCATCAACGGCTGTGGCATTGACTTCAACATAGTTACCATTTTCCAGAAAAGGGAGAATGGATTGTCCTGATTGGTCCAGTGCTGCAGCGTGATTCAATGTACTGATACATATCCCACATAGGCCAATCACCATTGGATTGAGTTTCATATTGATCATCCTTGTAAAACCGTGTCTTATTCTTAAACGTGCTGTTTTTATTGACGGTCATTTTTTCTGGCGATAGTCAGCTGATTCAACTCACTATTTTGACTTGAAAATAAATGCCCAACTGCTAGTGAAGCATCTTTTTAAATCGCAGAACAGGGTTGTAAATGATCAATATGGGGGGCGAATCGGTCAGATCGAGGTATTCTAGAAAATAAAAAAACCTTGTATCGAGATACAAGGTTTTTTCAATTAAAGCAAACTGTTATTGCTTCACAATCAGCACTGGAATATGTGATTCTGTTAAAACGGCACGCGCCACACTACCTAGCAATAAACGTTTGACGCCTGTGCGGCCATGTGAACCCATCACAATCAGGTCTGCACCAACTTCATCGGCAACAAAGATAATGCCTTCACTGGCTACGCCATGATGAATTTTGGTTGTCACCTGAATACCATCACGTACAAAAGATTGGGCAATATCTTGAAGCTGTGTTTTGGCATGTGCTTCGGCCTGCATAAAATGATCAGTGATCGCAGGAGCCACTTGGTAAAAGTCCACACCAACAAATGGATCAACTGCAACCACACTGAGAATAGTCACTTTAGCCCCTGATAATTTTGCTAGAGAAAGCGCATGTTCGACTGCAGCATAAGAAATTGGAGAGTCATCAACAGGGACTAAAATATTTTGATAAGACATGTTTACTCCTTATAGTTTATCGTTGTAAAAAATATAAAGCATAATAAGTTGATAACATATTGAGATGGGTCTAGCAAATCAGTAGCAGCACAAAATATATGATAAAGCTGAAAATAATGTAGAAAAACAGCAAATTCCCTAGCAAAATAGAGCGATAAGAAAATCACTGTATTTTTGTAATTCAGCTTAAGATTAACTTTAGATCGAAGCACAAAATCTGAGCTGCATTTAAATGAATAAGGAATATTTGTGTTACTCAGTTTAGAGGCGTTTAAACAACAAAAATTTGATCAGATGGCGGCTAAAATTATGGCTGATCCTGAGCATTATCTGACTTTTGATTCGGTTTCAGACTTTTATAAAGCGGCTTGGTTAGATGAGTTTCCGCAAGGCACAAGATGGTCAGCTACAGGTTTGGATGATGGTGCGGAGCAGTTTTATGCGGTGATTGAATATGGGGATCATTATCTGTATATCAGTCGTATGGAACGGGTCACGGTCAAATTAGGCATACGGCATCATTACAATAGAAATAACTAATCCGAGCAGTCATCCATTTTTGTCTGATCAGATTTAGAGATGCAAATGAGAATGCTATACTTTTGCGCAATGATGAAATCCTAATAAAACGAAATGGACATTTAAGAATGGCACATCAATTTACGGTTAATGAAACAATTCATGGTGTTTCAATTGAGGACTTTTCAAGACTGGTCGCGGATACTTCATTGCATGAAGCAGTGTGTAAACGTATTCCGGGTGAAAATTTGGAAATTATCGAATCGAATATTCAGGGTGATATTTATACTTTACGCCGTGAATATAATCTGGATGTTAATATTCCAGAGGTGGCGAAAAAATTATTAAAAAATGCGTTCCGTTTAAAACGTGCGGATATTACCCATTTGAAAAACTTAACCTCAACAGTTGAATTGGGCGCAAACCTGCCTTTGGAAGCGAAGGGTGAGCGCAGTGTCACGGGTGATAGTGAAAAAGTGAATATCTCTTTAACATGGACTGTTAAAGTCAAAGTGCCATTGATTGGTGGCATGTTAGAGAAACATGCGGAAGGTGAAATTCGTAAATTCAGCAATCTTGAAATCGAGATCGTTGCAGATGAATTAAAGAAACACCTATAATTTTCGCAGAAAAGAAAGCTCTCCATTTGGGGAGTTTTTTGTTTTTAGAAGCGCAGGAAATAGGGAACAATCGAAAGCGCCACGCCAATGATACTGATCATGGCTGTGCTATCAATAAAGTAAGTAAAGAGCATCAAGACCAAACCACAGACCAAAGGCACGGTCATTTTCTGCTTTTTGCCATACATAAAATAGCCTAAGCCAATTGAGCTAAAGATGACACCTAGAAACAGTTGAGTTGCATTCATGTGCTTTGCCATTCATTATTTTTTTTCGCGAATATATTATGACAAGATTCTTAAATGAAAATTATGGTAACGCGATAAAATATCCAATACGATAATATTCACTATTTGGTCAAAACAACGATAAGGGCGTGGGATGAGTGTAATTCTACCTGTAGCACAACGTGGTGAAGAAGTTTTAAAAATTAAAGCGGCAGCTGTCGCAAACGGGGAATTTAATAGTGAGTGGTTATTGCAATTGGCATCTGCCATGCATGCGACCATGTTGGAGCGCAATGGGGTTGGGATTGCAGCACCACAGGTCTATATTTCTAAACGCTTAATTATTGTGGCATCTCGCCCGAATCCACGTTATCCCGATGCACCTGAAATGGATGCGGTGGTGATGGTCAATCCTGAGATTTTGGCATTTTCTCAAGAGTCTTGTTTAGGTGAAGAAGGCTGTTTAAGTGTGCCAGATGAGCGTGGGCAGGTCGAACGGGCGCAAGCAATCAAAGTACGTTACTACACTTTACAAGGTGAAGTGATTGAAACCGCTTTTGAGGGTTTTCCTGCACGGATTGTTCAGCATGAAGTGGACCATTTGGATGGGATATTATTTGTAGAACGTTTGAGTTAGTTGTGTATGTAAGCTCATAAAATCATTACAAAAGCTATAATTTTAATGGGATCAGTCCTCTGTACTATAAGCGCTTATCTAAATTAAAACTTGAAACATTTAAAGGCTAGATGACCATGAAAACTCCACTTCCTGATTATTTGGCACATGTGATTGATGCCTGCGATATCGATAACAGTGGACATCTCGCAGATTATATCCCTGAGTTAGCCAATGCTAATCCGGATCGATTAGCACTGGCATTGTCTACAGTCGATGGTGAAATCTATTCCGTTGGGGATGATGAGATTGAATTCACGATTCAATCGATGTCTAAACCGTTTACCTATGCCTATGTGCTGCAACAGCTTGGCATTGATGCGGTATTAGAGAAAGTTGGAGTAGAGCCTTCGGGCGAAGCCTTTAATGAAATTTCATTGGGTAAAGATCGTCGTCCTAAAAATCCGATGATTAACTCGGGTGCAATCACCACGCATTCATTGATTCCAAGTAAAGAGGATCTATCAGGCGCAGAAATCTTACGTCGATTTATGAGCGAGCTGGCAGGGCGTGAATTGCAATTTGATGATGCTGTTTACGAATCTGAGGTGAAAACGGCTTATCGTAACCTTTCGATTGGTTATATGTTGCGTACCGTCGGGATTTTGGAAACTGATCCTGTTGATATTGTGAATGGTTATATTCGTCAATGCGCGATCTTGGTCACGGTTAAAGATTTGGTGCGGATGGGCAGTGTTTTTGCCAATGGCGGGGTTGATCCTAAAACTGGAAAACGCTTATTGAATCGTGCTGTGGTACGCCAAGTTCTGAGCGTGATGATGAGCTGCGGTATGTACGATGCCGCGGGGGATTGGCTCACAACGGTTGGTATTCCTGCCAAAAGTGGTGTCGCTGGCGGAATCTTGGGCGTGTTACCCGGTCAGGTCAGCATAGCGGCTTTTTCTCCTCGACTCGATGAACATGGCAATAGTGTACGCGGCATAGATATCTTGGAGCGACTCTCTCGTGATATGGGCTTGCATTTGATGGAAGGCACACCTTCCGCACAAACCATTGTGCAGAGCCATTACCGAACGGGAAAAGATGCTTCTTTGAGTGTGTATGTACTTCGTGGTGTCTTGAAATTTACTGAAGCGGAAATGTTGTTACGGACGCTGCAATGTGAGCCAGACGATAACAGTAGCATCGTGATTGATCTAACCCAGATTTCCCTAATTCATGATGTCGGAAAACGAATGTTTCTTGAGGGGATTGATCGCTTGATTGATGATGGTCACACCTTGTTGTTGGTTGATCCTGAGCAGCGTTTGGATAACGCGCGAACGCATAAAGATCGAGTTTTGCATGTTTATCAGAATCTTGAAGATTTGATTGAGAAGCGGAAAGAGCTGTAGGAGTAGAGAGCCTATATTGAAATGATATAGTTTTTAAATAGAGTTTATGTATTGTGATAGAGACATTTGGATTGGGTTGAGCATAATTTTTATAAAAAAATTCAATGCTCTAGTCCCTCCATAGGTATGCATTTTTTGATAGAAAATTATATAATTATAAGACTTTTATTATATAATTTTGGTTTTTTATTATTATGAATATATTGTATTTATTTGGGAATGGTTTTGATATTAATTTAGGTTTAAAAACTAAGTATATTGATTTTTATGAATATTATTTGAAAAATGAATCTGATTCTGAGTTGATTAAACAATTAAAATTAAATATATTTGATAATGTTAAACACTGGTCAGATTTAGAGCTTGCTTTAGGGGGTTATACATTAAATTTTCAAAAAGTTTCTGATTTTGATGAAGTCTATGAGGATATTTTAAATAGTCTTTGTGATTACTTAGATAAAGAGTCTGAAAGTTATGATTTTAATACCCTAAAAAAAGATGTTTTTTTTAAAAACCTATGCCAAGCAGAAACATTTCTGTCAAATGCTGACATGAATGAACTTGTTGAATATAGCAGTAAGTGGGGGGCAAATGCTAGAATTATAAATATTATTAATTTTAATTATACTCCTTCTATAAAAAATATATTAGAAGGCTATAGGCCACAAGATCCTATTGGAGTTTATAATAATACTAAATTTTATTTAAAAGAGTTGATACATATTCATGGTTATACAAGTGAGAGAACTATTCTGGGTGTGAATGATAAAAGTCAAGTTTTAAATGAGAAATTTCATAATGATAATGATTTCGTTGAGGCTCTAATAAAAATAGAATCTAATTCTAGACAAAGGCACAATGTAGATAAAAGATGTGAAAATTTAATCAATAGAGCGGATATGATTTTTATTTTTGGATGTTCTTTGGGAGAAACAGATAAGTTTTGGTGGAAGCTAATTGCTGAAAATTTAAAACGTGGTATGAAAGTGATTATATTCTTTAGAGCGGAAGAACAAAATCCTAGATTGGCTCATAAAGTTTTGAGAATACAGCGGAATGTAAAAAAAATGTTTTTAGCTATGTCTGACTTAACCGTTGATGAACATGAGGAACTTAGTCAACATATTTATATCAAAGTTAATGCAGATATATTTAATCTTAAAAATTTAGAAAATTCCTATGCTTCCTAATTTTAATACAAAAATAAAAAATCCCCTCAATCGAGGGGACTTTTTTCTTATAGCTTACCCAATCGAATCATCTAAATTCGGCGCTAACCAACGCTTCGCTTCATCTAGTGTCCAGCCTTTACGTTTCGCGTAATCCTCAAGTTGATCTTGAGAAATCTTACCTACATTAAAGTATTCACTTTCAGGATGAGAATAATAGAAACCACTCACAGAAGAAGGTGGCATCATCGCAAAGTGTTCAGTCAACTTGGTACCGATCTTCGCTTCCGAACCTAACCAATCAAATAACACCGCTTTTTCAGAATGCTCTGGGCAAGCAGGGTAACCTGGTGCAGGACGAATGCCGACATACTTCTCTTTGATCAATTCTTCATTGCCCAAAGTCTCATCGGCTTTATAACCCCAGAACTCTTTACGGATACGCTCATGCAAATGCTCGGCAAATGCTTCGGCAAAACGATCAGCCAAAGACTGAACCAAGATTGCTGAATAATCATCACCTTTGGCTTTATATTCATTCGCCAATTCTTCCGCACCAAAGATTGATACAGTAAAACCACCGAGATAATCGGTATTGTCTTTAGAAGTGCTAATAAAGTCAGCTAAAGATAAGTTTGGTTTGCCTGTCACCTTGTCAGATTGCTGACGAATATGCTCAAAGGTATGTGTAACCTTTTGACCAGATTCATCGAATACGCTCACTGTATCCGCACCTGTACGTTGTGCAGGATATAGACCAAATACCGCACGTGCATCAAAACGATTATTCTTGATAATGTCTTTTAGCATCGCTTGCGCTTGGTTATATAAATCAGTGGCTGCTTCGCCCACTACTTCATCTGTCAGGATTTTCGGGAATTTACCCGCCAAGCTCCAAGAGATAAAGAAAGGTGTCCAGTCAAAGTACTCAACCAAGGTCGCCAATGGATAATTGGTAATGACTTGCGTACCTAAACTATTTGGAATCGGTGGGATATAGTTGTCATCCACCTTGAAACCATTTTCAATCGATTCGGCATAGCTGAGTTTGGCTGCTTTCGGCTGTTTATTGGCTAAACGCTCACGGATCTTGGCATATTCAGCACGATGTTCTGCAATAAAATTGCCACGCATTTCTTTTGATAGTAGGGTCGTTGCTACACCAACCGCACGGGAAGCATCGGCCACATAGATCACTGCATCATTTTGATACTGCGGATCAATTTTGACTGCAGTATGTGCTTTCGATGTAGTTGCGCCACCAATTAACAGCGGAATGTCAAAGCCTTTACGTTGCATTTCTTTGGCAACAAATACCATTTCATCCAAAGATGGGGTAATCAAACCAGATAAACCGATGATGTCACATTTCTCATCAATCGCAGTCTGCAGGATTTTTTCCGCAGGTACCATCACGCCAAGATCAACGATGTCATAACCATTACAGCCCAAAACCACGCCTACGATATTTTTACCAATATCATGCACATCACCTTTTACGGTTGCCATCAAAACACGACCTTTGGATTGTGCATTGCCTTTTTCAGCTTCGATGTATGGGTTCAGCCATGCCACGGCTTGTTTCATTACACGCGCAGATTTCACCACTTGTGGTAGGAACATTTTACCCGAACCGAATAAATCACCGACCACGTTCATACCATCCATCAATGCGCCTTCAATCACATCGAGTGGACGGTTGGCTTTTAAACGCGCTTCTTCAGTATCTTCATCAATATAAGTAGTGATACCTTTAACTAAGGCATATTCAAGACGTTTTTCAACTGACTCATTGCGCCATTCAAGGTTTTCGGCTTCGCGTTGCGCACCACTATGACCACGGAATTTTTCCGCCACTTCAAGCAGTTTTTCTGTAGCGTTTTGACCTGATTCACCTTGGTTTTGGTTCAGAACAACATCTTCAACTGCATCTTTTAGTTCTTTTGGAATATCGTCGTAAATCGCCATTTGACCAGCGTTCACGATCCCCATAGTCATGCCTTGTTTGATGGCATGGTATAGGAATACCGAGTGAATCGCTTCACGCACAGGCTCATTACCACGGAAGGAGAACGAAACGTTAGATACACCACCTGAAATCATGGCATGTGGCAAGTTCTGTTTGATCCAGCCTGTAGCCTCAATAAAATCGACGCCATAGTTGTTGTGTTCTTCGATGCCTGTTGCCACGGCAAATACGTTCGGGTCAAAAATAATATCTTCAGCAGGGAAGCCCACTTCATTGACGAGAACATCATAAGAACGTTTACAAATTTCACGCTTACGTGCAGCGGTATCTGCCTGACCTGTTTCATCAAAGGCCATTACAATAATCGCAGCACCATACTGACGGCATAACCGTGCTTTTTCAACAAACTCGTCATAACCTTCTTTCAATGAAATTGAGTTAACAACAGGTTTACCTTGTACACATTTTAAGCCTGCTTCAATGATTTCCCATTTTGATGAGTCAATCATGATCGGCACGCGAGAGATATCAGGTTCAGAAGCAACCAGATTCAGGAAATGCACCATCGCATTTTGCGAATCCAGCATCCCTTCATCCATGTTGATGTCGATGATCTGTGCACCGGCTTCAACTTGTTGCTGAGCTACTTCCAAAGCTTCGGCAAACTTTTCTTCACGGATGAGACGCAGGAATTTTTTTGAACCCGTGACGTTGGTACGTTCACCCACATTGACGAACAGTGAATCATCATAAATGTTAAATGGCTCTAAACCACTTAAACGGCAGGCTGGTTTGGTTTCAGGAATTTGACGTGGCTGAATGTCTTTGACTGCATTATAGATAGCGCGAATATGATCTGGTGTGGTACCACAGCAACCACCTGTAATATTGATTAAACCGCTTTCAGCAAATTCTTTAATGAATGCTGCGGTTTGTTCTGGAGTTTCATCATACTCACCGAAGGCATTCGGCAAACCAGCGTTTGGATGCGCAGAGACAAAAGTATCAGCAACATCCGCAATGGTTTTAACGTGGGGGCGCATCGCATCCGCACCCAAGGCACAGTTAAAACCGATCGAGAGTAAATCACCGTGACGTACTGAGTTCCAAAACGCTTCTGCAGTTTGGCCTGTTAAGGTACGACCTGATGCATCGGTGATGGTGCCTGAAATCATCAACGGCAGTTCATGACCAATTTGCTTGAATACTTCTTTCACCGCAAAGATTGCAGCTTTACAGTTTAAGGTATCAAACACAGTTTCGATCAAGAGAATGTCTGCACCACCTTCAATCAAGGCGTGGGCAGCTTCAATATAGTTTTCTTTGAGTTCATCAAATGTAATATTACGGAATGCAGGGTCGTTAACATTCGGTGAGATCGAACAGGTACGTGAGGTTGGGCCAAGTACGCCTGCAACAAAACGTGGTTTCTCTGGGGTTGAGTATTTTTCACATGCTGCTTTGGCTAATCGAGCCGCTTCACGGTTGATCTCTGGAACAAGGTCTTCCATGTGGTAGTCAGACATTGAAACACGGGTGCCGTTAAAGCTGTTGGTTTCGATAATATCTGCACCTGCATCCAAGTAGGCTTCATGGATACCTTGAATAATTTGAGGTTGGGTTAGAACCAATAAATCGTTATTGCCTTTAAGGTCTGATGCCCAATCTGCAAAACGTTCACCACGATAATCTTCTTCTTCTAGTTTATGGCGTTGAATCATGGTTCCCATTGCACCATCAATAATCAGGATGCGTTGGGCAAGAAGTGATTGTAGGGTGGTAAGCGTGGACATTCAGAAACCCCAGTTGATGATCAAGATAAAAAGCAGGGGCATTGTAACAGAAGCTAGGTCAAAGCGCGTATTTTCAGCAAGCTTGAACAGTGATTCATCGGGTCACTTAGAAAATGTCATAAAATGTTCATGAAGTTGTCACAATTGAATTGAATAATGCTTAAAAAGAAAACATCCAGTTCGAAATGTGACAGTTTAATGTCATATTTCGTAGCGTTTGTTGCAAAATCAGACAAACAGTTCTATCGTTGTTTTTGTTTTTGTAATGCATTGTTTTTTATTAATTAAAATGAAAAATAAGGTGAATTTATTACTGGAAAATACAAAAAAATGTGATGAAAACATGAAATTTTGGCTTTATGTGACAGCCCTTTGTCATATAATTGTCATAATTTAATTAAACAATACAGGGGATTTTATTATCCTCTAACCGTCTACATGAATTCTAATCTTCCTCCTGTTTCGGATTCACCGCTTGCCAGCTCTCAGGCAAAATCGACGAATGTACATGTACCAACACCGAAATTCTTTATGCCGGTGTTTTTGACAATTATTGTTGCAACACTGATTTATATCGGTTTTCAGCTCAGTGCTGATTTGGCACATGTACCGCCTTTAAGTTTATATTCAGTTATTCTTTTATCGACGGCACTTTTCATTGCTTTAGGCTTTGAATTTGTAAATGGTTTTCACGATACGGCAAATGCTGTAGCGACGGTTATTTATACCAATGCATTACCTGCTCCAGCAGCAGTGATGTGGGCTGGCTTCTGTAACTTCCTTGGGGTTATGGTGGCGAGTGGTGCGGTTGCATACGGTATTATTGCATTACTCCCTGTAGAAATGATCATGAATGTCGGCAGTGGTGCTGGCTTTGCGATGGTTTTTGCATTGTTAATCGCGGCGATCCTATGGAATTTAGGAACGTGGTTTTTGGGGATTCCTGCATCAAGTTCACATACCTTAATTGGATCGATTTTGGGTGTGGGTATTATGAACCATATCTTAAATGCTTCAGCTGGTGCGACCAGTAGCGGTATTGATATGGATCAGGTGATTAAAGTTGGTAAGGCATTATTATTCTCTCCATTGATTGGTTTTGCATTTGCAGCAATTCTATTTCTGTTGGTGAAGAAAGTATTTAAACGCCAAATGGAGCTGTTTCAGCCACCAGAAGGCAATAAGCCACCACCACCAGTGATTCGTGCAATTCTCATTTTTACTTGTACAGGTGTGAGCTTTGCGCACGGTTCAAACGATGGTCAAAAAGGCATGGGCCTGATCATGTTGATCCTAATTGGCTTGGTTCCATTGGCTTATTCATTAAATAAAAACTTGGATGCACAGCATTTACAGTCTTTTGAACAGCTTTCTTCAAAAACAGCGACGGTTTTAAACGTTAATCAAAACGAGCTGACAGATGAGAAAGCGCGTGAAGTATTAACTAAATATATCCAAACCAAAGAACAAACGGCTGAAGTTGTGCCTGCGCTCGCAAGTATGACAGAGCACTTGGGTACACGTGTTGCTGGCTATGGCGATCTTAAGGCGATTCCTGAGGCTGCTGTTAGTGAAATCCGCAATGACATGTATTTAAGCACCACAACGTTTAAGCGTTTAGATAAAGCTGAAGCTTTGCCAGAAATGGATAAAGACCAAGCTAAAGTTGTGAAAGAATACCGTAGTAGCTTGGATTCATTCCTTCAGTACATTCCAAACTGGGTGAAAGTTGCGGTTGCTCTTGCGCTTGGTCTAGGTACCATGGTGGGCTGGAAGCGTATTGTTGTGACTGTCGGTGAGCGTATTGGTAAGAACCACATGACTTATGGTCAGGGCATGTCTGCTGAGCTTGTAGCGATGAGTACTATTGCAGCAGCGGATGGTCTTGGTATGCCAGTATCAACCACACACGTGTTAAACAGTGCGGTTGCAGGTACTATGGTTGCCAATAAGTCAGGTCTAAACTTCGCAACGGTTAGAACAATTCTGTCTGCTTGGATCTTTACTTTACCAGCAACGATTACCTTATCTGGTGGTCTATATTGGTTGTTCCTACAGTTTGTTTCATGATCCTGAATACTTAAAAGATCAGATTTAAAGGCTTTGCTTCGGCAAAGCCTTTTTTATGTGAGTCGGTTTATATACCATGATGAATCTGAGCAGATTGCCCTCGTAGGCTTGCAGTTTTGTGTTGTAGGGGAAATGGATTAAGTTAACCTTAACGTGCCGATAGTGGTTCCTAAAGACGTATTTGTGGCGTGATATTCACGACAAAGTGGGAGCTGAAAGTTGTTGAATATAGTCTCAATAAAATAGCTTTATTCCCCAAATGAGGAATAGTTTTTCCATGAGCTTATCCGTTAGTATCAATAGACAGATCGTGCTAGGTTGTGCTGTTTCATTATTATAATAGGTATCAAGCGTTGTTCTATTTACACTCCGCCATTCTCCGATATAGAGAGTGGCTTTTTTTAGTGTTGCTAAAAGCTAACCCATAAAAAAAGAGCTGTCGAAACAGCTCTTTTTGTTCAATCAAAGCAGTTAAGCTTGTTGAATACCTGCAACAACCCAATCTTGTTGTGAGCCAGCAGGCTTCACAAAATGCCAGATTTCAGCAAATGGTTGAGGCAAGCTGTTTAAGTCTTCACTCACAGTACCTGTAAAGCGTACGCTTACGACGTATTGACCATTTTCAGTAGAGCTTTCCACAACCATTGCATTGAGGTTGCTAAATTCAGCAACGTCTTGGTCTTGGTTCGCCATAATGTCGCTATACATTGAGCTATAAAGCTCAGGTGTTAAATAACGACGAATTTCTTCTACATTACTTGCACTATTTACCGATTGGATATGGTTAAAACGTTGACGCGCAATACGTAAGAATGCAGCAGGTTCAGTACCATCTGGTAATTGGTTGCCGCTACTCATTGATGCAGCACCAAATGGCGCTTGCGGAGCAGCAGTACCGCCACCTACAGACTGACCAAAGATATTGGTATTGTCAGTTGCTGCTTGACGTGCCGCAGGCTGAGGTGGAGTTTGACGACCAAAGTTATTTTGACCGCCATTGTTTGGTGCATATGGATTATTGGTTGCTAATTTTTTTTTTGCGCCTAATTTGCGGAAAACAAAGAAGGCGATCGCTGCAGCAAGAAGAACCCAAAGCCAGCTAGGAATGCCACCTTTTTCTTCCTGTTGCTGCGCTTGAGCATTAGCTTGTTGCTCAGTTGCTGTTGGATTGTGTTGCTTGTCATCTGCTAATGCATTGGCAGCAACAGCACCTACTGCAGCACCAGCTACACCCGCAGCAACCATCGTACCTACGCCTGGACCAGATCTCTGTGGTGCAGTTTGTTGTTGAGGTGCTGGAGTTGCTTGACGAGATGGCTGGTAAGATTGGCTAGATGAACTAGATCTGCTCATGCCGTGGCTTTTACCGCCACCTGCACGTTTTGCTTCCGCAAGCGGTGCAGCAACCAAAGTTGCCATTAAAAGAGCTGCCATCAAGCCACGCTGATGTACTTGCATCGAAAATTCCTATTTAAATTCAGTTTGTAAATGTATTTATGCAGGTATTTCGATGTAATTTCAACTAGAAAAGTATGTTTTTTTATGTCAATGCATCAGAGTAACTCATCACTCAACTGCATGGCTTCTGTCAATGCTTCATGTAAACGGGCAACCGCAATGATTTGTACGCCTTCAATGGGTTTTTGCGGTGCATTACCTCTTGGTAAGATCACATATTTAAAACCATGTTTTGCTGCTTCTTTCAGGCGTTCTTGACCATTGGGTACAGGGCGAATTTCACCAGAGAGTCCAACTTCACCGAAAACCGCTAACTGTTGCGGCAAGGCTTTGCCTCTCAAACTGGATGCACAAGCAAGTAAAACGGCTAAGTCAGAACCTGTTTCAGTAATTTTCAAACCACCGACCACATTCACATAGACATCTTGCCCAGAGGTTTGTACACCACCATGTCGGTGCATTACTGCAAGCAACATATTTAACCGGTTTTGCTCCAAGCCCAATGCGACTCGACGGGGTTGTCCATGTGCATCATCAACCAGTGCTTGTACTTCGACCAGTAGTGGGCGAGTTCCTTCGCGACTAATCATCACAATAGAACCCGGAATGGCTTCATCATAGCGACTCAGGAAAATCGCTGATGGATTGGCAACCTCGCGTAGACCTTTATCGGTCATCGCAAATACCCCGAGTTCATTGACTGCACCAAAACGGTTCTTTACCGCACGTATCATGCGATAACGAGAGTCGGATTGTCCTTCAAAATAAAGTACACAATCGACCATATGTTCTAAAACACGAGGGCCTGCCAGCGCACCTTCTTTGGTAACATGCCCCACAAGGAATAAAGCAGTGCCGCTATTTTTGGCAAACCGAGTCAGCAGGGCAGCAGATTCACGGATTTGTGAGACACCGCCAGGTGCTGATTGCAGTGTTTCAGTATATAAGGTTTGAATTGAGTCCAAAATTGCAACAGCAGGGCGTTCTTGGGCGAGCACTTCGCAAATACGCTCGACACAGGTTTCTGCCATGACCTTAAGTGAATCTGTGGGAAGATCCAAACGTTGAGCCCGTAAGGCAACCTGTGAAAGTGATTCCTCACCCGTCACATAAAGTGCTGAGCTTTTTTTATTGGCCATGTGCGTTGCAGTTTGCAGCAGGATAGTCGATTTACCAATACCAGGATCACCACCAATCAGTACTACAGAGCCTGTCACCAAGCCGCCACCCAAGACTCGATCAAACTCACTAATCCCCGTTTGCAGACGGGTTTCATTTGAGACCGAGATTTGATTGAGTGTGGTAATATTTGCGACTTGGCCTGCATAACCGCCACCCATTTTAGGTTGACCACGATGGGTCACCACTGGTTCGACACGGACTTCTAGTAAACTATTCCATTCGCCGCATTCAGAACATTGCCCAGCCCATTTGGGATGATCTGCACCACATTGTTCACATCTGTAAACGGATTTAATTTTTGCCATAAGATAAAATTGAAAACTTTCTTAAAATTAGATAAAAAAGAGTCAGGACGAAAATTTCTAACAATGCTGATCGTTCTTTATAAGGATAAAACAAGAAGACAGTACGGTTTCGTCACTGGTTGGTTAAAGGGAAGTGCTCAGGAAAATAACATGATATACAACTTATAGACAGTGTGTTTTTAGCATTCATTTTTTTGTTCAATTCACTTTTTCCATGGATGGTGTTGGTGTGTTCACTTATTTATTGTCATAAGATTTTGATCGAATGGCATAGATATTGCTCATGCTCAGACGAATGAAAATTTAGCAGTGACTATCTTTTCAAAATATATAATAAAGGTTGATGTCTATGAGTGCAGCAGAAATTGTAAATTGGGTCAACGGGATTATCTGGAGTCCAGCGCTGATCTATTTATGCCTCGGTGCAGGTTTATTTTTTTCTATTTTAACTCGGTTTGTACAGGTTCGCCAAATTAAGGAAATGGCGAAACTATTGATTAATGGTTCATCTTCAGCACAAGGGATTTCATCATTCCAAGCGTTATCTGTTTCTCTATCAGGACGTGTTGGTGTTGGTAATATTGCAGGTGTTGCGGCAGCAATTGGTTTCGGTGGTCCAGGTGCTGTGTTTTGGATGTGGCTGGTTGCATTTCTTGGTGCAAGTACTGCTTATGTTGAATCAACACTTGGTCAAATCTATAAAGTGGAGTATCAAGGTGAATATCGTGGTGGTCCTGCTTTCTATTTCGATCGTGGACTAGGGCAACGTTGGTTAGGAATTCTATTTGCCATTGCTGCGATTATTTCTTGTGGCTTATTTTTACCAGGTATTCAAGCCAATGCCGTTGGTAATGCATTTACCCAAATTACGGGTGAAGGCGCTATCGTGTTTGGTAATGTGGGTGCGTATAAATTATTAGCGCTTGTTGTGATCGTAACCTTATTGGCTATCATTATTTTTGGTGGAATCAAACGTATTGCGCGTTTTGCAGAGTTGGTCGTGCCATTTATGGCATTAGGTTATATTCTGATGGCCGTCATTATTGTTGGGATGAACATTCAAGAATTACCTGGCGTGATCAAACTCATCTTTGAAGATGCCTTTTCTCCAATGGCAGGCTTAGGTGCGGCAATTGGTTGGGGGGTAAAACGTGGTGTTTATTCCAATGAAGCGGGACAAGGTACAGGACCACATGCAGCAGCAGCGGCTGAGGTTCAACATCCAGCACAACAAGGTTTTGTCCAAGCCTTCTCGATTTATGTCGACACATTATTTGTATGTTCTGCTACAGCCTTTATGATTTTAATCACCGGTATGTATAACGTACAAGGTACTTTAGAAGCAGGGCAGTTTATTGTACAAAATGTTGCGGCTACCACTGAAATTGGTTCACCTGCATTTACACAAATGGCAGTGAGCACCGTATTTGGTGGCTTTGGTCAAATCTTTGTTGCATTGGCTGTATTCTTCTTCGCCTTTACGACGATCGTCGCCTATTACTATATTGCGGAAACCAATATTACCTATCTGAGTTATATCACCAAAGCGCCATCACTGCTGTTCATCACCAAATGTTTTATTATGATTTCTGTGGCTTATGGTGTTGTAAGTGCAACAGGTTATATTTGGGGGATTGGTGATATTGGCGTTGGCTTAATGGCATGGATCAATATTATTGGTATTATCGTCACTTATTTTATTTGGAAACCGACCATTAAAGCTTTACGTGACTATGAAGAACAACAAAAAGCAGGAGTTAAGGAGTTTACATTTGATCCAATTAAATTGGGTATCCGTAATGCAACTTTTTGGGAGGAGCGTCTCAAAAATAAACAGAAGCAACCTTCTAATGATTGAATTATAAATCAATATTTTCTCAAGTAGAAAAAGAGTGGCTTACATTGCCACTCTTTAATTTTGAAGTGCCTTTTTATGACTGGTGAGTTGCCCTCATAAGTTCATTGTATTGTTTTAACCTTGTGCGTATGATCGAATTCGATTGTATTTCACTTGAAAAAAATACAGGTAAAACATTTCTTAGCTAAAGCAAGCCAACACATGAATAACGAGAAAAGATACTAAAAATAGTACGAATCGTTGTTCGGCGTTGTTTCAGCTAATGAACTAAAACACTGGAGAGTTTTTGTAAAATGTCGAATCAAAATCTGAGTGAGGCTGCTGAACAAAGCGGACTTCACCGTAGTCTATCTAATCGACATCTGCAGTTGATTGCGATTGGCGGTGCCATTGGAACAGGGTTGTTCATGGGATCTGGTAAAACCATTAGTTTAGCTGGACCATCAATTCTATTTATTTACATGACCATTGGTTTGATGGTGTTCTTCGTAATGCGTGCATTGGGGGAACTCTTACTATCAAACTTAAACTATAAATCTTTTATTGATTTATCGACGGATTTAATTGGCCCTTGGGCTGGCTATTTTGTAGGTTGGACTTACTGGCTCTGTTGGGTCACGATTGGTATCGCAGATTTATCAGCCATTATTTATTATCTTGAATTCTTCAATGGTGGTGAATCCTTCAGTGCTGCTGGCGGTCTACTGATTAGTACCGTCGCCATTCTATTCGTACTTGGCTTGAACTTGGTCACCGTAAAGCTGTTTGGTGAAATGGAGTTCTGGTTTGCGATGGTGAAAATCACAGCGATCATTGTCTTGATTGCTGTTGGTTTGTGGATGATCTTTACTGGATTTACCAATGCTTCTGGTACTGTAGCAAGTGTGTCTAACTTATGGACACATGGTGGCATGTTCCCTAAAGGCTTAGATGGTTTCTTGGCTGGTTTCCAGATTGCTATTTTCGCCTTTGTCGGTGTGGAGTTGGTGGGTACAACTGCTGCTGAAACACAAGATCCAAAACGCAATTTACCAAAAGCGATTAACTCGATTCCAATTCGTATCATTATTTTCTATGTATTGGCATTGTTCGTGGTGATGTGTGTGACACCTTGGGATCAGATTAATCCTAAAGTCAGTCCATTCGTAAATATCTTCTCGCAAGCGGGGATTGCATCTGCTGCAATCATTATGAACTTGGTGGTGTTATCGTCAGTAATGTCATCAATGAACAGTGGTGTGTTCTCGACCAGTCGTATGTTGTTTGGTTTATCTGGAGATAATCAAGCACCTAAACTATTCGGAAAACTGTCTAAATCTGCAGTACCTGCAAAAGCATTGATTTTCTCGTCTATCTGTATCTTTATCGGTGCATTCGTACAGTTCGTTTATAAATTACAAACGGGTACTAATGACGAAGTGACAGCATTTACTTTAGCGACGACTTTATCAACGATTCTGTTCATCTGTGTATGGATCATTATCATGTGGAGTTATATTAACTACCGCAAAAATCGTCCTGAACTGCATGCACAATCTACATTTAAATTGCCTGGTGGCGTGTTTACATGTTGGGTTGTAATTTTATTTTTCCTTGCAACAATTTACTTCCTAGCGTTGGATGAAACGACTTTAGAATCATTAAAAGTCAGCCCAATCTGGTTCATTATTTTGGCTATTGGTTATTTCTTCTATAAGAAAAAGTAAGCTTTTAGCTCAATGATGATGAAAACGTCGACTTTAAAGTCGGCGTTTTTTTATGGTTATTGTTTTATTCATTGAAGTTTAGACTTTAGCCAATCTGATGATCACGCTATACTGCTCCGAATTGTAAAAGTTAGGTGCTCAGATGCTTAAAGTCATTTGTTCAATCAGTTTATTGCTCAGCAGTGTCGTTTTAACTGCATGTGGTCAGTCAGGTGCATTGCAATTGCCATCTGATCCAAACTACGACAATCGTGCAAAATATCTGCTTTATAAAAATGAAGCATCTCAGGCGAAAGCATCGTCGGCAAGCAAAGCAGACGATGTAAAAAGGGAAAGCCAAGCGACGTCTTCAACGACTCAATCACAGACCATCTCACCTTAAGTTTGTAAATAAGGACATCTTCATGAGTTTCACTCGCATTAATGGAGTATTGCATGCTGAGCAATGTTCACTGGATCAGCTCGCACAGCAATACGGCACGCCTTTGTATGTTTATTCAAAAGCAACTTTTGAAAAGCATTACTTGGATATGCACCGTGCTTTTGATTTTATCGATCATCAAATCTGTTTTGCAGTGAAGTCAAACTCAAACTTGGCTGTGTTGAATGTATTGGCAAAAGTAGGTGCAGGTTTTGACATCGTGACAGGTGGCGAATTAGCACGTGTGCTGGCGGCAGGTGGTGAGCCTTCGAAAATCGTATTTTCTGGTTTAGGTAAATCTGAAGCAGATATCGAAAAAGCTTTAAATGTCGGGATTGCTTGCTTTAATGTTGAATCACATGCCGAGCTGGATCGTATTCAAAAAGTTGCAGCAAAACTTGGCAAAAAAGCACCGATTTCGTTACGTGTAAATCCAGATGTAGATGCCAAAACACATCCTTATATCTCTACAGGTTTGAAAGAAAACAAGTTTGGTATTCCAAGCGATACTGTTGATGAAACTTATCAATATGCAGCATCGTTACCGAATCTTGAGATCGTCGGTATTGATTGTCATATCGGTTCACAATTGACTGAAACTAAACCTTTTGTGGATGCACTTGATCGTGTGATTTTAATGATTGAGCAATTGAAAAGCTTGGGTATCAACCTCAAACATATTGATATTGGCGGCGGTTTAGGTGTGCGTTATAAAGATGAAACGCCACCAAGTGTTGAAGAGTATGCCAATTCAATGCGTCCAGCTTTAGAAAAACTGGGTCTCAAAGTATTTATGGAGCCGGGACGTAGTATTTCTGCCAATGCAGGCGCATTATTAACCAAGGTGGATTTACTCAAACCGACTAATCATCGTAACTTCGCCATTATTGATGCGGCCATGAATGATTTAATTCGCCCAGCTTTATATGAAGCTTGGATGGATATTCAGTCGGTTAATCCAAATACTGACGTTGAAGTTAAAACTTGGGATTTAGTCGGTGCCATTTGCGAAACTGGTGATTTCTTGGGTAAAGAACGTGAGTTGGCGCTACAGGAAAATGATGTATTGGCTGTGTTGGGTGCAGGCGCATACGGTTTTGTGATGAGCTCTAATTATAATACGCGTGGTCGTGCTGCTGAAGTTATGGTCAGTGGTGATCAAGCCTATTTAATTCGTGAGCGCGAAACCATAGAATCCCTTTGGGAAAAAGAGCGTTTGTTGCCTGAGGAGTAAATTGAGATGTATTTAGAATTTACCAAAATGCATGGGTTAGGCAATGATTTTATGGTTGTTGACCTCGTTACCCAGCGAGCTTATTTAGATACAGTCACGATTCAGCGTTTAGCTGATCGTCATTTCGGTGTGGGTTTTGATCAATTGTTGATTGTTGAACCACCTGATCTACCGGATGTTGATTTTAAGTACCGTATTTTTAATGCAGATGGTTCTGAAGTCGAACAATGCGGTAATGGGGTGCGTTGTTTTGCTCGCTTTGTACATGAGCGTCAATTGACGACTAAAACCAAAATTCGTGTGCAAACCAAAGCAGGGATTGTAGAGCCTGAATTGGGTGCCAATGGCTGGGTGCGTGTCAATATGGGCCCACCGAAGTTTTTGCCTGAAGAAATTCCATTTGTTACTCAAGAACATGAAGATATTGAAGGCTTATACGCATTGGAACTTGCAGATAGTCAGAGCATTAATATTGATGTAGTCAATATGGGTAATCCGCATGCGGTCACCATTGTACCAGACGTATTAACTGCTGATGTTGAAGGTATGGGACCACAAGTGGAATCACATGCACGTTTTCCTGCACGTGTGAATGCTGGATTTATGCAGATTCTGGATGAAAAGCATATCCGTTTACGTGTGTTTGAACGTGGTGTAGGTGAGACTTTGGCTTGTGGTACAGGGGCTTGTGCCGCAGCGGTCAGTGGTATGCGCCGTGGTTTGCTGGCCAATGAAGTTGAAGTGCAGCTTGCAGGTGGTAAGTTACATATTGCTTGGCGTGAAGGTGATGTGGTGTGGATGACTGGTCCAACCACGCATGTTTATGATGCCCGTTTGGATTTAAGATATTTCCAAGGCTGATGATCTAAGATTTAAAAAAAGCGCGTTTTAATCAACGTGCTTTTTATTGCTTATCGTTTGCTGAATGCGAGTTTGAGTGCAAATAAAATGAAAATACTCCCTGTAATACGATCCATATAGCGAATGAATTTTGGTTGCTTTAAATACCCTGAAATCGATTGCATGGCTGAGATCAGGAAGATTGACCAAATAAAACCAATCACGACATGAATCATCACCAGTCCCATGGTCCAAATGATTGGAGATGAGGACTGGGGGATAAATTGGGGTAAAAAGGAAATATAAAAAATACCAACTTTAGGATTGAGCAAATTGCCCCAGAAGCCTTTAATAAACCAGTTTTGAGTCGTTGTAGCGTCATTTAAACTCGCGAGCTGGTTGCGAGGTTTTAGAATAAGATTAAATCCTAACCATGTGAGATAAATTGCACCCATCCATTTTAAAAGATTAAAGGCAATATCTGAGGTCATCAATAAGGCACCTAAGCCACAAGCCACGATGATTCCCCACACAATACAACCTAGATTAATACCCAAAGCCGCTTGAAAAGCTTTGGCTTTGCCTTCCAAGGTCGCAGTGCGAATAATCAGTGTGGTATCTAGACCAGGGGTAATGGTCAAGAGGGTGATTGCGATGAGATAGGGAATAAGCATTGTTGTCATGATGATGGCGCTACTTAAAACTTGAAATTTATTGTATTACACAGGCATCAATACTTCGATATTGGTTTAACGATAAATCGCAGTAAAATTTGCTAGACTGTAGCAGTAGCTATAGGCATAACACTGGAGAGCAATTTGGAAAGCCCTGAAAAACTGCTATCTATGTGGTTAAAAGAACGCATGATTCAAAATCAATCTGAACATACCATTGCTGCTTATCAACGAGATTTAACGGATTTTTTTAAGTTCTGTGGATATAAACAATTACAACTGCAAGATATTGAAGCATCGGATTTGAGAGAGTATCTGGCTAATCGGGTTGAACGAGATCAACTGAGTAGTAGTAGCTTGCAGCGTCATTTGACTTCAATTCGCCAATTTATGAAGTGGGCGGAACAAGGTCAATATTTGGAACAAAATCCATCCGAAGATTTTAAATTAAAGCGTCAACCACGACCTTTGCCGGGCATGATTGATATTGAGACTGTACATCAAATTTTAGATCAAGCAGCGCCAGAAAAGCCGATCGAACAACAGCTATGGTTACGTGATAAAGCTATGCTTGAACTATTATATTCAAGTGGTTTGCGTTTAGCTGAACTACAAGGTTTAACAGTTAAAGATATTGATTTTAATCGACAGCTGTTACGTATTACAGGTAAAGGCAATAAAACTCGGATCGTTCCATTTGGTACTAAAGCCAAAGACAGTTTGGTTGAATGGTTAAAAATCTATCGAATTTGGCAAGGTGGCTTTAATGCGGATTCATCAGTTTTTATCTCGCAGCGTGGTAATGCTTTAACGCCGCGTCAAATTGAAAATCGGGTCAAACTGCAAGCACAACGTGCGGGTGTGAATGTTGATTTACATCCTCATCTATTAAGGCATTGTTTTGCCAGTCATATGCTATCAGCCAGCGGTGATTTACGTTCTGTGCAGGAGATGCTGGGTCATAGTAATCTATCGACCACCCAGATTTATACGCATGTGGACTTTGAACAATTGGCCAAAGTGTATGATCAAACCCATCCAAGAGCGCAAAAAAGCTAAATTTTGATATATTATGTTGCAAATTTGAGCGTTTAATAGTCGACTACTTTTCCACTTTATTAACGACATCTGTCGAATTGTTGTTCTTACTTAATTGCCACATTTTTGCAAATCCATAAAGCTGTCAATTTTTACGAGAAATGATCCGTTACAGAACATGCGCGAAAGATTGAAAAAGCCTGTTTTAGATCATTGAATTTTATAAAATATTAAAAAAATCAAAGTTTAATATTCATCCTTCTTGTTAACTAAATTTGTAAAATGAATAACTATTTTCAATATGTGAACTGAGCGTTTCATCTTTTTTATAGCCGTAGCGGAAATTGTGACTTGACCGAAATGCCAAATACATTGCAAGATAGGGCACCTAAAAAGTTTCGATCGAAGAGTTAGAATGCTCTTCATTACATTTACTTGCTTAGAACAGCCGAGGATTACATGAAGGCTCTTGTCGCTGTAAAACGTGTGGTTGATGCCAACGTAAAAGTTCGTGTTAAGCCGGACAATAGTGGGGTTGACCTTACCAACGTTAAGATGTCAATCAACCCATTCTGTGAAATCGCAGTGGAAGAAGCGGTTCGCTTAAAAGAAAAAGGAACAGTTTCTGAAATCGTTGTTGTTTCAGTGGGTTCTAAAGACGCTCAAGAACAAATTCGTTCTGCAATGGCTTTAGGTGCTGACCGTGGTATTTTAGTTGAAACTGCTGATGAAGTTGGCGCTTTAGAAGTTGCTAAAATCTTGAAGGGCGTTGTTGATGCTGAAAAACCAGAACTTATCCTTCTTGGTAAACAAGCAATTGATGATGACTCTAACCAAGTAGGTCAAATGCTCGGTGCTTTACTCGGTGCAGGTCAAGGTACTTTCGCATCTGAAGTTAAAGTAGATGGCGGTAAAGTTCAGGTTACTCGTGAAGTTGATGGTGGTTTGCAAACTGTTGAGCTTGCATTACCTGCAATCATTACGACTGACTTACGTTTGAATGAGCCACGTTATGCTGCTCTTCCAAACATCATGAAAGCGCGTAAAAAGCCACTTGATACAAAATCTCCTGCTGATTATGGCGTTGCAACTGGTACTAAACTTAAAACAATTAAAGTTGAAGCACCTGCTGAACGTAAAGCTGGCGTACAAGTGAAGTCTGTAGACGAGCTTGTTGAAAAATTGAAAAACGAAGCGAAAGTGATCTAATACAGAAGGATAAAATCATGAGTATTTTAGTTATCGCTGATCACAACAATCAGACACTTAACGGTGCAACTTTAAACGTTGTTGCGGCAGCTCAAAAAATCGGTGGTGATATTACTGTATTAGTTGCTGGTTCTGGCGCTCAAGCAGTTGCAGATGCTGCTGCTAAAGTTGCTGGTGTGAGCAAAGTATTACTTGCTGACAATGCTGCTTATGCAAACCAATTGGCTGAAAACGTTGCTGGCTTAGTTGCTGACATCGCGAAAGGCGGATACAAATACGTATTAGCTGCTTCTACAACGACGGGTAAGAACATTCTTCCACGTGTTGCTGCACTTCTTGACGTAAGCATGATTTCAGACATCATTGCTGTTGAATCTGCAAATACATTCAAGCGTCCTATCTATGCGGGTAACGCGATTGCAACTGTTCAATCTGACGAAGCAATCATCGTTGGTACAGTTCGTGGTACAGCATTTGATGCAGTTGCTGCTGAAGGTGGTTCTGCTGCGGTTGAAGCTGTTGCTGAAGCGAAAGACGCTGGTATTTCTACATTTGTAAGCGAAGAAATCGTGAAACTTGATCGTCCAGAGTTAACTGCTGCACGTATCGTTGTTTCTGGTGGTCGTGGTGTAGGTTCTGGTGAGAACTATCACAAAGTACTTGATCCATTAGCAGACAAGCTTGGTGCTGCTCAAGGTGCTTCACGTGCTGCGGTAGATGCTGGCTTCGTACCAAACGATTTCCAAGTTGGTCAAACTGGTAAAATCGTTGCTCCAGATCTTTATATGGCGATTGGTATCTCTGGTGCGATTCAGCACTTGGCAGGTATGAAAGATTCTAAAGTTATTGTTGCAATCAACAAAGACGAAGAAGCGCCAATCAACAGTGTTGCTGACTACTGGTTAGTTGGTGATTTGAACACTGTTGTACCTGAATTGGTAAGCAAGCTGTAATTTTATAGCCTGATACTTATTCAAACAAATGCCCTTGTGCTATACATTGCTCAAGGGCGTTTTTATTTTTCATGATTATGAATATTAATTCTTCGGCTTCAATACAGGCTGATCATTTACATCGTTCACTGGTTAAACTAGCACACGCAGATATGGCGAGGGATTATTTGTGTATTCGGGCCAAGAACCAGCATGGCCTGTCAAATATTAAAGTGAATCAGCTACACATGGGGATTATTCTGCATGGGCAACAACGCTTGAATACTTATAATAAACAAATAGAGCTCAACGCAGGCGATCTTTTTATTATTAAGCCCGATACCGTAGCAGATACGGTGAATATCCCAGATTTAGAGACAGGCGAATATTTGACGATTCTGGTGCCGATGTGTGAAGAAGTGATTCATGCTGCACAGATGATTTGGGCCAAGCCAATTACGGATAAAACAGAATCTATCTTAAGATTTTCAATCACGGATTTTGCGGAGTCTCTGCTTGAGTGGCAAACGGCTTTGTTTCAACACGATTTGGTTAAGGCACGCTTATCTATTGCCGCGATACTGGTACAGTTATGCCAACAGCATTGTGCAGATGTACTTATTCTCCCTCCACAGAAACTGGCAACGCAAATTTACCAATGGGTTATAGAGAACCCTCAGCATCAATGGCAATCCAGTGAAATTGAAATGCGTTTAGGTTTAAGTAGCGCTACACTGCGTCGTAAACTGAGCCATGAGCAGACTTCTTTGAGAGAAATTATTACTCAGGCACGGCTTGCTTATGCATTGGAGTTGTTGTACTCAAATAAGTTGCCTATGAAAACGATTGCAGCAAAATCTGGTTATCAATCTACTGCAACATTTCGTGAACGGTTTATGCAGCGTTATGAAGTAGATCCCGCTGTTTTATCTTTGTAATAATCTAAATTGAGCGATTCACGTAGATGATTGAGCGATTTTTATCACTAAAAATAGTTAGATTTAAATTAATCAAATATCAAGGTGATGAGTGTGAAATTATTAAAGCATATCCTAATAGCGTTACTGTTTAGTACCAGCACGACATATGCTGAATCTAAACCACAGGTACAACAGGTTGATGGGTATTTTTTACAGCCTGTCGGTAATCTAAAAGTTACGGCTTTGTTTGATGGAGAATTGGGATTACCACGCAGTGATTTGTTGGGTATTTCAACAGAGAAAGCCAATCAGCTATTCAAAGAGAATTTTGTACCTGTCGATGAACATAATCATATTGTGACCGATTTTTCTGCTTATCTAGTACAAACACCAACACAAAATATCTTAATTGATGCGGGCACGGCAAAATGTTTTGGTCCAAGCTTGGGCTATGTCCCTGAAAATTTAAAAAAGGCGGGGGTACAACCTGAGCAAATTGATACCATTCTAATTACTCACGCCCATCCGGATCATCTTTGTGGAATTACGCTAGATGGAACAATGGCTTATCCAAATGCCAAAGTTTATCTGGCCAAAGAGGATGTGGACTATTGGACATCGACTGAGAACGAAGCAAAAGCCTCTGATTTCTTTAAACCATTATTTAAAATGACACGTGATGCATTAAAACCTTATCAGCAGGCTGGACAGTTGATTGCTTTCACCAAAGATTCGTTTAAGGTTCCGAATGTTGAATTAATTACGACACATGGTCATACCGAAGGCCATTCATCTTATTTGGTCGATGGTCAGAATGGACAAAAGTTTCTGGGCTTGGGCGATGTGGTGCATTACGCTGCTGTGCAATTTCCTTATCCTGAAGCCAGTTATAAACCTGATACCAGTTTTCAACATGCAATCGCGGTTCGTAAAAATATTTTCGAGCAAGCTTATCAAAATCAATGGTGGATTGGTGCTGCACATGTTGCTTTCCCTGGGATTGGTCATATCGGAAAAAATAGTAAGGGTTACCAGTGGATTCCTACACAATATCGTCCAGACAAATGAATGTTAGATTCTAATGGGGAAGAAGAAGGGAGTCTTGTTCTGTCTTTATTCTTTGCTGATAGTGTCGAGCATCACCGTTTCGTTTATACATGGCTAATTGCGGATGTAATGAATCAGGACATTGTAGAAGAGTTATATGAAACACCTTTTATTTTAGCTCTATTCTTTATGGCCTTTTATTTTATGCAACATGATCAAGTCGAAGTGACCGAGTCAGAAACGCTTCCAATTGAAGCTAAGTCAGGCTCTTATTCTTGAGTCATTTAATGTGGCTTAGCTCATTTTTTGAGCTTGAGCCTAATTGAAATTAGTACATTAAATTCGTTGTTTTTATCTCATCATTTGAGGATCTTTTGCCCAAAATGGGTAAGAATCGATTTTTATCTGTCGGTCTTGCATTTGATAATTTTAAGTTATTAATTTATATATAATTTTTATTGTAAAAAAATGCTATTTTTCAAAGTTTAAACTCACAGTTGGTTTGTCCTTTATGCTATAATTTTTCGCTGTATTTTTTATTTTTAGTTCAAGCTCTTGAGCTAAATTTTTGCAAGATTGAAGACATAAAGACAGGTAGAACTCTCTATCTGTAAACAAGGAGTATGCATGAGCGTATCGGAAATCAGACCGATTGCCATTGAGGACGAACTCAAGCATTCATATTTAGATTACGCGATGAGCGTAATTGTATCTCGTGCATTGCCAGATGTGAGAGACGGTCTAAAACCTGTTCATCGTCGTGTCTTATTTGCGATGCACGAATTGGGCAATGATTATAACAAAGCGTACAAAAAGTCTGCTCGTGTTGTCGGGGATGTGATCGGTAAATATCACCCTCATGGTGACAGTGCAGTATACGAAACAATCGTTCGTATGGCGCAGAACTTCAGCTTACGTTATATGTTGGTTGATGGTCAGGGTAACTTCGGTTCAGTCGATGGTGATAGCGCAGCAGCAATGCGTTATACCGAAGTCCGTATGCAAAAGTTAACCCATGAAATTTTGGCAGACTTAGAAAAAGATACTGTTGATTGGGAAGATAACTACGACGGTTCTGAACGTATTCCTCAAGTGATGCCGACACGTATTCCAAATCTTTTGATTAATGGTACGACAGGTATTGCGGTAGGTATGGCGACCAATATGGCGCCGCATAACATGACTGAAGTCGTGAATGCATGTTTGGCTTATGCCAATAACCCGAATATTTCTATCGAAGGTTTGATGGAGCATATTACGGGCCCAGATTTCCCTACAGGCGGTATTATTTACGGTAAGTCAGGTATTGTTGATGCCTATCGTACTGGTAAAGGCCGTTTGCATATCCGTGGTAAATATCACTTTGAAGAAGACCAGAAAACAGGTCGTACTACGATCGTATTTACTGAAATTCCTTATCAAGTCAATAAAGCAAGAACGATTGAGCGTATTGCTGAATTAGTGAAAGAAAAGAAACTTGAAGGAATTTCTGAGCTACGTGATGAGTCAGATAAAGACGGTATGCGTATCGCGATCGACTTGAAGCGTGGTGAAAATGCAGAAGTTGCAGTAAATAATTTATTTTTACATACCCAATTGCAAAACTCGTTCAGTATCAACATGGTCTGCCTAGATAATGGTCAGCCTAAGTTGATGAACCTGAAAGATATTATTGCGGCATTTATTCGTCATCGCCAAGAAGTGGTGACTCGTCGTACCATGTTCGAGTTGCGTAAAGCACGTGAGCGTGGCCATATCTTAGAAGGTTTAACGGTTGCTTTGGCAAATATCGATGCCATTATTGAAACCATTAAAAGCTCTGCTAACCCTGCTGAAGCGCGTGAGCGTTTACAAGCAGGCGAGTGGGCTGGTGGCGGTGTGGTTGCATTGCTTGAAAAAGCAGGTGCGATTTCTGTTCGCCCAGATGAGATTGAAGGTGAAGATCCTGCACGTCCATTTGGACTGGTTGGTGATATCTATCGCTTGTCACCTACGCAAGTTGCAGCAATCTTAGAATTACGTTTACACCGTTTAACGGGTCTTGAACAAGACAAGCTACATGCAGAATATAGTGAAATTTTGGGTCAAATTGCTGAATTAACGGCAATTCTCAATGATTTTAATTTATTGATGAATGTAATTCGTGAAGAGCTTGCTTTAATCTTGCAGCAATATGGTGATGGACGTCGCACAGAAATCGTAGAGTCTGGTGTTGATTTCTGCCGTGAAGATTTGATCCCTGAAGAGCAGGTTGTATTGACTGTTTCTCAAACGGGATATGCGAAAACTCAACCACTTTCTGATTATCAAGCACAGCGTCGTGGTGGTCGTGGTAAGTCCGCAACTTCAATGAAAGATGATGACATTATCCAACATTTAATTGTGGCATCAAACCATGCGACGGTTTTATGCTTTACCAATGTCGGTAAAGTGTATCGCTTAAGAGTATTCGAAGTACCTCAGGCATCTCGTGGTGCGAAAGGTCGTCCGATTATTAATTTGCTTCCATTGGATGCAAATGAAACTGTGACTGCAATCTTGCCGTTGACCGAATTCCCTGAAAACCATTATGTCTTTATGGCAACAGCATCAGGCACAGTAAAACGTGTTGAGTTGGGGCAATTTAGCAATGTTCGTTCAAATGGTTTACGTGCGATCGAATTGAATGAAGAAGACACTCTGATTGGTGTTGCAATTACCGATGGTCAACAGCAAATCATGCTGTTCTCGAACGAAGGTAAAGCAATTCGTTTTGCTGAAACTGATGTTCGTGCAATGGGACGTACCGCGAAAGGTGTCCGTGGTATGCGCGTAAGTTTTGCAAGCAATACCATTGAAGCTGATGATGCAGACGTTGAAAATGATGATTTGGATGATAATGATGATTCATCAGATTCAAATGTGCTTAGCCGTATTGTTTCACTGGTTGTTGTCCCTGAAACAGGTGAAGTACTGTGTGCATGTGCCAACGGTTATGGTAAACGTACGCCAGTAGATGACTTCCCGACCAAGAAACGTGGTGGTAAGGGTGTAATTGCAATCAAGACCAGCGAACGTAATGGTGAGCTTGTTGGTGCAGTATCTATTGATGAAAGCAAAGAACTCATGCTGATTTCAGATGGCGGTACATTGGTACGTACCCGTGCAGCTGAAGTTGCAACCACGGGTCGTAATGCACAAGGTGTTCGTTTGATTCGTTTGAGCGATGCTGAAACCTTAGTTGGTGTTGTTTCGATTGAAGCTGTAGAAGATGACGAAGAGTTAGATGCTACAGAAGAAGTGGAGAATACCGAGGTTGTTGAGGCTGCAACTTCTGAAGAAGTGGCTGTAGAACCTAAAGATGATACGCCAGAAGCGTAAGCAATAATTTTTTAAAAAGCCCAAAGTTATCTTTGGGTTTTTTTATGCTTATTACAAAATTGACTTTGTTTTTTATATATTGGCCAATCTAATATTTTTAATTTGAATGTATAAGATATATTGATAAAAATAAAGGAATATAAAGATGAAAGAAAATTATGCGCCTGTTTACCCTCATGATCCGATTGTTGAAATTTTTGAAAATATTTACTTACTAAGGGGCAGTATCAGGCTTGGATTTGGTCTCTCCATGAATCGTAATATGATTATTGTCAAACAAAACAATGAGCTGACTCTAATCAATGCAGTTCGGATGTCTAAAATAGAATTAGAGAAATTAAAAGGTTTAGGGCAAATTAAACATGTCATTCGTTTAGGCGATTTTCATGGTATTGATGATCAATTTTATATCGATACATATCAGGCAACTTTTGGAGCCAATCGCATCATGTGAATTATCCAAACTTATTTCCGATAAAGATAATTCAATCGTGTACACTTCCTCCTATCAAAAATGCTGAATTCTTTATATTTGAACAAGCAACTTGCCCTGAAGCAATTTTATACATACAGGATAAAAAGCTGTTAATCACGACAGATAGTATTCAATACTGGAGTGATTGGAAATATTTTAGTTTTCTAAGCAAAATTATTATTTACCTCATGGGATTTCGATTAGGCTTATTTATTGGTGGGCCTTGGTTGAAAAGAGTCACACCAAAATCTGCTAGCTTAAAAAAAGATTTTGATCGACTACTACAATTGGATTTTCAGCATTTAGTTGCCGCACATGGCACAGTTTTAGAAAACTCAGCTAAAGAAAAGTTAGTACACATCGTCAAAAAGCAATTTGGTATCTGATGATAAAAAGGAAGCTGATCAGCTTCCTTTTTTTATTTAAAAATTTTGGTTGATCAGAAATACATCATAGTTGCGATAATGCAGAACTTTAACGTTGGGATGATCTGGTTTGTAGCCGCCAGGGTTACTCACAACAACTACTGGCTGGTTCTGTTTTAACATGTTTTGGAGCTGCTGCTTATTCCATAAATATTGTTTACGCTCAGGTTCAAATAGCAAGCCATCTTTAAGTTCTAAAGATGAGTTATCTGTTTTTACACTATCCCAATCATTGACAATATAAACTGGTTTTTTAAAGTCCAATAAAAAAGGAAGGTCATAGAAGTAATTGTAATAAAAGACCACATCCGATTTAGGATTCATCGATTTTGCAAAATCGACTTGGTCAGCATTGTTCTTGGTATCGAGAACGCGGACTGCAGCTGAAATAGAGGTACAAAATAGAATTAAGCTTAAGAAAATTGCGCTTAAATAATCTATTTTCTTCAGTTTAAATAACAGCATTAAGCTAAAAGGAACAATGCATAGAATCGTGCCAATCATGTAAATTTGAATAGCATGACTGGTATAAAAAGCATGATTATTCTTTATGAAATGTGGCGCTAAAATGATCCCAAGCCCTAAAATAAAGATAAAGGTAGCAGGACCCCAGATTTGAAGTTTGCTCTTAGCAAAATTATCTAGAATAGGGCGTACTGTGACAGCTAGTAAAATGGCTAAAGGTGGTACGGCAGGGAGGATATAACCAGCTAATTTTGAAGGGGGGATGGAAAAGAAAATACTCACCGATATAAACCACCAGAGGCAGAGGGCGAGCAAAGAAGAAGAAAGTGATGCTTGAAAAATACGTTTTGAGAATCTAAAACGATTCACAAACAACCATGGTAAAAAGCTTACAAACAGAATGAGATAGTAGAAAAACCAAGGTTGCTTATTATTAAATCCATTCGAACTAAAACGACTAAATTGTTGATCAATGAAGAAATAATGCAAAAATTGCGGGTATTTTAATTGAACCAGATAAACCCAAGGGGCTGTTAAGGCGAGGAAAAAGAGAATCCCGAAAGGGTTGAGCAGGGTTGGAATTTTTTTCCATTGTCGCGTGTAGAGTAGCCAAGGTAATAATACGAGTCCTGGGATCAAGACACCAATTAGACCTTTACTGAGAAAGCCTGCTGCAGCAGCAAAGTAGCCTAAAAATAGAACGGTTTTTTTACCTGAAAGGCTAAAGTCAACAAAACTCAGAATACAAACGGTTATCCATGAAGCGACTAGTAGATCATGGTTGATATATTCACTACTGCCATAGAACAAAAGACTGGTTGCTAAGATAATAATGGTTAACTGAGCAATATGTTCCGAAACATGCTTTTTTAAAAAGATAAAAAGACTGATCAGCATCATACTGCCAGCTAAGGTAGGAATAAGGCGTAATACCCAAGGATGAAGGCCAAATATCTCCATAAAAGCGGTAGAGAGCCAATGCAGTAAAGGAGGTTTGTGCATAAAAGGTAAGCCGTTAATACGTGGAATCAGCCAGTCTCCTGATTCAAGCATTGCGCGACTAATATCCCCATATCGTCCTTCATCTGGTACAGATAGTGGACGAATCCATGAGCTCATCAATAACCAAACGGGTAAAAAGATAAGTAAAAATTTAGATGATCGTAGCCATTGTTGCATATGTTGAATCCTTATTATTGAAATGCAAAATAACGGTTGAGCAAAAAAGTAAAAATTGAAGTAATGCCAATACTAAAAATAATCAGTATGGAAATAGGGGTATCAAGGTAATGGTGGCTGATTAATAAAACAGATTCATTCAACATGAATCCCAGTCCAGCCACGACGATAAACTTCTTAAGTGTTTCCCTATGCTTAAGGTGTATGGCTTGAAAAGTAAAAATACGATGACCAAAGTAGCTGATCCAGAAAGCTGTGAGAAAGGCGAGCAGATTTGCATATTTTAGTGACACTTGGTATTGAGGCCGAATCAGCAATATCACAAGAAAATAGTGTGAAAGTGCTGCAATCAAACCAACAATACCAAAACGAAAAAACTGTAGGACATGAGTTTGCATTAGAAAGAAACTACATTATTTTGCTTATCATGTACGAAAGGTTTAGCATGGCTATGTGAATACTCGGCAGAAACAATATATTTGGGACGGTTTTTAACTTCCGCATAAATACGCCCAATATATTCACCTAAAATCCCAATACAGAGTAGTTGGATACCACCTAAAAGTGTCATACCAGCGGCCAACGTAGCCCAACCAGGTACACGGATACCTTCAATCATCGTTTCAATAATGATCCAGACGCCGTAACTCATTGCAAAGAGTGCAAGTAATGCACCGAGATAAATACATAAGCGTAGCGGTAAATCGGAAAAGCCAGTCAATCCTGACATTGCCAATTGAAACAGGGCTTTAAAATTAAAACTGGATTGCCCATATTGACGCTGTTGCTCCGTAAAGTGGATCCCAATACTCTTGAAACCAACCCATGCATACAACCCTTTCATATAACGGTTCTTTTCAGGAAGTTTTCTTACAGCTTCAACGACTTTTGCATCCAATAGGCGAAAATCACCCGCATTTTCAGGGATGTTGACCGAAGAACTTAAATTCAAAACGTGATAATAGCCTTGAGTAAAGACTTTTTTGAGCCATGATTCTGTGCTTCGATCTCGAATGCCATACACCATGTCATAGCCATCTTTCCAGAGTTGAATCATGGTTGGAATGGCATTTAAAGGATGTTGAAAATCGGCGTCGATCAATAAGGTCGCATCGCCTGTAACGTAGTCCAGACCTGCACTTAAGGCTGCTTCTTTGCCAAAATTCCGTGATAGTGTAAGGATGCGTAAAGGATAGTCATCGAGCATTTGCTGTAAGACTGCGATACTATTATCTTTACTCCCATCGTCAATAATGATGATTTCATAGCGTAAATTTTGTTGTTCTAACTGCTGCGCCAAAGCTGGGATAAACTTTTTAAGGTTTTCTGCTTCGTTGTAGGCAGGGACTACGCAAGAAAGAAATGGACTGTTTATCATAATAATGTATCCATTGAGGTCAGCGAAATTTGATAGATTTGACAATCATCACGAAATTGAGATGAGCTGAGGTATTGGAATTCTCGAACGCGTGCAACTGAAATGGGGTCATGTTGATCAATTACTTGCGTAGCAGGGTGGCACATGATCAGTAAATTATCCTGAGCCTGCTCCAACCACTGTTGGTTTAAATGGGAATAGCTGTTCGATTCAAAGTTATAGATCCCTGCGAAATATCGATTTTGCCGAATGTTCTGTTGCCGGCATATTGAGGCTAGTGTGGGCGCGCCTAGTCGTGACAGTAAGCGAGTTTTTATCAAATAGGCAGGGGCTGTGATTGGGTGTTGTAGGTTCCTAACCCAGCCTTGAAAATTTTGTTGTTTGAGGAAGGAAACCAATATATCCCGAATGATGGGGAATTGGTGGATATGTTGATGTCCATCGATAAAATCAGGCTGTTTTCCCATTGCCTCAACAAATGCATTCCACTGTTGTTCAATACTTTGTTGAATGAGTTTGCTGTCTAGCTGTCGACCCCATGCTTTAAGCATTAATATTGGCAATGAAAATATTGTGGTTGCTGAGCTAAATCTATGGGTGAAATTTAGGTGTAAACCGACATCAATATTATTAGAGATTGGCTTGAGCTGTTGCGCTGCAATAGGCCAATGCTCCGCTTGTGTCATGCAAGAAGTTGCATGTAAAGCACCTGTTTTGATGAGCAGTAGAATCGCATCTGAAATCTCAGGATTCATTGCGAAGTCATCAGCGCAATAGCATACTTTGGCCATATCCATGCCTCAATTCAGATGGATTAAAAGGTAAGCCCAATTTAGCCTTACCTTTTAATGTCTACGATTGAAGCAATATGCCAAGAGATCCTTAATATCAACTTAAAGCGAAAAATACTATTTTTTAACCAGACGATAATAAGAAATTGCCAATAATATTGCAGCGACTGTAGTAAGATAAATCAGTTTTGGCACCACGATTGAGGTGGGTACACCCATCTGATTGAGTTGTACAAAGAGTTGTACCCCATGGGTTGAAGGCAGTGTCCATGCAAACCATTGCATCCAATGCGGCATGGCTTCATGTGGCCATGCGGTACCAGTTAATAAGAACAATGGGACAGAGGTCACCACAATTAAATGACCAACCCGTTCTGGCATATCAACCAGTGAACCGACCAACATACCCAAACCAATCACACAGCTGACATAGATTGGTACAGCAAGCAGCATGCCCCAAAAATTGCCCCCATGTGGATATTCATATAACCAGAAGGTAAAGCCAAATAAGTACAGGCAACCTAAACAACCTGTAGTAAAGATGGCTGCAAAAGTGGCCCAGAATTCTACAGGTTTTGCTACCCAGCCTTGTTCACGGTAACTGGCAATCAGCATCGCCAGACCGAGCAGAATAGTCTGGTGAATAATTAAACTGGCCACAGCAGGGAAGATATAACTGCCATAACCAGACATTGTGTTAAACAATGGAATTTGGTGGATCGAAAGTTCAGGCTCAAAAGCAGAGGCATTGCCGAACTTTTCTAAATGCTCTTTTAGCGTATATTCAATAGAACCTGCTAAACCTACACCTACTTCTTTGGTTCGAATGAAATAAGCCGTGCTCAAGTACAGGCCAATGCCGCCCATTTCACCGCGTTTTAAGCTATTGGTCAGGTTTTCTGGTAATAACAAAATACCTTCAGCTTGCTGGTTTTTCACCATGCGCTGTGCTTCAAGAAAGTTATCTGTCACGGTGATGATTTTGATATGCGGACTATTAGACGCTTGGCTAATGATTTTTGAGGTCAAAATGCTCTGTTCTTCATCCACAATTACAATCGGAATATCTTCAGCGGTTTGTGCTTTATAGGCAGTTGGATAGAAAAAACTATAGAGCAAGATTGCGGCAATGAGCGTGGTAAACACCGAGCTATTGGCAAAAATATTTTTAAAGGTCTGTAAGTAATAACTGAAAAATGACTTCATGAACAAAGCTCCTGAGTATTTTTCTTTAACAGACGCACGCTTAACGCAAAGAATAAACCTGCAAAGACCACTAAGATACCAAATGGAACCAATGAAACATAAATATCACTGCCAATAATCCATTGCTCGGTCTGCAATTTAGCGTAAGGTGTGTAAGGAATAATCATCGACCAAAATTGAGTAAATGCGGGTGCATTATTGAGTGGTAATGTAATTCCAGAAAAGCTTGGTGATGATCCACCGTAGAGTGCGATAAAACCAAAGGTTTTGGGTAAATTCTGTGTTGCCAAAACCACAGTACTGCTAATCACGGCATAAGCAAAATACAGCAAAAACTGTGCAACAAGGATCAGTGTAAGTGAACCTGCGATAAAGTAACCACGAATATGTGCCAGCCAGAACATCCAGCACCAAGTCCAGGCGCAGAAGATAAAGACATAGAGCAGGACTTTACCAAGTAGGCTAGAGATAATTTGTTTTGATTGGACCCATTCACCGACAGTCTTGCGTTTAAATTCCTGCCCGATAGCAAAAGCCACGCAACAGCACAGTAATAAATGTAAGACTGCTGGCACCATAAAAGGTTCCAGAAACAGTTCATAACTCATGCTTGGATTATACAGGGTTGAGATCTTGATATGCGGTGTGGGCATGTCTAAATAGGGAATAGTATTGGCTAAATAGCTTTGCCCCATATATTCAGCCATACCATTTAGCGTGCTGATGAGCATGGCAGAGGAAATGGTATTACCGATACTAAAAAAGGATTGGTTATAGGCAATGCTGATCTGCGCATCTTGGGCTTTGACCAAGCGTTGTTCAGCTCCCTCAGGGATCATCACGAATCCCCAAGCTTCGGTTTTATTGATGAGTCGTTCGGCTTCATCTTGGCTAGCGGTAATCGTTTTAACCTTCAGAGTATGATTGATGCTAAGTGCATGAATCACTTTACGGCTCATCTCACTTTGATCTTGATCAATCACCACAATGGGTAAATGTTCCGCCTTACCAGCGGAAAACATGCTGCCAAATAACAGAATCACCAGCAAAGGGGCAATGACCGCCATAAACAAATCAACTTTATGGTGTTTTAAATAGCGCAATTCCCGCAGCATCACTGCAAACATCGCTTATTTTGCCTCTTCAATTTTAAACAACACACTCATACCGACTTTTAAATCTGGAATACTTTGTTCTGGTACAAGGTGAAATTTGAAACTACGAATATCATAACCACCTGTTTGGCGTGTGGTTTTGATGGTCGCAAAGTCACCTTCAGCATCAATATTTTTGACTTTGAAAGTTTCTTTACGATTGAGTGCAGGAATAAAGCCTTCAATCGTTTTCATTTTATAAACAGAGCTATACATGTCTTCGCGGACATTTAAGCTGACCCACAAATCATGATCTTCGATAATACTGACCACAGGCACAGCTGTCGCAACCAGTTCAGTCGGTTTGCCATAGGTTTTAGACACAGTACCATCTGTTGGTGAATACAGTTTAGTTTCCTCAGTCAAGGCATTGGCTTCTTTCACCGCTGCTTGTGCCATAGCAACCTGTGCATCAGCCGTTGATTTTTGCTGTTCAGTACTGCCACGTTTGGCACGCGCATATTGTTGGTACGATGCCTCGGCTGTTTCACGTGCAGAGGTTTGTGCTGCAAGCATTTCATCTCGACGTTGGCGAGAAATCACACCTTGTTGAAATAAGGTTTCACCACGCTTGTAGGTTGTTGCTGCTAATTCAGCTTGGGTTTTCATTGCTTGCCAGTTGGCATAGAGCGTATCGATATTTTCTTGTTGTGCGCCACGATACACGGTTGAATGAAAAGCGGTCGCACTTTGTAATGCGGCTTGTGCCTGTTCTTTTTTAGCCTCTAATTCAGGGCTGACAAAACGAACTAAGGCCTGACCTTTTTTAACGGACTGACCTTCAGACACATAGAACTCCTCAATACGGCTCGGTACTTTGGTGCTGATATGTACGGTTTCTGACTCAACCCGACCTTGTAATTCAATGGCTTGTGGCTGATAGGCTTTCCATAAACCAAATGCAATCAGACCTAAAAGCAAAATTAAAATAATCAGGCCGATGATTTTTGCCGTGCCTTTTTTTGGTGGTTCTGTCGGAGGCTGTTGTTGATTTGAGTTTGATGTCTCAGGTCTCGGCTGTTCTACCTTTTCTGTAGAGGTCACTTGTGCTTGAGATAGTTCAGAAGCTTGGGTCTCAGTCTTATTTTCCACTTGATCTGTATCACGTTCTGAATTGGATGATGATTGATCTTGGCTCATAAATTTCTCCAATTAACGGATATAGTCTGTACGTGGTTGATTAACATAAAGCTTGAACTCATCAATCGAACCATAGCTTTGTAATAAGGTGGCTAAAGATAAGATGTATTTATATGAATTTATCGCCATCTCACTTCTTAATGCACTGAATGCATTTTGTGCATCAATCACTTGAGTCGCCGTGCCCATACCTTCTTTAAATGAAAGCTGTTGGATACGTAAGTTTTCTTGAGCAGCTTTGGTGTTCTGCGTTAATAGTTGATGGCTAGTCTGAGACGCGTTTAATTCGCTATATGATTTGTACAGCACGTTTTCGACTTCTTGCTTGGTGCGTTCGGTCATGAGTTCAGCAGCATATTTTTTCAATTCGGCAGCACGTATGTTTTTGTTGTTATCAATGCCTGAGAATAAATTGTATTTCGCCATCACGCCGACAATCCAATTCTCTTTATTGTCCAGCCCATATTCACCAAAGGCAAAAACACTTGGTTTCTTCGCAGATTGTTGAACCTTGACATTTTCATTGGCTAACTGGGTATCCATTTGCAATTTTTTAATCAAACTGGAGTTTTGATCATAATTTGCCAGCAGTTTATCCAAAGAATGATTTTGTGCATTATTCACAAATAGTGGGGTGGTAAGGTTTAGGCCTTCTTTAGTCTGTAATAGATTTTTTAGGCTAAACTGGCTCGCTTGCAGATTCGACTGCGCATTTTGATAGGTGCGTTCTGCATTATTCCGCGCCACTTCAAACTGCATGCGTTGCCCTTTATTAATAAAGCCTTGCTTCTCTAATTTAAGTGCATTGTTATAGTGTTCTTGCATCGCATTCAAATTAAACAGGCTAGCGTTGAGTAACTGTTGTTGTAATTGCACATTAAAATAGGATTGAATCATCTCGAAGCGTTGTGAATCTTGTTGTTGTTTTTCGCTGATATTTGAGCGTTGTGCTTGAATCGTCGCAATCTGTTTGGCACTACTAATTTTCCCGCCAGTATAGAGTGGCATCACCATTGAAATTGAAGTGCGCACATCATGGTCTTTCACCGTGACATCCAGATTATTGGGTACCTGATTTAAGCCTTCTTGGACAGTTTGATCAAAACCTTGGCTGACTTGATCAATCACTTCTGGTGGAAGCACATTACCCCATTGCGATAATTTATCATCAAAGCCCCGCGTGAGGGAGTTTTCAAGCCGACGTTTACTCGATTCTAAAGGTACGCTAGTTTCGCTATGAAATGAGTAAGCACGTGCATTTAAGTCGATACGCGGTAAACCTAAATGCTTGACGGCTTCCATTTCAAGTTGTGAAGCTTGCTGTAGGGCCTGCTGTGCTTGCGTCCCGTAAGCATTTTCCACAACATATTGTTCAGCTTCGCTATAACTTAATGTTTGTGCAGATAATACCGTTGAAAATAGGGCACAGCTAATTAGGCTTATACTCAAGCTTAACTTTCTGGGAAACCGTTGGACCTTAAAACTCGGTCGATCATGTCGTTTCAACATAGGGGTAGGTCGCAATTTAATAATATCCTGAGGTAGTCTAAATTCTTTTTATAAAATTAAAATATTATGTTTTTAATTAAATAGTTATATCGCTTGGTTTGGTGTAGTGAATTTGTAAAAAGTAGAGTTTTTAATCTAATTGAAACGGGTGGAATTATGGTTTTTTGAACAAGTAAATATGAGCTGGTTATTCAACTAAAAATAAATGTAATGACAAAGACATGATAGAAAAATTAATGCTATTTTCTCAATCAAATTGAAATATTTACTGGATAAGCTGCTGCAAGCTTCGCCAATCTATGGTTAAATTCCCATTCCAATTTGTTCCACTTTAACAAGGGAAAACTCATGCGTGCTTATAATTTCTGCGCTGGTCCTGCTGCATTACCTACGGCTGTTTTAGAAAAAGCTCAACAAGAATTGTTGGATTGGCAAGGTAAGGGTCTGTCGATCATGGAAATGAGTCATCGTAGCAATGACTATGTTGCTGTGGCAGAGAAAGCTGAAGCTGATTTACGTAAGCTCATGAATATTCCAGAGAACTATAAGGTCTTGTTTTTACAAGGTGGTGCATCCTTGCAATTCTCAGCGATACCTTTGAATCTGTTAGGTAAAAATAATAAGGCAGATTATATCCATACAGGTATTTGGTCTGAGAAAGCACTCAAAGAAGCAAAACGCTATGGTGATATTAATATCGTTGAAGCGGGAACTTTAATTGATGGTAAACATGCCATTACTGAACAAAGCAGCTGGAATCTTTCGGCTGACGCTGCCTATGTACATTATGCAGATAATGAAACCATTGGTGGTCTACAATTCGCGGGAATTCCAGATGTAAACGCACCATTGGTGTGTGATTATTCATCTAGTATCTTGTCTGCACCTTTAGATGTAAGCAAGTTTGGTCTGATCTATGCGGGTGCGCAAAAGAATATTGGTCCAGCAGGCTTAACTATCGTCATTATTCGTGATGACTTGTTAGATCTAGCAAAACCTGAGATTCCAAGTATCTTAAAATATGCCGATCAAGCCAAGAATGGTTCAATGGTGAATACTCCTGCGACTTATGCGTGGTATTTATCTGGTCTGGTATTTGAGTGGTTGCTTGAGCAGGGTGGGGTAGATGCGATCTATAAAGTGAATCAAGAGAAAGCCAAACTGCTTTATGGCTATATTGATTCAAGCGATTTCTATAACAATCCAATTGCCATTCCAAACCGTTCAATGATGAACGTACCCTTCACTTTAGCTGATGAAGCATTGGAAAAGACCTTTTTAAAAGAAGCAGAGCAAAATCATTTGTTAAACTTAGCAGGTCATCGCTCAGTTGGTGGTATGCGTGCAAGTATTTACAATGCAGTGCCATTGGCTGGTGTGCAAGCGCTTGTAGACTTTATGGATGAGTTTGCAAAACGTCATGGTTAAGCCATAATACGTAGCTAAAATAAAAGCCCTCAGTATTGAGGGCTTTTATGTTTGAATAGGGTAGTGGTCAAAAATTTAAAAAAAGCCAATTTGATGAAACATGAGTGCTGCTAAAAACATACCAAGTAAAAAAAAGCAAAAAGCACCAACATCAAGTTTAAGACCTTGATCACTCGAGTGAATCAGACTGGTGGTCGTTTGTTCTGGTATAATTTTCATTAGAACGCCTAAAATGCCATTTATGTGATTTTTTGTCACTTATGTGCAGTTTTAGCATAAATATTCGCCTGAATCCATAGGTTACCGCGAATATATTGGCCAATGTTAAAGTTTTTATACAATTCATTCTTCGTGGCAATACGAATCAGGATTGCGGGTAAATCATCTTCTAATACCAGCGTCACATCATAAAGGGTATATTCTTCCTGCATAAACTGCATAGAAGTTTTACCTACGATATTACCTTGGAACCAAGCTTCATCTTCTTGACCTAATGTTTCACCAAATAAATAGGCCACCATTTTAGAAAAGTCGACAGTGACAGGTTCTTGATCTTCTGGTGTTTTTGGTTGCCAGTCATTAATCAATTCTTGTAAATTGTCTGGCGCAACTCCATTATGTTCAGTCAAAATCGCATTTAATGCGCGGTGATGTTTAATTGAAGCTGGATCATCAACAATGATTTTCTCATCAGCCGAAACTGTTTCTAATTCATATGCCCAAGCATTAAATTGAACTTGATAGGTTTGATTTTTGTCATATTGACAGCTATTTACACTGAATAAATTATCAAATGCATAAATAATGGTGTTTTTATTTAAGTTCAAACGTAATACTGCCTGAGTTGAAGAATCACAGGTAATAATTCGCTCGATTTGCGCATCATATTTATATGGGCTATCAAAACTTGGAAATGCTGTTTTTAATGCACGGGGTTTTTGATCTTCAACCGCAATAATTTGATTAATCGAAACAGCTTCGCCACTTGGGCCTTGAATCAGCCAGAATGATTGATCCATTTCATGTTCGTCCTGACAGAGACCCATCGGCATTACCGGTGCATCAAGAGCCAATCCTAACCATTTGGGAACATCCGTTTCGGGAGTATCTGTCAGTAAGTTCCAATGCTCGACATGATTACCGAAATTTTGATCTTGAATTTTAATGATTTCTGGACTGTTTTGATTTTTCATAAAGCGTAATGCTAAAAAGATTGAACTTACTCTATTAAATCGAGGGTAACTGTCATATTTCAAGTCTGAATCTGTAATTCTCTACAATTAATTTACTTTTTAGCTCGAAATATCAATATGCTGCTTAAGTATGTCTTACACGAACTGTCGATGTGAATAGTCAGATGATCTTCACTCTACTTTTCCAGTAATCTGTTACACTATATTTTTTACTTTCATGAGCTTTTGCCAACGTGCTGCCATTCAAATTGTGGGTAGATGCTGATGCTTTGCCTAAAATTTTACGTGAAGTTATTCTACGTGCTTCTGATCGTTATCAACTTGAAGTTATTTTTGTTGCCAATCAAAATGTGGGTATTACGCCGTCACTGCGGATTAAATCTATCCAAGTGATGAGTGGTGCCGATAAGGCCGACCAGGAAATTGTAGATCGAATGCAAGAAAATGACATTGTCATTACACAGGATATACCGCTTGCAGCACAAGTGATTGAAAAGGGCGGGATCGCAATCCATCCGCGTGGTGAGATCTATACCACTGCAAATGTGAAAGCGCGTCTGCATTTGCGAGATTTTATGGATACTTTACGTGGTGCGGGTGTGCAAACTGGTGGACCTCCTCCGATCTCGGAACGAGACAAGCGAGAGTTTTCAAGTTCACTGGATCAGACCATTTTAAAACAGAAACGTAAAACAGCTTCTTGAGTTTAGTATGCCATCTCGCATTAACTTAATGTTCACTTATGGATTATTGGTATTCATATGGGCAACCACGCCTTTAGCCATTGTGTGGAGTGTTTCTGATTTACACCCCATGTGGGCATTGTTGATTCGTTTTTTTATAGCCTTGCCTTTGGCTGCCACAGTTTTATTACTGCTAAAAGTAAAATTCCCAACCCATAAAATTGCATTATTAAGTTACGCTGCAGGCTCATTAAGTCTGATCGGTTCGCAAATCTTTACCTACGCGGCAACTGCTTATCTCAGTTCTGGATTGATTGCATTGATGTTTGGTTTGGCGCCTATCATGGCTGGCCTGATTGGTCGATTTGGCTTCCAGCAAAAATTGGCGGGTTTACAGTGGTTAGGTATGGCGACATCGATTGTTGGATTAGCGATGATTTGTCTGAGCGGTAGTCAGAAACATGTACAACCGTTGGGTATTGTTTTAATGCTGATCAGTGTTTTTTCATACTCTCTATCAATCTTTTTGGTGAAAAAAATTAATGCTGATTTACCTGTGATGGCACAAGCGACAGGTTCAATTCTAGTTTCAACGATATTGGCAAGTATGTTATTACCTTGGATTTGGCAATATGCACCCACGCATATCCCATCTGCTAAATCACTATTGGCACTGACCTATACGATTGTTATGGCATCTCTGATTGCGATGTTCTGTTACTTTAAACTAGTTCAAAATCTTCAAGCCACGACCTTGTCCCTGACGACAGTGATGACGCCAATGTTGGCAATCTTGATTGGGGCATACCTGAACCACGAGCAATTGTCAGTTCAGGTATTTGTTGGGGCAAGCATTATTCTTTTTGGTTTATTTCTCTATTTCTTTAGAGATTTACGTGCATATCGTCGATTAAAAGTATAAACGTTAAGTGATCTTAGCTTGCTTGCTGGCTTTGTTGAACGCTGGCAGCCAATTTTGCACGATCTTGCGGGTTCAAAGTAATGAAATAGGCACCGATACGGAACTTACCTTGTTCATCTGCACTACTATGTGCCACTTGGGCAGTCGCTGCAATATGGAAGAAGTTTTCAGGGTGACTCAAGGTGATATGAATATAAGTACCTTCATTAATATCTTGTGTGCTGAAGAAGCTTAATCCATTCTCTGAAAAATTCACCTGTTCAGGTACTGGCAACAAGGATTGCACGATATTGTCGTAAAAAGACCCTGTAATCAGATTCAATTTCTGGTTAAAAAGGGATAAGATGCGAGCAATTTGTTGATCTTTTTCATTTAATTGTTCTAATTCGTAGCGAAACGCGTGATCAAATTGATCTAATTCTGCAAGTAGTAGAAAATAGCGCGGTAATACGAAATGAGAGTCATAAGGATCATTCAGCGCAACATCATCTGGAATGATTTGATAGTTGATTCTCAACACGGCATCAATACGAGACATCACTCGACGTTCAGTGTTGTCGTCAACAAGATGATGTTGTGAATTTTCCATAATAAATCACCTCGGACTAGATGGTATGTTTAAGCCAATTTCGCTGTATATAGGGTTGAGATACACTCGTGCTAGGCGGAGTAATCATTTTATTTCTTTTATCGCCTTGGTTTCCATGATTGGTTTAACCCTTGGCGTTGCTGTCCTCATTACAGTGTTATCTGTCATGAATGGTTTTGATCGCGAATTAAAAACTCGTGTTCTAGGAATGGTTCCACAAGCCACTGTTTCTTCTACTCAAATTCTAACAGATTGGCCTGAGCTTGTAAAAAAAGTTGAGCATCATCCGCATGTCACTGGGGTTGCACCATTTACCCAATTGCAGGGAATGTTAACTGCGCAAGGTCAAGTGGCAGGAATCATGGTCACAGGTATTGAACCAGAATATGAGAAAAAGGTTTCAATTATTCAAAACCACATGGTCTCAGGTGATTTAAATGCCTTGAAGAAAGGTGAGTTTGGTATTGTTCTAGGTAAGGACATGACCGATGCACTGGGTCTAGGTTTAAATGATAATGTGACTTTAGTGTTACCTGAAGCAACACCGTCGCCAGCAGGCGTGGTACCGCGCTTTAAACGTTTTAAAATCGTTGGTATTTTCAGTGTAGGTGCAGAAGTGGATTCAATGGTGGGTTATATCGCCTTGAATGATGCTTCTACCTTGTTACGCTTACCTGATGGTGCACAAGGCGTACGTTTGAAACTGGATGATATTTTTGCTGCGCCAAAAGTGGCCAATGATATTGTCAGCCAGCTGCCAAGTAATTTCTATGCATCGAACTGGACTTATACCCATGGTAATTTGTTCAATGCGATTCAAATGGAAAAGACCTTAGTAGGTTTATTACTGGTACTGATTATTGTCGTTGCTGCATTTAATATTGTTTCCTCATTAGTCATGGTCGTGACTGATAAAAAGTCTGATATTGCAATCCTGCGTACCTTGGGCGCATCACCTTCGATGATTACTAAAATTTTCATGGTACAAGGAACTGTAATTGGTGTAATTGGTACCATTGCAGGTACGATTTTAGGTGTTACGTTGGCGCTTACAATCAGCGATATTATTTCTTGGTTTAATACCGTCTTAGGTTTGAATCTGTTTGATGCTTACTTTGTTCATTACCTGCCTTCATATCTCAGATGGCAAGATGTGGTTGTGATTGTAACGGTATCTTTGTTATTAAGTTTCTTGGCAACAGTTTACCCTGCATTGCGTGCAGCGAAAGTTCAACCTGCTGAGGCGTTACGTTATGAGTAAGATTGTCTTAGAAGCAAAAGATATCTACAAGCATTTTGATGATGGTAGAAGCAAAGTTGAAGTGATTAAAGGTTTATCACTTCAAGTGAAAGCAGGTGAGTTTGTCTCGATTGTTGGTTCAAGTGGTTCGGGTAAAAGTACACTACTGCATGCGTTAGGTGGCCTAGAGCAACCTTCACAAGGGCAGGTGTTTTTACAAGGACAGCGTTTTGATAATTTAGGTGAAGCTGAACGTGGCTATAAGCGCAACCAGTATTTAGGTTTCGTTTACCAGTTCCATCATTTGCTGCCTGAGTTTTCAGCCCTTGAAAATGTGGCAATGCCATTAATGATACGTGGTGAAAGCAATTTTAAAGATGTGAAAAAGCAGGTGGAATACCTGCTGGATCGTGTCGGTTTATCTCATCGTATGGATCACAAACCAGGTGAATTGTCTGGTGGTGAGCGTCAGCGTGTGGCATTGGCACGTGCGTTGGTGACTCGGCCTGCGGTTGTTTTAGCAGATGAACCGACGGGTAATTTGGATCGTAAAACAGCGCTCAGCATTTTCGAATTACTGACAGATTTGAAAAAAGAACTGAATATGGCCATGTTGATTGTGACCCATGATGAGCAGTTGGCGCAGTCGGCTGATTCTATTTTGCATATGCAAGATGGTTTATGGCTTGATCAATAATAAATATTTTGAATAAGCTCTTGTTAAAGCCCTGAAAACGGGCTTTAATTTTGTCTTTAGAATAATTAAAAAATTAATTTAGTAAAATGCTAGAAAATATTTTATTGGGCTGGATTACAGGGATTGCCTTTATGGGGCTGGACCTTCCTTTTGTGACGACCACATGGTGGATGTGGCTAGTTTTAGCAATTGCAGTCTTTGCTTATGGGTTTTATGACAGACGACGGTATTTCAATAATCCTATGTATAAAGCGCTGATTTTAATCAGTGTTGGTTGGGCATTATTTTGTACTGGCTTTGATTATGCCGATACAGCCTTAGAACAACGGCTGAAGCTTAGAGAAGTAAAGGCGCAGCCATTTGAAGCAGTTGTTTATATTAAAAAATTAGATGAGTTAAGCGATGAAGGACAAAAACAAATCGCTGAGGTACTCAATCGACATGAGCAACCAGTGGATTGGTTTCTTTATCTTAGTAAGGAAAAAAAACAAGCAATTCAAGAACAAATTTTAGAGTTGGGTCATTATTATCGAATTGAAGGCGTTATCAAACCTGCGCATAGTTATACCGTTGCAGGTGCTTTTGATCAGGAGAAATGGTTTTTACAACAAAAAGTGATGTCGGCATTTTCGGTAAGACATATTCAGCCATTGAGTCGCGATGAAATTTATCGCCTAGGTTATCAGCAGCATCTTAAGCAGCAACAAAGCCTTCAAGCAATGTTGTTATTAAAAATTGAGGCCATGCGACTGTCATTTCGAAACATGTTTCAGGCTTCGGGACTTCAACATAAAGGTTTACTTCTCGCATTGTTGACAGGGGATGAAAGTCTTTTATCAACTCGTTTAAAGCAACAATTTCAACAGTTGGGGATTTCACATCTATTGGCGATTTCAGGACCTCATGTGCTGATTTTTGCGTTGCTGTTGACATGGCTACTGAAGAATATCGTACAGCGTTACTGTCCAAAATTATATTTATGGCAACCGCGACAGATCTTACTGTTATCGCCCTTTGTACTTAGCGTATTACTTTATGTGATCTTTGTCGGTTTTGAAATTCCAGCGATAAGAACATTATTAACCGCTATCATTGCAAGCCTTTTTCTATTATTTCGCAAGTCGATTCAACCCCTATCGCTCTTGGTTTATAGTGCCAGTTTGTTACTTATCTATGATCCATTTAGCATTTTATCGGCTGCATTTTGGCTGTCTTATGGGGCGTGTTTTATTTTGCTGCGAATCTATCAAACCATTCAGCAAGTACCGCAAGAATTGACTCTGACACCGACACAAAAACTGGTTTTGACCGTCAATATTTTCATTGAATCACAGTGGAAGATCTTTATTGCACTACTGCCATTGCTGCTGATATTTTTCCAGCAAATTTCTTGGGCTGCACCACTGAGTAATCTCATTGCAATCCCATTACTCAGTGGCTTGATTGTTCCCTTGGATATCATTGCAGCTTGTATTTGGCTACTGATTCCTGTATTCGGGCAGTTTTTGTTTCAGTGTAATGATGTGCTGTTATCCGGTTTAATGTGGCTGCTAAATATACTTCAACATTTTTCACCCAGCTTATATGGAGTGAGTTACACACCTTTGATGATGGTGAGCTTAATTGTTGGTTTGATCATTTTATTTATGCCTTGGGGAACAATCCCAAAGATGTGGGCTGGGATTTGTTTGTTGCCAATCATGTTGGGAGTAAAAGCTCAACCTACTATCTTGAATATCCTTGATGTAGGGCAGGGGCAATCGATCTTTTTACAGCATCCGCAGCAGACTTTGATGATTGATACTGGCGGTTCTTATGATGAAACCAAATTTAGTCTAGGTGAACGGGTGGTGATTCCCTTTTTAAGGCAGCAGGCCATCCGCACATTGGATCACGTCATTTTGTCCCATTTAGATCAAGATCATAGCGGTGCATTTCCTTCCATTCAAAATGCGTTTGATATTACTCAGGTTCAATCTAATGAACGGGGCGAGATGCCTTTCAAAGATAATTTTTCATTGTGTCAGCAAGGGCAAAATTGGTCTTATTCAAATCTAAAAATACAAATTCTATCACCCGATCTGGATGGTTTAGCACTTGCAAAACATCAGAAAAATGAACAGTCCTGTGTGGTATATCTGCAATTCCTCAATGCTCAACCTTATCAAAACTTTCTAATTATGGGTGACGCGGGTTGGGAAACCGAATATAAGCTATTACAGCAGTATCCTGACTTGAAAGTGGATGTTTTAGTACTTGGTCATCATGGAAGCAAAAATAGTTCTGCATATGATTTTTTGGCAGTTTTAAGACCCAAACTGGCGATTGCCTCAGCGGGGTTTGATAATCGTTATGGCCATCCAAGCCAAGCACTACAAAGTCGTCTTCGAGCCTTAAATATTCCTTTGCTGAATACAGCACAGACAGGTAGTCTGAGTTTTATATTTGACCATGGCAGCGTCGAGTTAAAACAACAGAGACAACAATTGAAGTGGTTGAGAAGATAATAGCCTAAGCATTCTCTTTTTGTTGCTTTTGTAGACGAACATCAGCAACTTTTAACAGGGCTTCTTTTTCATCAATATCGTAGATTTTCTTTAAATCAGGGTTAGCCCGAAAACGTTTATAGCTCCAGTGATAATGTTCTGGATAACGTCGAATCAACTGTTCGAGTGTCTGATGGATAATTAAAGTCCCATCTTCTGCTGTACCTTCATAAATCTGAGGATTGATTGGTTCGATGTACATATCGAAACCATCTTGATCATTTCTTTTTGTATAGATGAGGAGGGCCTTCGCCTTGGTTTTTTGAATCAGTTTGGCACTGAGACTGCTAGAGGCAAGCGGAATACCAAAATAGTTGATCATGTCACCGCCATGGTCAGGGGTGTGGTCTGGTAAAATGGCCGTAGTTCCGCCTTGTTTCAAGGCCTTAAATATCTGTCGTACCCCACTTTCATCTGTAGGAACTAGATGGGCTTGTTCGCGACTACGTGCATCACGGACAAACTGGTCAGCATCGGGATTTTTAACTGGTTTATAGAGGATTGTCATTTGAGTGTATTTTGATAACCATGAGTTCATGACTTCCCATGTACCAAAATGAGGGATGACTAATACTAAACCTTTCTTTTCTGCGACAGCCTCATAGAAATAATGTTCACCCTGAATGCGATGAATACTTTTGATATTTTTTTCATTTGTTGAACCCCAAATACTCAAAAACTCGAAATAAGAGGTCAGTTCGTTCTGAATAGCTTGTTTGGTAAGTTGTTGTCTTTGTTGTTGTTCCATTTCAGGAAAAGCAATTTGTATATTCAATCTGATAATTTTTGAGAGCTTGGACAGCGGAAATGTATTGACTAAGGTGGCAACCAGACGTGCAAAGAACCGTCCCAATTGAATTGGTTGACGACTAATAAGCTTGATAAGACGATAATTTGAACTGGTTGTTTTGGGCTGAGTCATGTATTAAAAGTTAGAAAAATTACAAAGGGAAGTATAAAGCAAAAAATAATTATAAGTTAAGACAAGTTATTTAAACAGTTTTGTGTAAATCCACGTATATAATAAAGCCACTTTAAAATATATTGGATTGGAATCTTATGTCCGATTGGCCACCAAAACCACAAAATGAATCTACAAATAGTAATAATGTGACAGGCAAAGAATGGCAAATTTTAGAAAAAGCTGTTTTAGCTTCTGTTGAAGAACAACGCCGTAGTCGTCGTTGGAGCATTTTTTTTAAATGCTTGGGCTTTGCATATTTGCTGATTGTATTATTGGCAATGACCAAGAGCTGTACCTCGTCATCTGATAAAGCAACAACCAATATTAGTAGTAATCACTTAGCTGTTGTTGATATTGTGGGAACCATCGATTCATCTGCAGGTCAGTCTACAGTGAATAGTGAAGATACCAACAAAGCTTTAAAACGTGCATTTGAAGCCAGCGGCAGTAAAGCGGTTGCGTTAAATATCAATTCACCTGGCGGCTCACCAGTACAGTCTGATGAAATTTGGCAAGAAATCCGTTATCTGAAAAAACAACATCCAGATAAAAAAGTTTATGCCGTAATTGGTGATATGGGTGCATCAGGTGCGTATTATATTGCTTCGGCAGCAGATGAAATCATTGTGAATCCATCAAGCTTGGTCGGTTCAATCGGTGTGATCATGCCGAATTATGGCTTAAGTGGATTAGCACAAAAGCTGGGGATTGAAGACCGCACACTTACTGCGGGTAGCAATAAAGACATTTTAAGTATGACCAAACCACTTGATCCAGCACAGAAACAACATGTGCAGTCAGTGCTTGATAATGTGCATACTCATTTTATTAATGCAGTGAAAGAAGGGCGCGGTAAACGTTTGAAGTCAAATGACCCAGCTATTTTCTCAGGATTGTTCTGGACAGGTGAACAGGCTGTTGCTTTAGGTGTTGCTGACCGTAGCGGTAGTTTGACGACATTGATGCGCGATCTAAAAATCGAGCAAAAAGTGGACTATACGGTACAACGTAATCCATTAGAGTCTATCTTGGGACGTATGGGGGCGCAGCTTGGTGCAGGTATTGGTAGTTCGCTTGCAGCACAGCTAGAAACTCAACAGAACGCAAAAATACAATAATATTTCAAAAAGGGTTGTGTTGATCACAACCCTTTTTTATTCTAAAAATAACTGGGCAGTTATCCTTTTAATTTGCAATACATATGTAGAGCAGGATAATTGACCAATCAGTGAAAATAAAAGACAAGCTTATGAAACCTTTGATTCATTTTGCCCATGCCAATGGTGTTCCATCTAAAGTTTATCAAAAGCTGTTTGATCAATTAAAAGATCAATACGACATTATTTATGTGGCAGAAATTGGAAATGACAAACGCTATCCAATTACCCAGGGCTGGACGCATTTGGTCGATCAGATTATTGATAGCATTGTGCAGCAAGCACAAGGGCGTAAAGTAATTGGCTGGGGGCACTCTTTGGGTTCAGTTTTGACACTGATGGCTGCTTATCGTCGTCCGGAGTTATTTTCACAAGTCATCATGCTTGATCCACCACTTATTATTGGTAAAGCATCCTTTGTTTTTCATCTTGCTAAAATCTTTAAGCCGAAACTGGTGGATAAAATCACCCCAGCTGGTTTGTCGGTACGTCGTCGTGATCACTGGGATTCGCGCGAACAAGCTGCGGAACTGCTAGGTTCGAGAGGTTTTTATCAGTACTTTGATAAAGATTGTTTCCAAGCCTATATTGATCATGCTTTGACTGACGATCCGCAAAATGGTGGTGTAACCCTTACTATACCTAAAGATGATGAGGTGGCAATGTTTAGGACTACACCATCCATGTGGTGGTTACCGATGCCAAAACCACCAGTACCAGTGCATCTAGTCGTAGGTCGTGACAGTATTTTCTTAAAGGAAAAGTTTCCGCAAGTGGCGAAAAAGAAATTGGGTATTCCTTTTTCCGTAATGGATGGTGGACATATGTTCCCATTAGAGCATCCGATGGAAACAGTAGAGAAAATTAAAAGTTTAGTTGTTTAAATCAATAAAAAACGCATCCTAGGATGCGTTTTATTTTTTAGAATTGTGCAAACTGAATTGGCCGTTCTAAAGGTTTCTGATTGAAATAGGCTTGACCATTCTGCCAGGTCAGTTGACCTGTACAGAACCATTGTGCAACTTGAGGATAGATAAAATGCTCAAGTTCATGCACACGTTGCGCCAAGCTTGTTACAGAATCATGCAAACCAACTTGAATTGCCGATTGCGCAATACTTTGTCCTGCATCGAGTTCGGCTGTGACAAAATGAACGGTACAACCATGCAAACGATCACCTGTATTTAATACACGTTGATGTGTATTCACACCTTTATAGCAAGGCAGGAGAGACGGATGAATGTTTAACATTTTACCTTGCCATTTGCTCACAAAGCTTGGTGTTAAAATACGCATGAAACCAGCAAGAATCACTAAATCTACTTGCCATGCTAACAATTGTTGATGCATAGCGTCGTCAAAGCTTTCTCGATTTGGATAATCTTTATGTGAAATAACAGCGGTCGCAATATTGGTTTCCTCGGCACGTTGCAATGCATAAGCATCTGCTTTATTCGAGAGTACACCAATGATTTGCCCTGACAGATTTGCATCTATCAGGGCCTGTAAGTTGCTACCGTTGCCAGAGACAAGGACAGCAATTCTCATTATGCAAAGATCACGCGAATTTTTTCGTCTGCACCTTCAACCGATTCAGCATTTTCTTGGATATAACCAATTTTCCATGCTTTTTCGCCTTGGGCATTTAATAGATCAATGGCTTTGTCCGCTTCACTTGCATCAACCGCGATCACCATACCAACGCCACAGTTAAATGTACGATACATTTCAAAACGTTCTACATTGCCTTCGCGTTGTAGCAATTGGAATAACTCAGACCATTCCCAGCTAGATTCATCAATGACAGCTTGTGCGCCATTCGGAAGTACACGTGGTAAGTTACCTGGTAAACCACCACCAGTGATGTGTGCCATAGCATGGACATCAACTTGTTTGCAAAGTTCTAATACTGGTTTTACATAAATACGTGTTGGTTCCATTGCAACATCTGCAAGTGGGCGACCATCAACGATTTGAGTTAAGTCTACATTCTTAACATCTAGGATTTTACGCAGTAATGAGTAACCATTTGAGTGAGCACCGCTTGATGCAACACCAAGAAGTACATCACCAGACTTCACTTTAGTCCCATCAATGATTTTGCTGTGCTCAACCACACCCACTGCAAAACCAGCAAGATCGTAATCTTCGCCTTCATACATACCAGGCATTTCAGCAGTCTCACCGCCAACCAATGCACAGCCAGCAAGTTCACAACCTTTACCAATACCTGTCACTACATCTGCTGCAACATCAACATTCAAATGACCAGTTGCATAGTAATCAAGGAAGAAAAGAGGTTCTGCACCGCAAACGAGTAAGTCGTTTACGCACATTGCAACAAGATCTTGACCGATGGTATCGTGACGATTGAGGTTTAACGCTAAACGTAATTTTGTACCTACGCCATCTGTTCCTGAAACCAATACAGGTTCTTCATAACCTTTTGGAATTTTGCATAGGGCACCGAAACCACCAAGGCCGCCCATAACTTCAGGACGAGTGGTGCGTTTAGCGACAGATTTGATACGATCGACTAATGCGTCGCCCGCTTCAATGTCGACGCCAGCATCTTTATAGCTTAAACCAGTATTTGGGGTAGAAGTTGAGTTGCTCATAGTGAAGTCTCCGCAGTGGCGGCAGATTATAACCTGAATATACGAAACTCTTATGTTATTTATGCTCGAAAATGCTATCTTTAATTAAATTTTTTTTCTTTTATAACGATTACACAAGAAAAGGCTAGATTTTATGCAAGATCAGGTACTACGTCGTATCTTTATCATCGCTGGGCTCGCATTATTTCTTTGGGTGCTCTATCTATTGAAGCCCATTGTGATTCCTTTTGTAGGTGCTTTTTTTATTGCCTATTTATTTAGTCCACTGGTCGATGTTCTTGTAAAAATTAAATTGCCGCGTTGGCTGGCCATCAGTATCGTATTTATTGGTATTGGTGTGACCTTGACCATGGTTTTGTGGTTCCTTGTACCGTTGATCTGGAAGCAATTAATGTATGCGCGGGACAGTATTCCTGCGGGTATCCATTGGATTAATGCAACTTTCTTGCCGTGGGTATCACATACTTTTAATGTTGTACCCATGGAAATTGATACAGAGCAGATTACCAAAGCATTGATGGATTATATTCAGACTAATTATAGTGCTGATAGTATTCAAACCATGGCATTAAAAGTTGCCCAATCTGGCTTGAACTTTATCCAAATTGGTGGGGTCGTTATCCTGATTCCAATTATTTCATTCTACTTCCTGCTAGACTGGGAGAGAATGCTGCAAAGCTTTAGACGTTTAATTCCACGTCCTTATGAAGCTTCAACTTTAACAATCGTTCGTGAATGCCACAGTGTGTTGGGTGCCTTTGTAAAAGGCCAATTCCTTGTAATGCTTTTATTAGGGATTGTTTATGCGGTTGGATTACAACTAATTGGTCTAGAAGTCGGTTTAATCATCGGTATGATTGCCGGTTTGGCAAGTATCATTCCTTATTTAGGTTTTGGTGTCGGAATTATCGCTGCTGTGATCGCAACACTGTTCCAGTTTGGATTAGATTGGACCCAGCTACTGCTTGTTGGTGTCGTCTTTATGATTGGACAAATGGTCGAAGGCTATATTCTTCAACCCTTCTTATTGGGTGATAAAATCGGATTATCTCCTGTAGCTGTTGTTTTTGCTGTATTGGCAGGCGCGCAGTTGGGTGGTTTCCTCGGTATGTTGATTGCATTGCCTGTAGCTGCTGTCATTGTTGTGCTATTAAAACATGCCCGTGATAATTATGAGAAAAGTCCCTTATATGGATTACCTGCTGAAGTTGTTTTAGCAGAAGGTGAAACTCAGCATATAAATGTTGAAACTAGTCATGTAGAGCTTGATATTCAAATTAAAAACTCTCAAGATACAGATACTTCAAACTCGAATGACTTAAAGTAATTGAGGAACTCATTAAATATATGCGTCAACTACAACTGGATATAGAACCACAACTCGATGCTCGAATCAGTGATTTTTCGGGTCCGGGTTGGGGACCTGTGGTTGATGCAGTCAGACAGTTACATGCAGGTTTAGTCAGCCGATTTTATGTATACGGTGGTGCTGGTACGGGGAAGAGCCATTTGCTTTCGGCAATTTGTGATTCATACCTAGAATTAGGCCGACCAGCAATAAAGGTCTCATTACTAGAGTTATTAGATGCGCCGATTGAAGCGATTACATCGCTAGAGTTTTATGATTTAGTTGCGCTAGATGATATTGATGCGATCAGTGGGGTTCCGCATTGGCAGAAGGCCGTTTTTCATTTAATGAATAATCATGAAGGACAGTTGGTCTTTTCATCTCGTGTTGCGCCAATCGAACTTAAGCTTGAATTACCAGATTTACAATCTAGGTTAACCCAAGCAGTGAGTGTCAAAGTACCCAATGGTAGCTCGTATATTGATCGACAAGCCTTATTGCAATCGGTGATGACGCGTCGAGGAATCCATTTTGATCAACAAATTGTAGATTATCTACTCAGTAATGGACCGCATCAGGCATCAGTATTATTACAAACATTGGCTCAACTTGAGAAAATGCTAAAAGGCGAAAAAACTAAGCTTTCAAATACAACACTTAAGCAAATTTATGCCTTGATTGATGAATATCGCCAATAGCATAAAATTTCTTGAGTAATTTCGAGAGCTATGACAAAGTACGCACAAAGGAATGTGGTTGCAAACACCTAGTTTGTAATACGAAGAAAAATGAAAAAAGAAGGAGATCGGTATGCTCAAACGGACGCTTGCCTGCGCTTTATTTGCGATTACTGGACACGCATATTCTGCGGATATTCAAGTCACGACGTTACTCGATGAAGAGAATTATACCGGTTGCTCGTTACGAAATGCTGTAGAGTTTTTGAATCAAAGAAGTAAAAAAGAGTTTGAGAATGGTTATCACGGATGTGGTAATAAAGATGCAAGCAGCACGATTATCTTACAGCGAGATCAGATTTATCAACTTAAGAAAGCATTAGAAATTAAAGCAACAATGACAATTGCTACCGCGGCTAGTGATGGTTTCAATGACAATAAGAAAGGTTTAAATAATGCAACGCTCAAAATGGTGGGGGCTGATCGTCTTTTTGTAATAGATGATGATAATGTTGAAAGTGAATTACTTGTAGTTAAGTTAAGCGAACTTAATTTGCAGGGTGCCTCCACGAAGGTAAATAATGGTGGTTTAATTCTCAATCGTGAAAGTTTGTCGATAGATTCTTCACGGTTAATGGGGGGGGCTGCAAATAGAGGTGGGGCAATTTATAATGTTGGAACTCTATCAGCAGATAAAAAAACAGCTGGTTATATTAATGTAAGTAATAGTATTTTACAGAATAATAAAGCTGATCAAGGGGCTGTTATTTATAGTGAAATGCCAAGATATTTAATCACAAAATCTGTCATTCGAGATAATGAAGGAACAGTAGGTTCGGATGGTGCTTTACTTTACGTTTTAAACGGGCTAAATAATGACACTATTGGAGGGGCATTAGATAGTGGGATTTATGGTTTTCGAAGCAATACTATCTTTCATAATACAGGTGGCTATGTTGCGAATATCCGTGAAGGTATGATTCTCAATAATAATACAATAATAAAAAATGCAGCTGGATTATATTTACAGTCTTTAAATCGGAAGGTAACAACAACTGAAAATGGGGAGACAAAAGTTGAGGAGTTTCCTAGTGCCTATGTTTCGAATAGCATTCTGATTGCTAACGGAAATAGTAACTGTGGGAGTATTCCTACAGATACCACGATTGTGCAGAGTAATTTAACTACAGCAGAGTGCGATCGTAATGCGGAAGCACGATTACCAAACTTTATGTGGAATGCGAATGATCCAGAGCAAGCCTTAATCGCTGGCGGTACCAATGATGAAGGGATATGTGCAGCTCCACCAGCAAAAGGATTGTTGTGTCCTTATTCAGTTCCAAAAGACCAAATGTTGGGTTTTTTTAAGCCACGTTTATTAACCTCTTATAAGCAGCTTACCGATTCACCGATTGTCAATAAAGGACGACTTTATAGTGATGGGACGAGTTTTAGTGTAGCGGTTTGCGAGGCTACGGATCAACGTGGTAAAAGCCGTACAGCTTTTAATGAGCTGTGTGATTTAGGCTCGATAGAATTAACTGTTGATCGTAGTAGCGTTTCTGTTGAGGGGATGGATATCCGTTTTAAGCAAATTGCGAATTTTAATATTTCAAACAATTTGTTAGATGGGGAATTATTAGATCCAAATACTTGTGAGCAACTTTTAGGAAAGCGTGCTGATGGTCAGGCGTGGCAATATGGTTGCTTGGATATTGTACAAAACCAAACACCATCTAAGGGTAAGACTACCATAGATCAGGATGGCAATGTCACTTATGTTCCTTATAGTGATTGGCATGGAGCGGATATTTTTAGATTGCGTATCATGACCACCATCACGCGTTTTAATAATGCTACGAATTATTATATTAATATTCCAACCACTATTGTTCAGGACCCACCAGATACTTTTACAAGTAAAACGGTAAATGTCAGTGGTGGTAGTTGGGGAATTGGTGCGATTCTGATGTTATTAGGATTGGTTGGAATACGCCGTTTTAAATCATAATCAGGGATGATGAGATGAAAAATTATAAAAAAGCATTATTAGCAACTATGGTTGTGGCAACAATGCCATTAATGGCGGCTGGTACTAGTGGTACGCCTATTAAAGTAACAACTTTTGAAGATGAAGATGGTGACAATCTTAATGCTTGTTCATTGCGAGAAGCTTTAAAAACAGCCGCAGATCGAGTTTCATATGGTGGTTGTGCTGTTACAGATACCTTGTCAAGCACAACCAAAGTTATTCAACTTGAAAAAGGTGTCTACACCCTAAAGAAGGAACTCACACCTACCGTGAGTGTTTCCATTTTAGGAGCAACCCCTGCTGATTGGGAGGGGAAAAATGTTCTGATAAATGATGTGGTTAATCAATATCCAGCACAAATTCCGTTGAAAACAACGATTAAAGCTGAAAGCTCACGTATTTTTAATACGACACGTGGTGCCAGTAATTTAACTTTAACCAATTTAATCTTAACTGGTGGTCGGGCGTCTGATTTTGGTGGTGCAATTTATGCGGGTGCTGATGTTTTATTGCAAAGTAGCCAAATTTTAGATTCGCAAGCCATTAAAGAAGGTGGTGCTATATTTATGGCAGGACCTTCGTCTACACTCACTATGGTTAAAAGTGTAATACAGGGTAATAAAGCTGCAAAAGGCAGTGTGTTGTCTATGGATTGCACGACTGATGCACGATATATTCAGAACAAAGCGACTTTGACCGCGAATAGTTTTGTAGACAATGGCTCGCAAAATTCAAGCAGTATGTTTGAGTTCTGTGGAGAGGTCTCAGCCGATCTAAGTATAAATACAATTGCAAAAAATATTGTGAATAGTTCTACAGGAAATTTAATTAAATTTACTGGTGATACCAAGGTTGGCACTGATCCAAATAACCGTCCAAGTATTTTAAGTGATAGTAGTACATTAGAATTAAAAAGTAACACTATTGTAGAAAATACGGCTTTTACAACACTTTTATACGATAAACTTGGTTCCAAGAAGCTGTCATTCAATGTGCTTGCTTATAATGGTGATAATAATAGTTATGCTTGTCGTTATCTGTTTGGGAGTGTAGCTGATCAAGAAAAAGTTAAATTTAATTTTACCTACAATGCAGTTGCACTTAAAGAAGATGGAGTAACAACTGCTGTTAATAATGTATGTGATGTACCAAAAGAGTCGCTCAAAGATAATAAAAGTAACGTCAATGTAAGTAAGATCAATCTGAGTACTTTATTGAGCTCATTACAAACACCTTCTGCTTATACCGCTTTTATGCCGATGTATTATCCGAAGAAGAATGTAACAGAAATTCAAGTTGAAGAAGATGGTGAGACGGTTAAAAAAGTAATTGGCTTGTTGGACGTTGATGGAATTGATTGTAGTACAACGGATCAACGTGGTTTGGCACGTATTACCAATGGCACATTATTTTTTGATCCTACAGCTCGAAATCTTTGTGATATTGGTTCGGTTGAATTGATGCAATTTAGAGCAGGCGATTTAGAGGGTGCAAAAAATGGTTCGATCAGTAACAGTATAGCGGGCTATCAAAGCCAATATGATTTTTTTGATAATTTAGTGAAAAATCCGAATGATCCTGATTTTTTAACTTATTACAAATTTAGATTGGCTGATTACCAAAGACTTTTAAAGTATACGAAAGAGAATTTGCATTATCGTGCGATTTATCTTGATCTTAAAAATTTACCTTTACCTCAAGATATAGAAGAAGAAGGGAAGTATAGACTACAATTCTTTGATCCTAATGTATACGACGTTAAGGCGGAGCCACTAGGTACAGGCTTGATTGATGGGGATGTTGTTCAGATCGATGAAAAGGATAAGGAAAATTTGGTGTGCACTTGGAATAATGAGTTGCAACAAATCATTTTTTATCGGAAGGATGATAAAACTACATCAGATGTAGACCAAGTCTTTTGTAAATATACGATTACGTCTAAGCCATCTACATCTAGTCCTGTAGTTAGTTCATCTGGATTACTCAAAGCAAAATTTGTAAATATTGCGCCTGTGGCAACAGATACTTCTTTAACCTTTAAGTATAAGGAAAAGCAAAAGCTAAGCATTAATTTATTAAACTTTGCTAATGATGATGGGGATACGGGTAAAGGTGGACCTGGACCAGAAAAGAATCCAAATAAGCCTAAGTTTTGGAGGAATGCGGATGGTATAGAGTTACCAATCCGATTAAGTGATATTCCAAAGAAAGATCTTAGTATTACGGCGGACCGTCAAGGACCTTGTCCTGAACCAGATCAAAAAGAAACTTGTTATGGCGGAAATATTTATGTGCAGGAAGTAAATGCATTTAACCCATTTAATTTCGAGTTTAAATATCAGGTTTACGATGCAGATCGTATGTCATCAAATGTAGCGACCGTGCGAACTATTAGCACGGCTACAACCACTGATGATACACGCTCTGCTAGCAGCGGTGGTGGTAGCTTTGGCTTTTATTCTGTCTTTGGATTATTTGGATTATTAGCTTATCGTCGTTTTAGAAAATAAGAGCACTAAAAATAAAAAATAGCGCCTAAATGGCGCTGTTTTTTTATCTTAAATATTTATAGAAATAAAAAATTAATGCTCAGCATATTTGGTGAGGTATTCTTCTCTAATATTTACACGTTCTTCAGTGCTGGCATTTTGCATACGTTTACGAAGTGTATTGCGCTCTTGAGTACTCATTTTTTGCCACACATCACGCATTTTCTGTTTTTCGTCTTCTGGTAGTTGTGTAAACCATTCCATGCGTTGTTGCAGTTGTGAGCTCTGATTGGTCGGAATTTCTTTTAAAGTTTGGTAGCGTTTAATTAAAACGCGTTGCTCTTCAGGCGATAGATCATCCCAAGCTTCTTCTGTTGCTGGTTTATTGGGTTTAGAAAATACCCAAAAGCGTTCAGAGCCAGCAAAACTGGTTTGCAATAAGCCGAGTGTACACACAACAAGTGCTAGTTTTTTAGCTGCCATGTGGAACTTTATCCTCACCCAAGACCAATAACATTTCCATATCTTCAACCATTTGTGGTGAAAGCTTTGGATTCACGACAACCTGGTTTTGTGGCTGATCTGCCAATTGCAAGGAACTTGGTAGAACAACAATGCCCATAATTGCAGCGGCAAATGCAAAACCTGTCATTTTCCAAACACTGTAATAAGAAGTTGGTTTCTTCTGGACAGTATCGAGAACATGATTCATCACCAGCATTTTGTTGTGATGCTGCTCTCTGGCAAGTTGGTCAAGTTTGGATGTTACTTGTTTGGTGAATTCATCTTTCTTCATCTGATGATCCTCCCGTATGTGGGTTTAAATGCTCTAAAGCAATTCTGAGTCCCTGAATTGCACGGTGGTAATGTGTTTTTACACTGCCTTCACTGCAATCCATAATTTGAGCTGTAGTCATCGTATCAAAGCCTTCCCATGCTCTTAGCATAAATGCTTGTTGTTGACGGACTGGTAGTTGATTGACTGCTGCTTGAATTTCTTCCATCGTCACTTCTTGATCAAGAAAATCAAAAGGATTCGGGGTAGATTCATCTACAACATCAATAATTTCCTCGTCATCATCTAAACTAATCTTTTTGAATAATGAGAAGGGGCTCGCACGACGTGCTTCTTTACGTCTCCAGTCTTGGAGTTTGTTATTTAAAATGGTGTAGAACAGGGGATACCATTCTTCTATATTTTTATCAGCATATGATTTATGCAAGGAAATAAAGGCTTCCTGTACTAAATCCATGGCAATGCCTTGTTGTCCTTGAGTTGCACTTTCCATCATAACCAAGGCACGACCTGTAACGTCTTGCATAAAAAAACGCAGACGTTGTTCAACCGTACTGCGATCAGTACTGGTTTCGGTTCGAGCCTGTTTCGGTGCTAAATCCATAGAGATGGAAAATCCTGTCATGGATACCCACCATTAATTCCAATTCATTAATCATATAACGTTGAAACTGGTGGGCGCGTTGACAACTTAAGCAATTATTTTTAGTAGTGTAATTGATTTTCTCAGTAAAAAAATCGTATTTAAAATAATTTAACGTTTTACTGACGTTGGCGAACCATTTCAAAAAAGCAAATTGATCCTGCAATTGCAACATTAAGTGACTCTTGCCCACCTGGTTGAGGAATGGCAACAGCTTTTGCATGCTCTAATGCATAATCACTTGCACCTTGGCCTTCGTTACCTAAAATCCAAACACAAGGTTGTGTTAAATCTTGGGCATACAGACTAGTTGATTGATGTGAACTCGTCACTAAAACAGGAATTTGAAACTTTGGAAGAATATCTGATAACTGAAAGTTTTCAAAACAATGCAAACTAAAATGGGCACCCATACCTGCTCTAAGTACACGCGGAGACCAAAGTGTTGCTGAGCCTTGCGTACAAATTACTTGTTTGATGTTTGCAGCGGCAGCTGAACGGAGTAATGTTCCAACATTACCTGGATCTTGAATGTTTTCTAGGATTAAAGTATCTACATTAAAATCAATTGTCATTGATGTTTTTGGAAGATCAATAATGGCTAAGCAAGGTAAGGTGGTACCTAAAGTACTTAAATCTTTATATAGCACTTCACTAATAACGAAGACATGACCTTGGTGTAGTTCGATGACTTCTTGTAAATCAGGATGCTCTAATGCTTGTTCAGTGGTAAATAAAGAAAAGAGTTTTTTCTGTTGTTGTAACCAAGCTAAACAAAGATGTGTACCTTCTAGAACAGTTTGTTGATGTTTTTTTCGAGCACTATTGAGCTCGATTAACCCACGCAAATGTTTAATTTTTGCATTGTCTTTTGATTCTAGAAAAATAACCGCCATAAGATAAACATCCAAAAGGGCATCATAGACTTATGATGCCCTGATTATAAAATTAATTAGTGGTAGCTTGTTACGCGTTCCACTTCGTTTTTAGAACCGATAATGACAGGAACACGTTGGTGTAGTTCTGTAGGTTGGATTTCCATAATACGAACACGGCCTGTTGTTGATGCACCGCCAGCTTGTTCGATTAACATGCTCATTGGGTTTGCTTCATACATTAAACGTAAACGGCCTGCTTTTTTAGGATCTTTTAGGTCGTAAGGGTAAAGGAAAATACCACCACGACATAAGATGCGGTGAATGTCACCCACCATACATGCGACCCAACGCATATTGAAATCTTTTTCACGTACTGAAGTTTTTCCAGCTAAAAGCTCATCAATATAACGTTTTACAGGGTTTTCCCAATGACGTTGGTTAGATGAGTTGATAGCAAATTCTTGTGTATCCGCTGAAACTTGAACCTGCTCAGTTGTAAGTACGAAAGTTTGAGTAGTTGGATCAAAAGTAAAGAATACAACACCAGCACCCACCGTAAGTGCTAGCATGGTTGAAGGACCATAAAGTACATAGCCCGCAGCAACTTGTTCAGTACCTGCTTGCATAAAATCTGCAGATTGAGTCACAGCATTTTTAGCAGGAAGGATAGAGAAAATGGTACCAACACACATATTAATATCGATATTGCTTGAACCATCCAATGGATCAAATAATACGAGGTATTTCCCGTTTTCTTGAGCAGGGGTGAAGTCATCTAATTCTTCTGATGCCAAACCACCAACTTGTGGATGAACTTTTAAAGCATCAATCAGATAATCATTCGAGATAACGTCTAATTTTTTTTGTGTTTCACCTTGAACATTTTCATTGCCAGCGCTACCTAAAATCCCTGCCAAAGCACCTTTTTGTAATGCTTGGTCAATGGTTTGGCACGTTGCTGCAATTGTTTCGATAACTTGTGCCAACTCTGGAGTCAAATTCCCATTTTGTTGTTCTAAGTATTGGGTCAAAGTAAGGTTTGACATATTGAATAGCTCCGATTTAGCCGTGTCAAAAAATGATAAAAAAGAATGTGGCTATTCTAGATGAGATCACATAAAAATAAAAATTATCTTACTTTATTTATGTTGCTTTTATGATTACAAGCACGTGATTACATGCTATGTTGGACAGATACTAGACAGGATGTTTGGAGATTAAGATGTCAACCAAGAATTTTGAGGCAACCCCCACGCCAAGTGAACCGATTAGTCTCGACAAGATTTCTAAAGAAAATGTGAAGGATGCTTGGAAAGAGTATGAGGCAAAGCCAGAATATAAAGATTTTAATAAGCACGATATGATTGAGTCGATGCAGTCAGAATCTAAATCCCAATCATCATCTTAATTTAAGAAATAAAAAATGCCCACATGATGTGAGCATTTTTTATTTGAAGCTAAACCATTATTTTAGTAATGGTGGAACTGCTTCGTAATTGATCTCTACACGACGGTTTTCTTTCCATGCTGTTTCATCATGTCCAGTATTTACTGGTGATTCTTTACCGTAGCTTACCGCTTCAAGTTGTTGCGGATTTACGCCATTGGTAATCAAGAAGCTCTCAACGGCTTTGGCACGACGCTCACCCAACGCCATGTTGTATTCACGTGTACCGCGCTCATCGGTATGACCTGTTAAGGCAACACGAGAGTTCGCATTAGCTACGAGAAATTGGGCATGCGCTTGTAAGGTTTGATAATCTTCGTTTGATAAGTCGCTGCTGTCATAGTTAAAGTGCACAACGCGTTTCGCGAGGAAAGCTTTGTTTGCTGCTGTAACACCTTTTGAAGATGCACCCGCTAAGTTTTGTGCATTTAAAGCTGCATCTTCACTTAGACCATCAGTACTTACAGTTGATGAACCATTAGGTGTATTGCCAGCAGTGATTTCAGCAGCAGGTTTACGGCTTGCACAACCTGTAAAAACAAGCGTTGCGGCAATCAGTGGAAGCGTTAGATATTTAATGTTCATATGATTCTCCAATCGATTAAACTTATTTTGGTGCCCAAGCTGGTTCGCGAACTTCGCCTTGTTCACTTGGTAAATTCATGCGGAAACGGCCATCAGTAGACATGACTGATAACAAACCACGGCTACCTTCACGCGTTGCGTAAACCACCATTTGTCCATTTGGTGAGAAGCTTGGTGATTCATCTAAACTGGTTGGGGTCAGAATATTGGTGATACCCGTATTGATATCTTGGATTGCAACTTTGTAGTTACTACCACTTGGACGATGTACTAGAGCAATCTTTTTACCATCAGCACTTAAAGTACCACGTGCATTAAATGCACCTTTGAAGGTGAGTCGCTTGACTGAACTGTCATCAAAACTATAGCGATAGATTTGTGGTGAACCACCACGATCCGAAGTAAAGATAAAGGATTTACCGTCTGGTGAGTAACGTGCTTCAGTATCAATCGCAGAGTCATTGGTCATGCGTTGTACTTGGCGGGTACTTAAATCCATTTGATACACTTCAGGATTGCCGTGCATAGAAGCGGTAAATAACATTGATTTACCATCTGGCGAAAAACTTGGTGCACCATTTAAACCACGGAAGCTTGCTAGAACTTCACGTTGGCCAGTGGCTAAGTCTTGCAGATAAATCGCAGGGCGTTTGGTTTCAAATGATACATAAGCAATTTTCTTTGCATCAGGTGTCCAAGCCGGAGAGAGGATTGGATCACGTGAAGAAAGTACGGTTTTAGGTTGCTCACCATCCGTATCTGCAATTTGCAAGGTATAGCGTTGAGCAGGTGTTGCCTGATTACGCAAGACATAGGCAATACGACCGCTAAAGTCACCTGCGATACCGGTCAAAGCCTGATAAATCGTATCACTGATCAGGTGTCCTGCTTGACGTACACGTGAACTTGGAACAGTCAGTACTTCATTCAATAAATATTGTTGTTTCTGTACATCATATAATTGGTAATGAATTTCGAATGTATTGGCATCAACGGCTTTCATTTGCCCGACGACGACATACGGTACACCAGCATTTTGCCAATCACCCGCTTGAACCTGATTTAGGCTAGCAGTTGCAGGTAAATTTTGAGATGCGCTGGTAAAACGGCCTGAGCGATTCAAGTCACTTTCCACAATTGGATAGATCGCATTGTCATTCGCAAATGGGATAATCGCAATTTTAGGTGCTTGTTCAGGTGCTTTAGCAATTTCGAGATGTAATTGTGCAAAAGTTGCTGTTGGAACAACTGTGCTAATTGCAGCGAAAACTGCCAACGAGAGGAGGTGTTTACGAGTCTTGTCCATAGTTACAATTACTTGCGTTCGTATTTTTGTGGCTGTTGATTATTTAACATAGTTACAGGCTTTGTGCTATTAAAAGCCTGTAACGTTAACTATTCATTACTATTTTGCAGTAAAACTTGAAGTAAAGCTTCTTGCTTCACGGCGAGCAACTGGATCATCTGGCATTGGATAAGGGGCGGCAGCACGAACAGCAGCTTCTACACTTGCCTTAACATCAGGGTCGCTTGCTGAAACAACAACAGATAAAACAGCACCGCTTTCACTTAAAGTTACACGAGCACTGGCTCGCTGACCTGATGAACCTGAGGGCATATTCCAAGCACGATAGATTTTTTGTTCAAAATCTCGCTTAGCTGTTGATGCAATCCGTTTAGCATCGGCTTTTTTCTGAGCAGCTTCTTGTTCAGCTTTTTTAGCTGCTGCAGCCTTAGATTCTGCTTCAGCTTCCGCTTTACGTTTCGCATCTGCCTCAGCTTTGGCTTTTGCATCAGCATCGGCCTTACGTTTCGCATCCGCGTCGGCTTTCGCTTTGGCATCTGCGTCAGCTTTACGTTTTGCATCCGCATCAGCTTTTGCTTTGGCATCTGCATTTGCCTTACGTTTAGCGTCTGCTTCAGCTTTTGCCTTCGCATCAGCATCCGCTTTACGTTTGGCATCTGCCTCAGCTTTTGCTTTGGCATCTGCATTTGCCTTACGTTTAGCGTCTGCCTCAGCTTTTGCCTTCGCATCGGCATCCGCTTTACGTTTAGCGTCTGCGTTAGCTTTTGCTCTCGCATCAGCATCTGCTTTACGTTTTGCATCTGCTTCGACACGCGCCTTTGCGTCTGCCTCAGCTTTGCGTTTAGCATCCTGTTGTGCTTGAAGTTTTGCGTTTTCGGCAGCTTTTTGCTGTCTTAATTTCGCATCTTGTTCAGCTTTTTGGCGTGCCTTCGCTTCAGCCTCAGCTTTTGCATTTTGTTCAGTTCTACGCTTCGCATCAGCTTCTGTCTTTGCCTCAGCTTGACGTTTAGCTTCGGCATCAGCACGTTGTTTTTGTGCTTGAGCTTCTGCAAGTTTACGTTGTTCTTCCACTTGCTTGGCACGAGTAGCTTCATCGGCTTTACGTTTTTGTTCAGCTAATTTTGCCTGCTGAGCCTGTTCGACTTTTTGCTTTTCAGCAGCAAGTTGTTGTGCAGTTGGTGGTGGAGGGGCTACAGGAATATTTTCAGGTAAGGTCTGATCTACATTTGGACTGACCACTTCTGGTGCTTGTTTATCAGCAGTGACTTGCTGTTCAGGCTGCTGAAGCGATTGAGGTAAATCTTCTGGCTTCACCAAAATAGTGGTGAGTTTTTTAGGCTCTTCTGGTGGTTTACTCAAGCCTAAAAACAGTAAGCCAACAATTGCGATTGCATGCACACCGAGTGTGAAACCCAGCGCAATCGCATTTTGTTTAAAAGGCGGCTCTTGAAATTTTTTCATAGCTTATTTTAACGGCTCGGTCAGTAAACCAACTTGAGTTAGGCCTGCTTCTTGTAGACTCGCCATCAGTGAAACCACTTCACCATAAGGACGAGATTTATCACCATTCACGAGAACAGTCAGTTGTTTATTTTCTTGTTCAGCTTGTGTTTGAGCTTCACTTAAAAGTGTTTCAAGCTGTGCAAGTGATAGCGGTTCACTGCCTTTGTGTCCTTGATACTGTAAAAAGATATCACCATCTTTACCAATGGTAACCATTGCTGGCATATCTTTAGATTCAATAGGGTGATTATTAGCTTGAGGTAAATCCACTTTGATACCACTGGTAATCATGGGTGCAGTCACCATAAAAATAACCAGTAGTACTAACATAACGTCGATATAGGGAACGACGTTCATGTCGCTTTTCAGTGGTTTTTTAATCCGCTCAAAACGTCCAGATCGTTGAATCGCCATTATGCATCATCCTGTGTCGTTCCAATCGCTTGACGCTGTAAAAGAGCAACCATTTCTTCTGCAAATAAAGCACGATCTGAATAAGTTGATTCACCTTTAGCAGTAAAGTGGTTAAATGCAAGTACAGCAGGAATTGCTGCAAATAAACCAATTGCTGTTGCAATCAGAGCTTCTGCAATACCAGGAGCAACTGTTGCTAATGTGACTTGATCAACTGCAGCCAGGCCAATAAAGGCATTCATGATGCCCCAAACTGTACCAAATAAACCGATATAAGGTGCTACAGAGCCAATACTAGCAAGCGCACCTAAGCCAACTTCTAAACCACTTTGGTCACGGCTTAAACCGACACGAAGAATACGTTCAGTTCCTTCGATGGTTTGGTTGGTATCTGCTTTACGTTTCTGTAGTTTAAAAAACTCACCTAAGCCTTGGTAGAAAATATCTTCAAGGCCACGACGTTTAGAGTTAAGTTGTGCATTATTAAAAAGCGTATTTAATTCGGCACCAGACCAAAACATCTTTTGAAAATGCTCATCATCTTGCTCTGCTTTTTTAAAGCCCATGTGTAATTTAGCGATCAAGTACCAGCTATAAATTGAAGCAAATAGTAAGATCAGCATGACCAGTTGTACAACAGGACTTGCTTGTAAAATTAGGTCAGAAATGTGCAGGGAAGATTCTAAGTTAGTTGCCATAAGTTACGGTGCCAAAAGTTTATTTTAGTCCTGTGCTAATTCTTTTTGAATCAGATCACGAATTTCATCAGGAAGTCTACGTGGCATTAGATCTTTGTTTAAACATGCCAACACAACCTCACCTGAAGCCAGCAAGATTTCACCACGATAAATATTTTGTTGCAACACAAAAGATGCGGCTTTACACGAAATAACACGTGCTGTAACGGTAATTAAATCATCCATTAATATTGGACGTACATATTTAACCTGAATCTGATGTACCACGAAGCTGTAGTCTTTTTGGTGCCAGTAGTGATCTACACCTGCTGCACGTAGCCATTCGGTCCGAGCACGCTCCATAAAACGGATATGATTGGCATGGTAAACGATACCGCCAGCATCTGTATCTTCGATATAAACGCGAATTTTGAACTCAAAATGATTTGCCATGTCTATTACCTATGTTTTGCGTACTGTGAGCAATCACGAATGATATTGCGTCAAACGGGCTAAGGAAATAGTAATAAATAACATATTCTTGATGCTGATAAAAAAGCCCTAACATGTAGGGCTTCATAAAAAGACAATTATTTGAAGTTAATTAAGCTCATCCCAATCAATCGTTTTAGGAAAACCAACAACGGTGATGCCATTTGCATATGCACTAATCAAAGCTTGATAACTACTTGTATTTGAAATTTTAATCGTGTTTTTTATATTGTTGGTATCTTCAATCATAATTTCTGCGAAATTAGGACGAAAAGCTAATTTATCATTACTGCTTTCAAATCTGAGATCACTTCTGAAATTTACTGAGAAAAATTTATTTTCAGGATTACCTTGAACATTTCCTAGTGCAGTGAGCGTAAGATTATTTACATTAAGTTGATAATTATTGATCATCAACTGTTGAGTTTTTTTTGTTTCTTCATCAAATACATTCAATGCCATTTCTTTAATTTGATATTGAGTGGATGTAGGGGTGTATTTACTAACAAGGTTACCATTGTATGTAATCGTGGAATCACTTGGTGGAATAATTTTGAAATTTTTTAACGTGGTTTCATAACGTACCGAATCTGTAGATAATATTTCTTTACTATTTACTGATCCAGAGATAGTAAGAAATCTTAAGCGATTTAATGCACTGTCTTCATCATTTACGGAAGTTAAAAATTTACAGTTATTGAAGGTAATGCTTTTATCGCTATTTTTTGTATATGAACCTTCGGAACATTTAAAGTTATTGCCTGCATTGATGCCATAATAAATACTTTCTGCAAGTTCATTACCAATGAGCACGATATTGTCATCTTCTTGAGATAACGTGATGATTGGTTCATAAATTGATTGTATTGACTCTGCTTTGGTGTAGTCTATTTTTTCTTTACCATTAAAGCTGGACTCGTTATTATCTCCACCACCTCCACAGGCTGTTAATAATAGTGCCCCAGAGCATATAGTAGAAATTAATAATTTGTTTGACATTTCTTTCACCCTTGATATTAAATTTTGGTTGGTTTGAATGTGTGGTTTAATTTTAAGATGAAAAATTATAACAGGAAATTTTATTTTTAATATCCAGATATTTTATTTTTAAAATATTGAAGTGGTTTTTAGAATAAATATCGCATTAATACGATATTTATTCTATTAAGTATTTATTCAGGTGGTGTCATACCAAACTGTAAATACGCCATATTGGTTGCAATTCGACCACGTGCTGTGCGCATAACATAACCTTGCTGAATTAGATAAGGTTCAATTACATCTTCAAGTGTTCCGCTGTCTTCAGCCATTGCCGCAGCCAAAGCTTCAACACCGGTTGGTCGTCCTTCAAAACGTTCCAGTAACATACTGAGATAACGACGATCGAGCGTATCTAAACCTGCTTTATCCACGTTAAGCATGTCTAAAGCACGTTGAGCCATATCTTGAGTCACTTCACCCGTACCTTTGACTTGCGCATAGTCACGTACACGACGTAATAAGCGGTTGGCGATACGTGGTGTGCCGCGAGCACGACGGGCGATTTCAGTCGAACCTTCTTGGGTAATCGGAACATCCATTAAATTGGCAGAACGTGTCACGATATGAGTCAAATCTTCAACTGAATAAAACTCTAAGCGCTGCACAATCCCGAAACGATCACGTAAAGGAGAGGTGAGTAAGCCAGCTCTTGTTGTTGCAGCAACTAAAGTAAAGGGTGGCAAATCGAGCTTAATTGAACGAGCCGCGGGACCTTCACCAATCATAATATCTAATTGGTAATCTTCCATTGCAGGATAAAGAATTTCTTCAATCACAGGCGAAAGACGGTGAATTTCGTCAATAAATAGAACATCACCTTCTTCTAAATTGGTCAGCATGGCAGCCAAATCGCCAGCACGTTCCAATACAGGACCAGAAGTAGACTTTAAATTACCGCCCATTTCTCTTGCGATAATATTGGCAAGGGTCGTTTTACCTAAACCTGGTGGACCAAAAATCAAGGTATGATCAAGTGCTTCACCACGGCCACGCGCTGCACCAATGAAGATTTCCATTTGCTCGCGTACGACAGGTTGACCAATATAGTCCACCAATGAGGTAGGACGAATCGCGCGATCAAATTGATCTTCAGGTTTTTCTGTTCCGCTTATAAGACGATCTTGCATATATCTATTACTTCATCATTGATTTAAGCGCAGCACGAATAATGTCAGCAGATTCAGTATAGTCTGCTTTAACTGCCGCCACGGCTTTTTGTGCTTCTGCTGGTTTATAACCAAGAGATTGTAATGCGGCTTCTGCTTCTGCAACAGGTGAATTTGACATAAATTGGATTTGCGTTACTGCTGTAGTGCTTATACTGCCAGTTGATTGTGCTAAGGCTTTGAAACGATCTCTTAATTCAATCATTAAACGTTCAGCTGTTTTCTTGCCCACACCTGGAACTTTAATCAGGGTATTAATATCATCATGTTCAATAGTATGAATCAGCAATTCAATACTTAAGGTAGACAGGATACCTAAAGCCATTTTAGGACCTACACCATTTACTTTAAGTAAAGTACGGAAAATGGTTTTTTCTTGAGCATCGCTAAAGCCATAAAGTTGTTGAGCATCTTCACGAACGACCAAGTGGGTCCATAAAGTAACTTTCTGTCCTTTTTGTAATTGGCAAAATGTCGAAAGTGGTGTGTCTATTTCATAACCCACACCATTCACATTGAGTAATACTGTTGGGGCTTCTAGGGCAAACACTTCGCCAATTAAACATCCGATCATGAGTTAAATTTCACTATTTTAAAAAATTTAGTTTGAGCTTGAAAAAAGTCTTGGTCTAATTTCAACTGTTAAAAGAATCCAATTTTATTGCCTTGCAGCTCTTGCGCCAAGCTATAGGCTTGGTGGTCAGAAAACTTACTAATAATATCCAAGACTTGCATAATATTATTATAGTGGTTGTTTTGCAGATTTACCCCTGAATGTTGCAAAATTGACATTAATCGCTGTTCTTTAAAGCTTAATGTCTTATGCGGCATGGTCAAAGGAATAAATGCATCCAGAATGGTTTGTAGACTTTGATGGGCAATAATCTCTAAACCTGATTTTTGGGGATGTTCAAAAATTCGGTCACGTGCCAGATTCTTCGCCGTTTGAATACCTGCTTCAATATCAGGTGAGCAATATTGTAATAGGCTACCTTTGAGCTGACCGGTTAAAATTTCATACTGATGTTTGGCAAATGCAGTGGTCACTTCATCGACTAAACGTTTCATCACACGACCGCGTAAGGCCGCAATTTTTTGCTGCCATGTGGTATGTGGTAAATGTAATTCTTCTGGATAACCATAATCTGCAATCAGATTCAGAAAAATTGGCTCAACTTCGGCATAGTTCAACATGTTCAGAATAATGCCATCTTCTAAATCAATGAGCGCATAACAAATATCATCAGCTGCTTCTAATAAATAGGTCAGTGGATGGCGGCAATAGTGATAGTCACCAAGCTGAATCAGACCAAGTTGCTCTGCTAACTGTTTTAAAATTTCTTTTTCAGATTGATAACAACCAAATTTCGCCCGTTGATGCGATGGCATATCGCCTTGTTCTTCGATGGTTTTGGATAACCATGGATATTTTAAATAAGCACCGAGTGTTGCACAGGTTAAACGCATGCCGCCATCATCGGGATGGTAATCAATACGGCTGAGTAGGCGAAGTCCTTGTGCATTGCCTTCAAACTGGCGTACATCGGCTGCTTCTTCAGGTGTAAGTCTGGTCAAGAAGTCACGATGCGATGCATCATCAAACCATTCACGAATCGCATATTCGCCAGCATGACCAAAAGGTGGATTACCAATATCATGTGCCAGACAGGCTGCTTGGATAATCGCACCCACATCTGCTGGGGAGATCCACATCGGTAATTCATCTTTGATTTTTTCTGCGGCCAACATGCCGAGTGAACGCCCAATACAAGACACTTCTAGCGAGTGCGTGAGGCGGGTATGGATACCATCATGTTGTGTAAGTGGATGAACCTGTGTTTTTCTATTCAGTTGGCGAAAGCTTTGCGAAAATATAATTCTGTCATAATCTTTGTGGAATGGGCTTCGAGCCAATTCAGTACTGCTTTTTTTACTACCTAAACGAATTGCAGATAGCAATTCTACCCAACGCATTTGTTCCATTCATCATTATTCACTATGAGTTCAGGTTCATCATGCCAAAAAAAAGATTAAAGCACTAGGGTAGAGCGACACAAGTTGTCTTAATAAGGTAAATAGGGAGATTTCAAGATAAAGTAATGGTAGGTAGAGAAGAAGGAAAGTCTGTTGTGCGGGGATACATTGCGATTTCGATAGCAGAAAAGAAATAAGAGTAATGAGCTATAAATATGAAATGTGATGGCTGTATCAGCTTAAATGAATTGTTACGAATAAAGTAAAATGGATAAAGCTACAAGAAATTAAGCCATTTGCAGTAGAAAACTCTGATTTTTAAGATGGATTAGCTAGCTGAAATGAGCCTTTCACAGTAGAATATGCGCTCTTTCATAAGTCACATTGTGGTAGGTTCGTTAGACCCACCCGTGGAGCCAAAGTCAACATGTTTATCGTGGCCGGTGCATCAGCACATTCTTCTTTCAAGAAAGCTCAACTCTTAAACCGATTAACGTCAATGAGTTCTGTTCAATCTTTTGACAGCCAGTGGGTTTATTTGTTTGATCAAGCGCTCAACGAGCAGCAACATCAATCGGCATTACAACTTTTAAACGATGGTCAATCTTTCGAACTTCGCCAAGCTGCAAGTGATGAAATCCAGATTTTAGTGACACCGCGTGTGGGGACAATCTCGCCATGGTCATCTAAAGCAACCGATATTTTCCAAAACTGTAATACGCCCATTCACCGTTTAGAGCGTGGTCTGTTATTTACACTGAAAGGTGTGAAAGAGATTTCGAACGAAGTGAAATTGGCTTTACACGACCGTATGACAGAGAGTGTTTTTGCTCAAATTGATGATGCAAAAGCTCTATTCTCAGAAACAGCACCGAAGCCATTGAACTCAATTGATATCTTGGGTCAAGGAAAAGAAGCGTTAGTCAAAGCCAACAATGAGTTTGGCTTTGCTTTATCTGAGCAAGAAATTGATTACTTAACCGAAGCATTTACTAAGCTTGGCCGTAATCCAAACGACATCGAATTGATGATGTTTGCTCAAGCAAACTCTGAACACTGTCGTCATAAAATCTTTGGTTCTGAATGGACAATTGATGGTGAAAAACAACCATTATCATTGTTCCAAATGATTAAAAATACCTATAAAGAATCTCCAACAGATGTGTTGTCGGCATATAAAGATAACGCGTCTGTGATCGTGGGTTATGACACGATGCGTTTTTATCCGAAAGCGGATGAAAATGGTCACTTCGTTTATAAATATAAGAGCCAAGCTGCTCATATTTTAATGAAGGTTGAAACACACAACCACCCAACTGCAATTGCTCCATTTGCAGGTGCTGCAACAGGTTCGGGCGGTGAAATCCGTGATGAAGGTGCAACTGGTCGTGGTGGTAAACCAAAAGCTGGTTTAACAGGCTTTACTGTTTCAAACTTAAATATTCCTGGTTTTGAACAACCTTGGGAAGATAACTACGGTAAACCTTCACGTATGGCATCGCCATTACAAATCATGATTGAAGGTCCATTGGGTGGCGCAGCATTTAATAACGAATTCGGTCGTCCTGCATTAAATGGTTATTTCCGTACTTTCGAACAGAATGTAAATGGTGAAGTGAAGGGCTTCCACAAGCCAATCATGATCGCTGGTGGTTACGGCAACATTCGTCCTGACCACGTAGAGAAAGATGCGATTCAACCAGGTGACTTGCTCATTGTATTGGGTGGCCCTGCAATGTTGATCGGTCTTGGCGGTGGCGCAGCGTCTTCTGTAGACAGCGGTACGATGGGCGAGAGCTTGGACTTTGCTTCGGTGCAACGTGAAAACCCAGAAATGGAACGCCGTTGCCAAGAAGTCATCGATACCTGCTGGCGCTTAGAAGATTTTAACCCTATCGTGTCTGTACATGATGTGGGTGCGGGTGGTGTATCCAATGCGATGCCAGAACTTGTGAATGATCATGAGTTGGGTGCAGTGCTTAACCTGCGTAAAATTCCATCATTAGAGCCAGGTATGAGCCCGATGGAGATCTGGTCAAATGAAGCGCAAGAACGTTATGTGCTTGCCATTCGCCCAGAGTCTTTAGAACAGTTTGAAGAAATTTGTGCACGTGAGCGTTGTCCGTTTGCGGTATTGGGTGAAGCGACTGAAGCGCGTCACTTAACGGTTGAAGATCCGTTGTTTGAGAACAAGCCTGTCGATATTCCAATGCAGGTGATCTTAGGCGGTACACCGCGTATGCAACGTTCATATGAAACGATTGAGCGTACGGGTAACGACTTTGATGTTGCGAAAGTTGATTTAAAAGATGCGATTTTCCGTGTATTGAAAAATCCAACAGTTGCATCTAAATCATTCTTGATCACCATTGGTGACCGTTCGATTACAGGTATGGTTGCACGTGATCAGATGGTGGGTCGCTGGCAGGTTCCTGTAGCAGATGCAGCAGTAACGACTACAAGCTTGCAAGGTTTCACTGGTGAAGCAATGGCAATGGGCGAACGTCCACCTGTTGCATTGTTAAATCCAGCTGCATCTGCACGTTTAGCGGTTGCAGAAGCGATTACCAACATTGCTTGTGCCAACATCGAACAAATTAGTGATATCAAACTTTCAGCAAACTGGATGGCAGCGGCAGGTCAAAAAGGTGAAGATCAAGCCTTGTTTGAAGGTGTAAAAGCGATTGGTATGGAAATGTGTCCTGCATTAGGCATCGCAATTCCAGTTGGTAAAGATTCACTTTCTATGCGTACGACGTGGAATGATGGTGAAGACAAGGCCGTGACTTCGCCAATGACAGGTGTGATCACAGCATTTGCACCAGTTCTAGATGTTCGTAAAACATTAACGCCTGAATTGAAAAATTTAGTTGATTCAGTATTGGTTCGTATTGACCTATCTAAAGGTCAGTTCCGCCTTGGCGGTTCGATCCTTGCGCAAGTGTATAAAGCCATTGGTTCGGTGACACCTGATGTCGATAGTTTTGATGACTTCAAAGCATTCTTTGCCTTGATTCAAGACTGGAACAATCGTGGTGTGATTAAGGCTTACCATGATATCGGTGATGGCGGTTTATTGGCGACTGTTGCTGAAATGATATTTGCTTCACGCTTAGGTGTTGCTTTAGAAAATCAAACGACTGAAAGCTTATTTGCTGAAGAAATTGGCGCTGTACTGCAAATCACAGCGGCTGATTGGGCACAGCTAGAAGTTGAAGTTGCAGCTTCTAGCCTGAAAGATGCAATTGCAGTTGTGGGTCGTGTTAATACGACAGATCAATTGGCTGTGAATGGTTTGACTTTAGAACGTGCTGAATTACAACAAGCATGGGCTGAGGTATCGCATCAGATCCAACGTTTACGTGACAACGTTGAAACTGCTGATCAAGAGTTTGCTTTAATTGCAGATCAAAACCACAAAGGTTTAATTGCCCAAGCAACTTATGATTTAAATGAGCCAGTTGAAGCACCGTTTATCAATACACGTCGTCCAAACATGGCAATCTTGCGTGAGCAGGGTGTTAATGGTCATGTTGAAATGGCTGCTGCATTTGATAAAGTTGGTTTCAACACCATCGACGTACACATGAGTGACTTACTTGCAGGTCGTGTCAGCTTGAGCGACTTCGAAGGTTTAGTGGCTTGTGGTGGTTTCTCATACGGTGACGTGATGGGTGCTGGTGGCGGTTGGGCGAAATCAGTATTGTTCAATGCAAAATTGCGTGATCAGTTTGAACAGTTCTTCCATCGTCAAAATACATTCAGCTTAGGCGTATGTAATGGCTGTCAAATGATGTCTCAACTTGCACCACTGATTCCAGGTGCAGAGCATTGGGGCCGTTTCCACCGCAATACATCAGAAGTATTTGAAGCGCGTGCCGTGAACGTTCGTGTAGAAAAATCAGTTTCAGTCTTGCTTGAAGATATGCAAGGTTCGATTTTACCAATCGCGGTTGCGCATGGTGAGGGTCGTTTGGTTGCAACTGAACAGCAAATTGCTGCTTTAAATGCTGAGAACCAAGTGATCTTACGCTATGTGGATAGTTTGGGTAATCCAACTCAACACTATCCATTGAACCCGAATGGTTCACCTGAGGCGATTACAGGTTTAACCTCTAAAGATGGTCGTGCAACCGTGATGATGCCGCATCCAGAACGTAACTTCCGTGCTTTACAGCATTCTTGGAAGCCTGAAGATTGGGCAGAAGATGGTGCTTGGTTACGTATGTTCCGTAACGCACGTAAATTTATTGGTTAATTAAAGTCATGAAATAAGCCACCGTCAGGTGGCTTATTTCATTCCGTATAAAATAATCATCAATGGACAAGAAAAATGAAATCAAAAATCCATTTCCGCGAATTTGCACTGCTGATGGCATTACTGATGTCCATCGTCTCATTCTCAATTGATGCTGTTTTACCCGCACTCGGTGAAATTGGTCGTGTTTTTACTTTGCAAAATAGTAATCAGGCGCAATGGGTCATTATCAGTATTTTTTCAGGCATGACCATTGGACAACTGATTGCAGGACCATTGTCCGATGCGATTGGACGAAAACGGATTTTATTTACAGGCATCGTGATCTATTTTTTAGGTAGTTTATTGTGTTATTCGACCCAAAGTTTTGAATGGTTTTTGCTGGGTCGTTTTATTCAGGGTGTCGGTGTTTCAGGGCCTTATGTGGCCTCGATTTCCATCGTTCGGGATAAATATAGTGGTGCCCAAATGGCACGTATCATGTCTTTGATCATGATGGTGTTTATGGTCGCACCTGCGATTGCACCCAGTTTGGGACAGTTGATCATCCATTTCTTTGGCTGGCGCGATATTTTTGTATTGTATATGGTCTATGCCATCGCTGTTGGCGCTTGGGTCGCTTTACGACTAGAAGAGACGCTAATTCCAGAAAACCGTTTGCCAATGCGCGTGCAAGCATTTAAGGATGGTTTTAAAGAAGTGGTGAGCAATAAAACTACCATGAGTTATTTATTATGTGCAGGTTTTTGTTTTGGCGGTTTTATCGGATACCTTGGAACATCACAGCAAATCTTTATGCAGCAATTTGGTAAAACAGGGCAGGAATTTAGTGCTTACTTTGCTTTATTAGCAGGTGTGATGGGGATTGCTTCCTTTACTAACTCTAGAATTGTCATGAAGTTTGGTATGCGTCCCATCTGTATTTATGGTTTTCTTGGTTTAAGTCTAATCTCATTGCTGTTCCTAATCATCCAGCTTATGGGTGTGCCAGTTTCGTTCTGGATGTTTATGTTGTATGCCTGCATTCTGTTTTTATTATTTGGAACACTATTTGGCAATCTGAATGCGATTGCCATGGAACCGATGGGACATGTAGCAGGTATGGCTTCAGCGATTATTGGTGCATCGTCTTCAGTATTGTCTTTGATTTTAGCTTCAATTATTGGGCAGTTATATAACGGTACTTTGATTCCGATGACCAGTGGCTTTGTGATTTTATGTGGTTTGGCTTTTGTAATGACACAATATGAGAAAAGACATTTAAAAATTTCTAAGGATATAAGTCATTAAGTAAATTAATAATGGTGTGAGTCTATACTCTGCTCTAGGCTAGTGGTGTTAGGAAATTGAAAAGAAGACTTCTCGATACAGCAACAATCTTGTTAGATAAATTTGTTAATCGTTATCATGATTATGAGGATTTTTGGGGTATAGGTGTTTTATACACCTATTGCCAGTCTTTAGATAAATCCTTCTTAACATTTAATCTTATAGATCAGGACTGCTTTGGACGTGATGAGTTCTTGAAGCAAGTTAATCTCAAATTTTCGGACTATCTCGATAAGTATTTAGCTATTCATAAGAAAAAGAGAGGGGATTTAGCTGAGGCAACAATAAAAATTGCATTTGATAAAGATCATAAAATATTGCCAGAAACTTTATTTGGTGATTATTTTCAAGTTAGAGTGAAGTTTATTGATTCATATGGTAGGAGTTTCATGCGATATAGTGAGGGATATTGCGTTCCACACACATTGTGGATAGAACAACGTAATTATATAGATTCACTATCAATAGAAAGCCATCATATGATGGGGAACATTCATTTTCCATTAACACGACCTATAAAATCACTAGCAGATACTGATATTTTATTTAGTCATAGTAAGACACAATAGCTTACAAGAGGGTGTGGAAAAGCTGTCTTTGTATTGATGACTAATTTATTTCATTGGCTCAATTCTTGCTGCTCATATTTCAACAATGAATAAGATATGCGAGAACAGTATGATGAAAAATGAAAACTATTTGAGAACAAGCTATTCAAAAGACAAAGGCTGGTTTTGGTTTGGCTTAACTGTGTTTATCCAACTGCTTTTTATCGTCGTGAGTTATCTCATCATCAACATTTCTCTTTGATTGTTCAGCTTTTATAACGTTATGATTGAAGTCTAATTGATTTCGATTTGAGCCATTTTAAGATGTTAAAGCTGATTTATTACGTGCCAGAGTCTCACCTTGAATCTACAAAATCTGCCATTTTCGAAGCAGGAGCAGGCGGTATTGGTAATTACGAACATTGTGCTTGGCAAGTCAAAGGCATTGGACAATTTAAGCCCGTAAAAGGTGCAAATCCTTTCTTAGGACAATTAGATGAATTAGAGCAGCTCGAAGAATGGCGAGTTGAAACCATTGTCTCTGAGGAAAAGGCCAGTGCTGTGGCAAAAGCTTTAAAGGCAAGCCATCCTTATGAAGAACCTGCTTTTGAGTTTATCCAGATTTTAGATATTCAATAAACTTTATTCTTTTCTAAGCATACTGCTTTGAATCAACCGAGCGATATCTGTTGTCCGTGCACGAATTAGATCTGCCGCATTTTGACAGGCTTCTTCGAGGCTGGTCGGGCCTGAAGTTAAAGAAAAGACAGCCGTAATACCGTGCTCATATAAAGCTTGATAGTTTTGTCCAAGCGTTCCTGCTATCACAATGACGGGTACACTGGCTGCTTGTGCAATTTTAGCAACGCCAAAAGGTGTTTTACCATTTAAAGTCTGCTCATCAAATTTTCCTTCGCCTGTAATTACCCAATCCGCGCCTTGGATTTTGGCAGTAAGTTGATTTAGTTCAGCAATGACTTCGACTCCAGATCGAAACTCAGCCTTTAAGAATATTTTCGCAGCAAAACCGAGTCCACCTGCTGCTCCTGCACCAGTCTCATTGCGTTGATCAAAGCCAAAGTATTGAGCAGTAACGTCGGCAAAATGGGACAGGGCTTGATCTAACGCCAACACTTGTTGAGGTGAAGCGCCTTTTTGTGGCCCAAAAATATGAGAAGCACCATTTGGTCCACATAAAGGATTGGTCACATCGGCAGCCAATAAAAATTTAGTCTGTTGAATTCGTGAATCAAAATTTTCCAGATCGATCTGTACTAAGTTTTGCAGGGCAAGACCACCTGCAGGCAAGACTTGATGATCTGCATCTAGAAATTTAGCACCTAATGCATTGAGTAAACCTGAACCTGCATCATTGGTTGCGCTCCCGCCAATCGTTAGAATGATTTGCTTAGCACCTGCATCTAGTGCTGCGAGAATCAGTTGTCCAGTGCCATAGGTACTGCTATGACATGCATCGCGTTGTGATGGTTGAAGCAGTTGAATACCACTGGCTTGTGCCATTTCAATGATGGCGATCTTTTTAGCATCTAACCAGCCCCATTTTGCCAGTACAGCTTCACCAAGAGGGCCTTGTACTATTTGCTGACGCCATTGCCCAGAACATACCTCTAAGACGGCTTCAATAGAGCCTTCACCGCCATCCGCCATAGGGCATTGAATGATTTCTGCATTAGGAAAGACTTGTTGCCAACCTAAAGCAATCGCCTGAGCAATACCGTGTGCAGACAGGCTGTCCTTAAATGAATCTGGGGCAATCACAACTTTCATAAATTCTTTGTAATCTAATTTTAATCTAACTTGAGCTTAGTCTGTCCGATGTTGAATATCTAGATGAATGACGAAAATAAAAAAAGCCACTAAGTTTAGTAACTCAGTGGCTTGGTTTAATCAACGACTGTCGCATTAATTAAACTGAGAAAAATCAGGTTTACGCTTTTGCATAAAGGCTTGTACAGCTTCCATCATTTCAGGAGAACGTACACGTTGCATAAAGATTTCTGCTTCATCATCTACACAAGCGATGATTTCAGCTAAGTCTTGTTTCATCAGTGCCTTACTTTGTTTGATCGACGCCAATGGTAATGCAGCTAAATGTTGAGCCGTTTGTTGTGCAGTTGCATAGACATCTTCAACCACATCATTGACCAGGTTGGCTTTTACCGCAGTTGCTGCATCAAATTTTTTCGCTGTGAATAATAACTCAGCTGCTTTCTGGTAGCCTGCTTGTTTGACTAATAAACGACTTGCAGCACCTTCTGGAGACAAGCCAAGGCTGACAAATGGGATTTGGAACAGGGCAGTGTTGTCTGCGAAAACGAGGTCAGCATGTAATAGCAGCGTTACACCAATACCAATTGCTACACCTTTGACCGCAATGATCAATGGTTTAGATAACCGTGCAGCAGCTTTTAACAATACAAATGGAGGTTGATCGCCAGCTTTGCCTTCATGTGGCTTTTGGATAAAGCCCATAAAGTCTTTCATGTCATTACCCGCAGTAAAGTCTTGTTCTGCACCACGGAAGATCACCACACGAACGTCTTTATCCGCATCTGCTTCATCCAAAGCTTTTGCGATCCAAAGATAAAGTTCGCCATAGAGTGCATTTTTTGCTTCTGAACGGTTAATGGCTAAGGTGAGTACGCCATCTTCTAAATTTGCTTGCAAATGTTGATGAGGTTGTTGAATACAGCTAAGTGTCATCGTACTATCCTTGCTTTAATCCAGATTGATTTTTAAGTGCCCTCATTATGTCGCATATTTATCTGAATGACACAACTGATGAGTTCACAAAAAGTGAAATTACGCCTATGTACACATTTGACTATCTTGTTTTTATTGGACGCTTTCAGCCTTTTCATTTGGCGCATATGCAAACCATTGAAATTGCATTACAACAAAGTCAGAACGTGATCTTGGCTTTGGGCTCGGCTCAATCTGAACGGAATATCAAAAATCCCTTTTTAGCATCTGAACGTGAGCAAATGATTTTGTCGAACTTTTCTGACGAAGATCAAAAGCGGATTTATTTTGTGCATGTCGTTGATGTCTATAACGATGAAAAATGGGTTAAGCAGGTTAAAGATTTGGTCAATGCGGTCATTCAGCCCAATGCAAAAGTCGGGTTAATTGGTCACTTTAAGGATGAATCTTCGTATTATTTACGTTTATTTCCTGAGTGGCAGATGGTGGAACTGGATAGTTTGAAAGATTCAATTTCAGCAACACCAATGCGTGAAGCTTATTATCGTGGAGAGATTCAAACTGAATTTTTCCCACAAGGGACAATCCAGTTTCTGAGTGAGTTTCAAAAATCAGCGATATATCAACAATTACAGCAAAAATTTAAGCACAATGATCGCTCCAATATCGATGAGTCTTAATACAAAGGGAAGATTAAGCATCTTCCCAAAAAATGATTCGATTTGAAAATGGGTCGGTGATACTCAGCTCCAATGTTTCCCAATCGGTCTTCTCAATTTGAGGTTTGGCAAATTTATAATCTTTTGCATCCAATTCTGCATGAAGCAAACTGAGATTCTCCCAATAAATACGAATCGCACTATGCGGGCTAGCATCACCGAAATGCTCAGTTAAATGAATGATGCAATCCTCTTTGGAAATCTGTAGATAAAGCGGGAAGTTATCCCCAAATGTATGTTGCCAGTCCAATTGGAAGCCCAAATACTCAAGATAAAATGCTTGCGCAAGTGCAATATCAAAAATACGGAAAATCGGGGTAATAGAGCCAGATTGCATGCTTATTCCTTTTTATCGAACACCAAATTGTTGAGTCCAATAACTTTTTTGCTTGGTTGAGGCATCGACTGTACAGGCTAGCGCATAATCTGTAAATTTTGGATGCATTAAATTATGACAATGCACTGGACTGGCAAGCCATGTGGCCATCACATCATTTAAATTTTTTTGTCCACGTGCTACGTTTTCACCACCGCCTCGCCCTTTAAATGATGTTTGTTTTAGGCGGGTTCTAAAATCTTGACCTGTGCTACTCACATGTCCAAGCACACTGTACTGCGCCATATCTTCGGCATGCGCCAAGGCACTTTGATATAAGTGATTGTTCCATCGAAGTGGTGCAACTGCGGGAAAATACTGTCCACCACATTGACGTGGATGTTGCCGAATTTCATTAATTGCATCAAGAAGCACTTGTTGATAAGCAGGGTTTTGTAGGTCTTGGCAGCGTATTTCGGTCGCTGATTTTTGAATTTGTGCGACTATGGGAGCAGAGTTTTGAGAAGTCGTAGGTGCATTCGAGTTACATGCAGATACAAACATAAGTAAGGGTAATGATAAGAACACATTGAGATAATTCATTTTTGAAGTCTTTAGCTTATTCTTTTAATCTGTTTATCATACGCCAAGCGCGAAGCTGACAGCAATTTGCTTGAATAAAAAAAGCGAGTTTAGAACCCGCTTTTTTGTTATTACATGTGATTAAGCAGTTTGTAATGCTTTGAGGTCTTCTAAGACTTGTTCTGCATGTCCAGCCGCTTTGACTTTACGGTAGCTTTTCACTAACTGTTTGTTATGGAAAATAAAGGTTGAGCGTTCAATGCCCATCACTTGTTTGCCATACATATTTTTTTCTTTGATCACATCGAAATGTTTGCATAACACTTCTTCTTTATCACTGATTAAGTCAATCCTGAGCGCTTGTTTTTCGGTAAAGTTCTGATGTGCTTTGACCGAGTCGCGTGATACGCCAATAATTTGACAGTTTAACGCATCAAATTGGTCTTTTAAGCAAGAAAAGCCCACTGCTTGAGTGGTACAACCAGGGGTTGAGTCTTTAGGATAGAAATAGAGTACCAACCATTCACTGCTAGTCTCAGCCAAATTGATTTCACCTTGTGTGGTGGGGAAAGTGTGATTCGGTAATTGAATATTCTCAGACATTGTTTATCCTTCGATAAAATTAATTTTGTTCAAGCTCAAGGGGTAAAAAAGCATATTCCTCATGATAAACAATATCGCCACGACGTACAGGAATAGCTTTGTTAAAAATTGGTCCATCAATCACGGTGGTGTGGAATTCACCACCTTCACCACATGAGTCAATGCCACGGCTTTCTAATTCTTGGATGTAGTCCAGAGTGAGGATTTTGCCCAGATCTTCGACTTGCATACCCAGTTTCAGGTTGACTGTCACTATGACACTTTTAAATCCTAAATTGATAAACTCTTCAACCACTTCTTTATGTGGGCGTAACCACAGCGGCATGCCCAATTTTAGTCCTACTTGCTGAGTCACCTGATCATGCCAACAGCCATGTTGAGGCATATCCAAATCACCTGTTACCAGTACTTCAGCACCGTTTTGTTTGGCTTGATTGAGTAGCGCGATAAACTTTGTCTCATAATCAGCCCAACTTGATGACGTCATATACACAGGTAAACCAATTGCATCTGCTTGCGCACGGATAATATCCAGTGGCATTGCATGTGACCGCGAGCGTTGTCCTTGCTCTTCCAGCATCACAATCAGTCCGATCACTGTACCTGTTTGCATGGCATGGTATAAGGCGAGGGAACTATCTTTACCCCCACTAAAAGAGACGATTGACTGCCTTTGATCCGCATTGGTTTTCCATTGGTCTTGCATGGTGTTATTCAACTAATTCATGATAAAAGAGATTTTAACAAACCCTATAGAAAAAGCCTGCATAAATGCAGGCTTTGTTCTGAGCAAGACAAGCTTATTTTTTCGGTGCTTGTTGCTGTTGTTGTTGAGCAGCTTTCATTGCTTCTTCAGTTAGCTTTTCAAGCTTAGTTACAAGCGGTGCACCTAGGCAAGCTTGTAAGTCTTTATTTTGCTGTTGTACAAAACCTAAAGAACTTGGGCTTTTCTTCGCGTTGATTGCACTTTGGATTTCCCATTTTTGTGCTTCAGTTACTTTACCTTGTGCATCAATTTGGCAACCACAGAACTTGCTTACTTCTGCCGCTGTTAATTTGCCGCCTTTCGCAGTTTGGTCTTTACATACATTGACCAACGCTGCTTTTACATTGGTACTTTTATACGCAGTTTGTAATGGATTATCAGCTGCGTGAGTTGCTGTTGCAAATAATGCAGCAGCTGACATCATTGTAGAAAGAATAAGATTTGATTTAGAAAACTTCATATAATGTACCTAATTTTTTACCCTATATCGGTTATTCAGCGTAACGCGTTGGATCCGCAATACCTGCTTCGATAAAACCTTGTTGACGTAAACGACAGCTGTCGCATTTGCCACATGCACGTCCTTGAGCATCTGCCTGATAGCAGGATACCGTTTGACTATAGTCTACGCCATGTTCGATGCCTAAGCGTATAATATTCGCTTTAGATAAATGTAACAAAGGTGTTTCAATTTTAAGGGGTTTTCCTTCAACACCAGCTTTTGTTGCCAGACGGGCAAGATTGGCAAAAGCGTCAATAAATTCAGGGCGACAGTCAGGATATCCTGAATAATCAACAGCATTAATCCCAATCACGATGGCAGCTGCGTCAAAAACTTCGGCTGCAGCAAGTGCATAAGATAAGAAAATAGTGTTACGTGCTGGAACATAAGTTACAGGAATGCCTTCTTGTAATTGTTCTGGGACTTCAATGTTATGATCTGTAAGTGCAGAACCACCCAAATTGCCCAAATCAATATTAATGACACGGTGTTCTACACCTGCACGTTGTGCAAGTGCTTTGGCTGCATCAAGTTCAGTCGTTGAACGTTGACCATACATAAAGCTTAAGGCGATACATTCATAATTTGCCTGTGCCCAAGCAAGACACGTTGTTGAGTCTAAGCCGCCAGACAATAATACGATGGCACGAGAACGCATATTATTTTCCATGATTCAACCTAAAAATAAATTTGATAAAAGCCGATCTATTTTGCAGAACGGAGATGGTAAGCATTTTAACGACCAGATTCATCATTCCATAACAGCTTATGCAACTGTAATTGGAAGCGAACAGGGAGATGGTCTTCTAAAATCCATTGAGCTAAGTCACGCGCCAAAGCAGGCAGGGCAACAGCACCTTTTTCAACTGCAAAAGCAGGCGAGAACCATACTGTACTCACTTTATCTTGCAACTGGAATTGTTCAAGTTGTTGTTTCGACCACTCATAGTCCCCACGATTACAAATCACAAATTTAATCTGATCATGTGGCGTTAAATAGTCAAGATTGCTGTATAGGTTCCGATGATCTTCTTTAGAAGTCGGTGTTTTTAAATCTAATACTTTAGAAACACGTGGATCAACTTTAGACACATCTAAGGCACCACTGGTTTCTAGAGATACTTCAAAACCGAGGTCACATAGGCGCTGTAATAAAATCAGGCAATTTGGCTGAGCAAGTGGCTCGCCGCCTGTGACGCAAATATAAGGTGTTTTATGTTGGCTTGCAGTTTCGATAATCTGTTCAAGCGATAAACGTTCGCCACCTTCAAAAGAGTAGGTCGTATCGCAATAACTACAACGTAAAGGGCAACCTGTTAAACGAATAAAAACGGTCGGTAGACCAAAGGTATTCGCTTCGCCTTGCAAAGAGTAAAAAATCTCTGTGATGCGTAAACCTGCCGCAGGATCTGAGACAGGAATTGCAGAAGAACGTAAGGAAGCCATAAACAGTTACCACAAAACAGTTGCTACACAAGCAGCATGTACATAAAAAACAAAATCTCTACGACCATGACTGATCGTAGAGACGGGGAACGACCAAGTTCCGCAATAAATATTAGAAATTAGTCTGCACGCAATAAATCGTTTAGGCTAGTTTTTGCACGTGTTTTCGCATCAACTTTTTTCACGATGATCGCAGCGTAAAGGCTGTAAGTACCGCATTTAGATGGAAGGCTACCCGCAACAACCACAGAACCTGCTGGTACACGGCCATAATGAACTTCACCAGTCTCACGATCGAAGATCTTGGTTGATTGACCAATGAAAACACCCATTGAGATTACAGAACCTTCTTCAACAATCACGCCTTCAACGATTTCAGAACGTGCACCGATGAAGCAGTTATCTTCAATAATGGTTGGGTTTGCTTGTAATGGCTCTAAAACACCACCGATACCAACGCCACCAGATAAGTGAACATTTTTACCGATTTGCGCACATGAACCTACAGTAGCCCATGTATCAACCATGGTACCTTCATCTACATAAGCACCGATGTTGACATATGAAGGCATCAAAATCACATTTTTCGCTTGGAAACTACCACGACGAGCTACAGCAGGCGGTACAACACGTACACCCGCAGCTTTGAACTGTTCTTCAGTCCAACCTGCGTATTTAGTATCTACTTTGTCATAGAAACGAAGATCACAAGCTTCAATTGGCTTGTTGTCATTGAGTTTGAATGAAAGTAAAACTGCTTTTTTTAACCATTGGTGAACAACCCATTCACCATCGATTTTTTCCGCTACACGAAGTGAGCCGTTGTCTAAAGCAGTCAATGCTTCTTCTACAGCTTGACGAATTTCTGTTGGGCAGTCCGTTGCGCTATAGTTGGCACGGTCTTCAAATGCTTGCTCAATGATTGTAGAAAGCTGAGACATGATCTTCGTTCTTCCAAAAAAATTTTGAAGATTTTACACTAATTTTGTAGGGTCTGTTGCCATTTTATAAATAGGTTGCGTTATAAGCTAAAATTTTATCAGACGAGGCATGAAACGCAGGGAATGGCTATTCCCTTGCCAAGTATCATAACGAAGTATGAGGAAATTTTAGCTATAACCCTTTGGGACAAGGAGTTTTTTGTCGCTACATCGTTATGTCTTGTTCATTTAGAAAGCCTAAACTTCACAAGCCATGCCTTGTATCGCCTGAAAAATCTCCATTGTCGCAACCATAGATAAATTGGCAGCAGACCCTCAGAATCTTTGAAAAAAGTAGTTACAATATATTGTTTTAAATTTGTGCAACAAAACTGTAATAAAAATGGAGTCCATTGTTTTTTATCTATAATTTAGAAATACATAATTCATTCGAATTTGTATCAAAAAATAACAAAAAGTAATCAGTTTCTGTATAAAAAGTTAGCGATCATTCTTTTATGCTTAGTCCACAAGCAACAATTATATATTTATTTAAATAAAAGCGTTTTGTGAGGAGACTTCAATGAAAGCTTTGCGTGTTATGTTAGCAGCAGGTGCATTAACAGCGATTGCAGGTACTGCATTTGCAGCGGATGAGCAAGTTGTGCAGGAATCTGTTTATGCATTTCCTTCATACTTAGATCCAGTTTCAGTTCGTGCTGAAGTTGGTACAACAGGCTACGGTGGTGCAATTTCATATCGAGTTAACCCATACGTGAGCTTAAGCCTTGGTTACAATGGTGGGGATATTTCTTGGTCAGACAGTTTAAAAGTTGATGGCACGAAATATGATATGGACATGGATAATAAAACAGCATATTTAAATGCTGAAATTTACCCATGGGGTACTAACCAAAATGCATTTGCTCGTGCTCTTTATGTAGCAGCAGGTGTTGGTTATCTTGACAATACCTATGATTTGAAAAAACGTGTTGGTGGCAACAGTTTGGTTCGGGTTAATGGTGAGCGCTTTACAACAACCAATAGTCAGAGTGCACAAATTGATGGTACGATGAATTATGATAATGATATCGCACCATACGTAGGTTTTGGTTTAAATGCCCCTGTGTATAAAAATATCGGTTTATTTGGTGAAGTTGGTGCTTATTATACAGGTAACCCAACCGTTAACTTAAAAACTTCTGGCGATGATCAAATCATCGGTAGTAATGGTAATACTTTAGAAAGCGCTGTTGATAAAGAACAACGTAATATTGAAAACAAAAGTAAATATGAGTGGATGCCAGTTGCGAAAGTGGGTGTGAGCTTCAAGTTCTAATCCATGCATTCAGCATAAAAAAACGAGCTCAATGCTCGTTTTTTTATGTGCTTTAATAAGTAGAACAAAAGGCTTATATGAGCCTTTTGTTTTTTGGATAATTTATTCTTCTGGATAAGCTACTTTTTTCAGTGCTTTAATATCTGTTTCTGGTGAGCAGAGTGAGATAAATTCATAACCATAACCACGGAGCAGATGCCCTTTGCGTACCGCAATCCATGTTGTATTAACACCAAATATATCTGTTTTGATTTGCTGTAAACGATAGTCACGCTCTGCATCATAAGCAACATCGTTGACAATTCCGACGCCCATATTCAGTTCAACATAGGTTTTGATGACATCGGCATCGAGGGCTGACATTACAATGTCGGCATGCAATTGTGCATCTTCAAAGGCTTTGTCAATTTTAGAACGGCCTGTAAAACCGCCATGATAGGTAATCAGCGGATATTCGGCTAAGACATCCAAGCTGATTTTGTCTAGTTTCGCTAGAGGATGGTCTTTTGGAGTAATAATGCTATGGTGCCATTCATAATAAGGTACGCTGGCCAAATTATCTTCTGTTGTTAATGATTCAGTTGCAATACCAATATCTGCTTCACCTTGGAGTAGCATTTCTGCAATCTCAACAGGGCTAGCCTGTTGTAAAACCAAATGTACTTTTGGAAATAATTTTTTAAATTGATTCACAATCGGTGGCAGTACATAACGAGCCTGAGTATGCGTAGTCGCGATAGTCAGTGTACCTTCATCCACTTTATTAAAATCATCGGCTAGACGTTTAATATTGTCAGCATCGACCAACATGCGTTCTACAATACTTAATAAGGATTGTCCAGGTTCGGTGAGGCCTAATAAGCGTTTACCTTTACGTACAAAGAGTTGTACACCTAATTCATCTTCTAAATCTTTAATGTGTTTACTGACACCAGATTGGGAGGTATAAAGTGCCGCAGATGCTTCAGTTAAATTAAAGTTTTGGCGAACAGTTTCTCGAATAATTCTGAGTTGTTGGAAGTTCATAAAAGTTTTTCCTCATAAGAGGATGGGGCGTGTTTTTACCCCATCAATATTATTTTAAGCAACTTGCGTTGTTTGATCTGCGAATAAATGAAGTTGAGCTGCACTGATCCAAACGGTTTGATTTGGTTTGAATTGATGTAAGTTCGCTTCTTCTACACTTAATAAAATTTCGATAGTACGTCCACTACGATCTTGTAATTCCGCCACAACTCTACCTGCAATCCACACTTCACGTAAGAACGTTGCCTCAATGGTATTGGCTTGAGGTTGGGTATGAATATGTAATTCATTTGGTCGTGCAAATGCAATGACTTTCCCTTGTGGCGCATCTAGTAGAGTCGGTAGCTGAATACGGTCATCACCGATACGAATAATACCGTCAGTATGCTCACCTTCAAAACGATTTGCTTGACCAAGGAAATCAAAAACAAACGGGGTTGCTGGTTTTTCATACACTTCACGTGGTGAACCGATTTGCTCGACATCACCTTTGTTCATGACGATGATCTGATCAGCTACTTCTAAAGCCTCTTCTTGATCGTGAGTCACGAAGATCGAAGTAATATGCAGCTCGTCATGTAAGGTACGTAACCAACGGCGTAATTCTTTTCGAACTTTAGCATCAAGTGCACCAAATGGTTCATCAAGTAACAAAACACGTGGTTCAACTGCGAGTGCACGGGCTAAAGCAATACGTTGGCGTTGACCACCAGAAAGCTGAGCAGGGTAACGATCTGCCAAGAAACCAAGTTGCACCAGATCAAGTAAGCGCGTCACACGTTTTTTGATTTCAGCTTCTGAAGGGCGTGTTGCACGAGGGCGAACGCGTAAACCAAAGGCAATATTGTCAAAAACAGTCATGTGGCGGAACAGGGCATAGTGTTGAAATACGAAACCAACCTGACGCTCACGTACATGAATATCCGTTGCATCTTCACCTTCAAGTAAAACCTGACCGCCATCTGCAGATTCTAAGCCTGCAATGATGCGTAATAAGGTTGTTTTTCCGCAGCCTGAAGGACCAAGTAGGGCAACCAATTCACCTTCAGGAAAGTCCAAAGAGATATTTTTCAGCGCATGGAATGCACCAAAGTGTTTTTCAATATTTTTAACTTGAATACTCATGTGTTTATTCCTTAGTGATTCGGCTGATGTTTATTTGCTTGCTCTTGACGTATTTCTAGCCATGTTTTCAAAATCAAAGTGATGATCGCTAAAAATGCCAGTAACGATGACACAGCAAATGCAGCACTAAAGGTATATTCGTTATAAAGAATCTCGACGTGTAACGGTAAGGTATTGGTTTGACCACGAATATGACCTGAAACCACGGATACCGCACCGAATTCACCCATTGCACGGGCATTACACAGAATCACGCCATAAATCAGACCCCATTTGATATTCGGTAACGTCACTCTCCAGAAGGTTTGCCAGCCTGAAGCACCGAGTACAATCGCAGCTTCTTCTTCCTCAGTCCCTTGTGCTTCCATTAAAGGAATTAACTCACGAGCAACGAATGGAACAGTAATGAAAATGGTGGCTAATACAATCGCAGGTACGGCATACAAGATTTTGATGTCATGGTCCATTAACCAACTGCCCATCCAACCTTGCGTACCAAAAATCAGAACCAACATTAAACCGGCAATGACTGGCGATACCGAGAAAGGCATATCAATAATGGTGGTTAAGATGGCTTTCCCTCGGAACTGGAATTTTGCAACCGCCCATGCTGCTGCAACACCAAACACCACATTAATGGGTACTGCAATCGCGGCAGTGAGTAAGGTCAGTTTGACCGCCGATAAAGTATCAGAATCGGTTAAAGCATTGATATAAACGGTCAGACCTTGTTTAAATGCTTCAACAAAAACCAAAATCAGCGGTAGGATTAAGCAGCTCAGGAAAAAGATCAGAGCAACACCAATTAGGGTATAACGGACCCAAGTTGGTTCTCGGGTTGCATCTCTGGCTTGTAATTTGATTGCTAAAGCGTTGCTATTGGTATTTAAGCTCATTGTGCAACTCTCCCTGTACGACGGCTAGCCCATGCTTGCACCAAGTTAATTAAAAATAAGATGCCGAAAGAGAGGATGAGCATAACCACAGCGATGGTCGTTGCACCTGCGTAATCGTATTCCTCTAAGCGAGAAATGATCATCAATGGTGCAATTTCTGTTTTATAAGGTTGGTTGCCTGCAATGAAGATAACAGAGCCATACTCGCCAACGCCACGCGCAAAAGCTAAGGCAAAACCTGTTAGCAAAGCAGGGAATAAAATCGGCAAAATGATTTTGGTAATGGTTTGCCAACGATTCGCTCCTAGTGCTGAAGCGGCTTCTTCCAATTCGGTTTCAATATCACTGAGTACAGGTTGTACGGTACGAACTACGAAGGGTAGACCAATAAAGATTAAAGCAAGTGTGATCCCAATCGGAGTATAAGCCACTTCAATCCCAAGAGGGGAAAGATATTGTCCAATCCAGCCTGTTGGGGCATATAAAGAGGTTAAGGCAATACCCGCAACAGCAGTCGGTAGGGCAAACGGTAAGTCCACCAAAGCATCGACAATGCGTTTACCTGGGAAGTTGTAACGAACCAAGCACCATGCGAGCAATAAGCCAAAGACTACATTCACCAAAGCGGCAATCAATGCAGCGCTAAAGCTCAGTTGTAAGGACTTTAAAATTCGTTCTGAAGTTAAGATTTCCCATAAGCCATCCCACCCAATCCCTAAAGATTTGATAAATACAGCAGATAAAGGAATAAGCACAATCAAAGACACGTAAGCGAGGGTGAAGCCTAATGAGAGACCAAACCCAGGCAGCACTCGGGAACGCTGCGACATGATATTTCCTCAAAGAGAAATGTTTGCTAAAACAAGCAAATAAATAATGCGAATACTAAAATTACGGAAAGCTGGGGTTAGGCAAATTTCAAATTAAAATTTGCCTGACTCATTCGGGCAACCAACTGCGTCTTTTTTTCAGGCAGCAGATAGTTCAGGATCTCGGGGAAAGGACCAAATCCAGAAGCAACATTGATATGACCCACTGGACCTAAATTGATTGGTGTTAACTTCCATGCTTGAGCAAGTTGTAGTGCATCGACATAACCTAACCAAGGGTCATTTTCACTGATCAATAACGTGGTCGGCACGTCAATTTTCAGTTGCTGAAAATACTGTTTATAGTCAGTCAAGCTATGACGAGCGAAGCCTGCTTCACCAAAACGTGCCGGGTTCGCGGGTGCAACTAAAATCAGATTTTTAACTTTTGCTCTGAGTTCTGGGTGTTCAGCAAGTGCAGCAACACTGGTTAAGCAGCCAAAGCTATGTGCAACGATTTGAACAGGCGCTGGAGCTGCAATAACAGTTTTAACAAATTGAGCGACCCATTCGCTTAACACAGGACGATCCCAGTGTTTCTGTTGAACGCGAGAGCTAGACACGAGCTGCTGTTGTAACCAAGACTGCCAATGCTGTGCTTCGCTACCACCTACACCTGGAACAATTACGGTATGAATCATGTCCGCTCTCCCTATTTACCCGTTGAGTAAATTATTTCGTTGTGCTGTTGAGCTTGACGATCTGGTCAAACACACCACCATTATCAAAGTGAGTTTTTTGTACTTTGGTCCAGCCACCAAATTCTTGATCAATCGTCACTAATTTAAGTGGTTTAAATACATTGCTGTATTTCTTTAACACTGCCGCATTACGTGGACGGTAGAAGTTTCGTGCAGCAATCTCTTGACCTGCTGGTGAATACAAGTAATTCAAATAACCACGAGCGATTTGTAGATTACCTTTTTTCTCAGCATTCTTTTCAACTACAGCAACTGGCGGTTCTGCAAGAATCGAAAGAGAAGGTGTGACAATTTCGAATTTGCCTGGTTGCTCACGTACCGCAAGATAAGCTTCATTTTCCCAAGCCAGTAATACGTCACCAATACCGCGTTCAGCAAATGTTGTGGTTGCACCACGTGCACCTGAATCAAGTACTTTGGTTTGTTTATAAATTTGACGAACAAACTCTTGAGCTTTAGCGTCGTTACCACCTTTTTGATGTTTTGCCCAAGCCCAAGCACCTAAGTAGTTCCAACGTGCACCACCCGATGTTTTAGGATTTGGTGTAATGATTTCTACACCTGGCTTAACGAGATCACCCCAATCTTTGATTTGTTTTGGGTTGCCTTTACGAACTAGGAATACAATTGTTGAGGTATATGGCGTAGAGTTGTTCGGTAATTTCTTTTGCCAGTCTGCTGGAAGGAGTTTTGCATTTTCTGCAATTTCATCGATATCTGCTGCAAGTGCAAGTGTGACTACATCTGCATTTAAGCCATCAATCACGGCACGGGCTTGTTTACCTGAACCGCCGTGTGATTGTTTAAAGTCGATGTCCTGACCTGTACGTTGTTTCCAGAACGTACCGAATTGTTTATTGAAATCTGTATACAGTTCACGCGTTGGGTCATAAGAAACGTTTAAGAATTCTTGTGCCGCGAATGAAGAAACTGAGAGTAATGCGGCAATTACGCCAACTTTAACTTGAGAAAAACGCATGGAAAACCCCTTAAAATCTAAATCACTGTTTGGAATATGTACGCAGCATAACGCCAGTTTTTTTGCAAAAAAAATAATTAAAATCGAATTTGTTATGAAAAAAATAGAAATAGATAAAACAGATAAGCTTTGCTGAATTATTGATATATAAGCGATTTTTAATTTTAGGTTTTAATTGTTATACTTATTTAAAATCAATGGCTTATTGGTTTTGGTGGTGCTGACTTATAAAGTGGAAAGGTATCTAGATTATGCAGTGTTATAAAAATGGACAATTAATTGATTCCATCCCTTTATTAGACCGAGCTTTTCATTATGGTGATGGCTGCTTTACCACAGCACGTATTTTTCACGGAATTTTTGAACTAAAAGAACTACACTTTGCACGTTTAAAATTGGCATGTCAGTCCTTACAGCTGGATGCAGATTTATCTTGTGTAGAAAAGTCACTGGTGCAATTACAGCAGCAATATTCAAATCTCAATGGCACATTAAAAGTCGTGATTAGCCGTGGTGAAGGCGATCGTGGCTATAGTCTGCCATTACATGCGGCTGATGTTTATGTCTGGTATTACCCAAGAGTAACACAGGCTTTTCAGCCTGAGTGGATTGAAAGTGGCATTTTAAATCATGCGTTGGGTTTGAATATGCCTCATTTGGTGGGTTTAAAAACGCTGAACAGATTAGAACAGGTCTTGCTCAAGCAAGAGGCTGATCAGCGTGGTTGGTTAGAAGCCCTCGTCAGTGATGTACAAGGTTATATTGTTGAAGGGGTGAGCAGTAATTGTTTTATTCGTATAAATGATCGGTGGATTACGCCCGAACTTCGCTATAATGGCGTCCACGGTGTGATGAGAGCCAAAATCTTGTCGAGAATGCAGCAATATCAGATTGAATGTGAGCAGCGGTGTATCGATATGAATGAGATTGGCCATATCCAAAGTTTATTTTTTTGCAATGCGTTACATCCAATGAAAGCGGTTGTTCGATTTAATGATCAGGCCTTAGCGCAGCAACCCTATCTTGATTTATTTGAAACTTTAAAACTTAGCCAGATTGATTAATATGCCAAAGCCGCCAAATTCCAGCAAAAGTAAGAAAAAGCCCAAAGCGAAACCGAAATCTAGATTTTCTTTTTTTAAAGCCTTTTTGATCGCCATTGTTATTTTTGTATTGGCGATCTTTGGCATTGTATGGTCTAGTTTATTTAAAAATTACCCTGTAGACAGTAAAAAACAACTTTTAGTGATTTCTTCTGGTGATACCTATTCACGCTTTATTGATCGTTTAGCCAAAGAAAATAAGGTGAATTTTCCAATAGTTTTAAAGCTGTATCAGAAGTTTATGATTCATGACACCATGAAAGCGGGCGTTTATGAAATTACAGAAGGCATGAGTATTCGTCAGGTGATGGATATGTTGTCTGATGCAGATAATGCACAGATGAACCGTATTCTAGTGATTGAAGGAACAACTTTTTCACAGTTGATTCAGAGTCTAAGAAAAGACCCAAATGTCACCAATACGTTGCTTGATCTTCCGCAAAGTGAATTATTAAAACAATTAAATATTTCATATACGCATCCAGAAGGCCTATTTGCGCCGGATACTTATTTCTTTGCCAAAGGTGAGACCGATAAAAAAATCTTAACCGATTTGTATCGCCGTCAAATGAAATCGTTGGATGAGGCTTGGGTCAAGAAAGCACCGAACTTACCGTATAAAGATAAGTATGAAGCATTGATCATGGCTTCAATTATCGAGAAAGAAACCAGTTTAGACAGTGAGTTGGAACAGGTTTCAGGTGTATTTGTCCGTCGTTTGAAAATGGGTATGCGCTTACAAACAGATCCAACTGTGATTTATGGTATGGGCGATAACTATAAAGGCAATATCACCCGTAATGACCTGCGTACGCCAACGGCTTATAACACCTATACCATTAACGGTTTACCACCAACACCAATTGCTTTGCCAAGTAAGAAAGCAATTGAAGCAGCGATGCATCCTGATGATGCCAAAAATATTTACTTCGTTGCTACAGGCAATGGCGGGCATAAATTTACCGCGTCTTTAGAAGACCATAATCGTGCAGTGCAAGAATATTTAACTGTGCTACGTTCAAAGAAAAAGCAGGGCGAATAATGTTTATTAGTTTTGAAGGTACGGAAGGTGTAGGAAAAACCACGCTGATTCGTAAAATTCATCAGTACTTTGAACAGCAAGGTAAAGAAGTGGTGTTGACCCGTGAACCGGGTGGAACGCCATTGGCTGAGCAGATTCGCTCCTTATTATTAGCAGTGAATCATGAAGAGCAAATGAGTCATGATACCGAGCTGTTATTGATTTATGCAGCACGTGCACAGCATTTACAACAAGTGATTTTACCTGCTTTAGCGGCAGGGAAGATTGTGTTGAGTGATCGTTTTACCGATGCCAGCTTTGCTTATCAGTGTGCTGGACGTGGTTTAAGTCAGGAAAAGTTGCAACTGTTAAATCAAACCTTTGTGGCGAAAATGCCGAATATCACCTTTTGGCTGGATGCCCCAATTGAATTGGGCATGACCCGTGCGCGAGAGCGTGGTGCTTTGGACCGTTTTGAGCAAGAGAAATTAAGTTTCTTTGCTAAGGTGCGTGCAGGTTACGAGACCTTGTGGCAAGTAGAACCTGAACGGATGAAGCGTTTGGATGCAACACAGAATGCAGATGTTGTGTTTGAAGAGGCATTAAATTATATAAAACAGCTCTAAGAGCTGTTTTATATAATTTATTTGACATTATTGTGAACTAATAAATTATCCATGGCTTACTTCTTTTTGGTTGGTTTTTTATGAAGCAATTAGCTGATAGTGTTTATCAAGATGTTATGGTTTTATGTAAACAAGGTGATAAGCAGGTAGCAGAAGGGCAGTTTGAGGAGGCAAAGGATTCATATTTGGATGCTTTACTTTTGTTGCCTTCTAATCATCAAGAGTGGGAAGCAGCAACATGGATATATGTTGCTGTAGGTGATGCACATTTACACCTTAATAATAATGAGAAAGCTTTTAAAGCTTATTATAATGCTCTGCAATGTCCAAATGGTTTGGGTAATCCATATATACACTTTCGTTTAGGGCAGTATTATTTTGAGCAGGAACACTGGGAAAAAGCACAAGATGAATTTGTTCGAGCTTATATGAGAGGGGGCATCGATATTTTCATGGAAGATGATCCCAAATATTTAGAATTTTTAGAACAAATGGTTGATATTTAATCAGATGGTTTATGTTGTATTAGGTGATGAGTGATGCAGAAAAATGGCTATGTCTCTATTTGGGGGGGAGTATTAGGTTCTCATGATTTGTTAAATAGTTATACATTTAATGATTATTCATGGGATGGTGAGTTTGTAGGATCTATTTTTTCAAAAGAATTTGAAATAGATTTTGTAGATGACGATTTTATTGAAAAGGATTTCCATAATTTAACTAGTAACTTCGAGATGATTTTAGATGGTTTTTCTTATTCTGATAAGATAAAAGAGGAAATAACTTTAAAGGGCTTTAGGTTGCCATTTCCTATTAATTCAATAATATTGATATATAATTATTCATATGAATTAGACAAGACAACAGAAAACTTTACTTTTTTGTGTGCAGTTCCTTATAAATAATCAAGATTTGGCTGGGCCAACATTATATATTTAGTAATGCGGCCCAATAAAAATATGTATCTCAATTAGTTTATTATTCATTCACCAACGGCTGTTCCACTTTAAAATTTGGTGGTGTTAACACTGTCTTGCGAATTTCATTTGAGAGTTCTGGATAATCCAGTGTGTAATGCAAACCACGTGATTCCTTACGCTCCATTGCACAACGCACAATCATTTCCGAAACTAAAACCAAGTTACGCAATTCAATCAGATTTTTACTGACGCGATAATCCTGATAATACTCAGTGATTTCACGTTTTAGCATTTCAATACGGTGCAAGGCACGCTGTAAACGTTTGGTGGTACGAACAATACCCACATAGTTCCACATGGTGGAACGAAGCTCATCCCAGTTTTGCAGGATCACCACATCTTCATCGGCATCGGTGACTTGCGTTTCATCCCACGAAGGAACGTCTGGAAGTTTAAAATCCGCATCAAATTTTTGTTCGATATCTTCTGCTGCACTCATGCCATAAACAAAGCATTCAAGCAATGAGTTGCTTGCCATACGATTGGCGCCATGCAAACCTGTATATGAAGTTTCACCAATGGCATATAAGCCATCTAAGTCAGTTTGACTATGTTCATCGACCACCACACCACCACAGGTGTAATGTGCTGCTGGCACCACGGGAATCATATCTTTGGTGATATCAATACCGAGTTCAAGCAAACGGGCATACAGTGTCGGGAAGTGTTCAGTAATAAACTCTGGCGATTTATGGGTGATGTCTAACCAAACATGACGAATACCTAAGCGCTTGATTTCATGGTCGATGGTACGTGCCACAATATCACGTGGTGCAAGTTCAGCACGTTCATCAAAACGCAGCATAAAACGTTCGCCGTCTGGTAGGCGCAAATAAGCACCTTCACCCCGCATCGCTTCGGTGATCAAGAACGAACGCGCTTTCGGATGATATAAACAGGTTGGATGGAATTGGTTAAATTCCATATTCGCCACGCGACAACCTGCACGATAGGCCATGGCAATTCCATCACCAGTCGCAATATCAGGATTAGACGTATAGAGATAAGCTTTCATTGCACCGCCACAGGCAAGTGCGGTGAATGGCGCTAGGAAAGTATGAACCTGTTCATTAGCTTCATCTAAAGCATATAGGCCGATTGATCGATTGGTTTGGTTTTGATGCCCAAGCTTATGTAGGGTAATCAGATCAATCGCAATATAATTTTCAAAAATCGTAATATTTTTTCGTTCTTTCGCACGTTCAACCAATGTAGTTGAAATGGCTTTACCTGTCGCATCGGCAGAGTGAATGATACGACGTTGTGAATGACCACCTTCGCGGGTAAGGTGTAATTGTTCATCGTCATCTAACGTAAATTGCACGCCTTGCTTGAGCAGGAAATCAACTGAAGGTTTACCGCCTTCGACGGTATGTTTGACGGCATCCAACTCACAAAGATGACCGCCTGCAATCATAGTGTCATTAATGTGTTGTTGAATAGAATCAGTTTCGTCTAATACTGCAGCAACACCACCTTGCGCATAGAAAGTACTGGCTTCTGTCAGCGCAGCCTTAGCTAAAATTGCAATGTTGTAATGACTAGGTAAAGAGAGTGCAAGGCTTAAACCTGCACCGCCACTGCCCACAATAATCACATCAAAATGGTGAATTGTTTTTAAATCAGGCATGTCGTCGATCTGCTTCAGTTTTAAACGTTCGCTAATGACACCGCTTTTTTATCAAAAAGGCAAGGGCCAATCTGCCTAGAATTGAGTGAATTTTTAGCGAATGCGACTTATTTGCTGATTATTTTTGCCTCATCTGTATGAATGAGAAAATGATTACGTTTCAGTACATTGTTTTAATCTATCGTTAAGCTGTTCAGGATAAAACCATTTCTATAGGGTAGATTATGGCGTATTTCTCCACAGTTTATTCACATTTCATCATTCTAGATCGTTGTATGCATTGAAAATATAAACATATTTTTACGAAAAGAATGATAGGGGTGTGCTAGAAATATAGACCTAAATTTCATTTTAATTATCAGTATGTAGGTTCTTGCTTCATGAAAAGTCGCTATTTACAACAAGGAATGTATGCTGCGGTATTTACGATAGCAGCGTCTCAAGTCAATGCTGCTGCGCCAGTAGATTTTTCAAACCTCGTTGAGCAGGTCAGTCCTGCTGTTGTGAGTGTCAATGTTGTAAAGAAAATGACTCAGGAAGAGTTATTGCAACAACAAGTCCCTGAAATTTTAAGACGTTTTTTTGGTAATCAAGTGATTATCCCGCAACAGCAGGGCCCGCAAGAAAAAACTGCATTCGGAAGTGCATTCTTTATCGGGAAAGATGGTTATTTGCTTACCAACCGACATGTGATTGCAGATGCGTCACGTATCAGTATCACGCTGAATGACCGTCGTGAGCTTGATGCGACGCTTGTAGGGAGTGATGAACGTACCGATATCGCCTTGCTGAAAGTGAATGGCAGTAATTTCCCAGAGTTGAAAGTAGGTGATGTGAATCAACTTCGAGTAGGTGAGCCTGTACTCGCAATTGGTTCTCCATTTGGTTTTGATTATTCGGCTTCAGCAGGGATCGTCAGTGCAAAATCACGAAATATGAGTGGGGAAACTTCGGTTCCATTTATTCAAACTGATGCGGCTTTAAACCCAGGTAACTCGGGTGGTCCATTATTTAACCAGCGTGGTGAAGTGGTGGGGGTTAACTCACGTATCTTCAGTGGTACGGGTGGTTATATGGGCTTATCATTCTCCATCCCAATTGATGTGGCGATGGATGTCGTACAACAATTGAAGACAACAGGTAAAGTTACCCGTTCTTATCTTGGTATTATGATGCAAGATATTGATCGTAACTTGGCGGAAGCCTATAAGTTGCCGAAACCTGAAGGTTCGTTGATTACTCAAGTAGCACCAAAGTCTCCAGCTGAAAAAGCAGGTTTAAAATCAGGGGATGTGATTTTAAAAGCCAATGGTGCGCCAATTTCGCGTACCAGCGACTTATTGTATTCACTAAACCGTATTGCGCCGAACCAAATAGTTCAACTAGAAATTCTTCGTGATGATAAAACACGTACGATTTCTGCAACGCTGGGTACTGCACCAGATGATACTGCTGCTGATGCTGAGAAAAATAACCCAACCAGTGGGTTAGGCATGAGTATCCGTGATTTAAGCGCGGCTGAACAAGCACGTTTAGAAGTTCGTGGTGGTATCTTGATTCAAGATGTGAAGCGTGGTGGTACTGCGTCTTTATCAAATCTGATTGCGGGTGATGTGATTGTGCAAGTGAATGGTACACCGATTACCAACAGCCAGCAGTTTGCAAAAACTGTTTCTGCTTTGCCAAAAAATAGCGTTGCGCGTGTGACGATTATTCGTCAAGGTCAACGTGCAATTCTTGGTTTACGCCTACCTTAAGTTTTAATTGACATGCTGTAGAAGACTAAATAAAACCACTCTAAAAATAGGGTGGTTTTTGTTTTGTAATGCCGTTGTGTTTAGATTAGTGTAGCTAGCTGAACTTTGATGAATGAAATACCTGAGATTATGAGTACGATTTTTGATTTGAAGATACAAGTTCAGCCTGAGCATATTGATGTACTGGGGCATGTCAATAACGTCATATATATCCAGTGGATGCAAGATGTTGCGGCAGCTCATATTGAAACTTTGGGTTTGGGACTGGCTCAATACTTAGAGCTGAAACATGCCATGGTGGCAGTTGAACATCATGTTCAATATCGTAAAGCTGCGCTTGAAGGTGAAGAGGTCATCTTGCGGACATGGCTGGATGATATTAATGCGCTTTACTCATTTCGCCAGTATGCTTTTTATCGACCTAAAGATCAGAGCATACTCTTTGTCGGCAATACCAAATGGGCCTGTATCGAAATTGAAACAGGAAGACCGAAACGGATGTCGCAAAGTTTTACTCAAGCTTATCAGCCGATTGCTCCTGATTTAAACCCAATGGATTTCTCCATTTCATATGAAGCAGTTTAATTGGTTTAAATATAGATAAATTGTTCAGTTGATCCTATTAAAGCTTTTATTATTTTGAATACTTTGAAAGCCTGTTCTGTTATAATCGCGAGCAATTTTATTAAACCATTTGGCCCACTACTTTTTTAAGGTACAGGGCGTTCTATTTTGTTAAGGTAACCCATGGCGCAAGCTAAAAAATCCGTAGATATCAAAAATATACGCAATTTCTCGATCATTGCTCATATTGACCATGGTAAGTCAACTTTGGCTGACCGTTTCATTCAAATGTGCGGTGGTTTGCAAGATCGCGAAATGCAAGCTCAAGTATTAGACTCTATGGAGCTTGAGCGTGAACGTGGGATTACCATCAAAGCCGCGTCAGTCACCTTGTATTACACGCACCCAAATGGTCAAGAATATCAATTGAACTTCATTGATACTCCGGGACACGTTGACTTCTCTTATGAAGTATCACGTTCTTTGGCTGCATGTGAAGGCGCATTGTTGGTGGTTGATGCTGCTCAAGGTGTAGAAGCGCAGTCAGTTGCAAACTGTTATACCGCGATTGAGCAGGGCTTAGAAGTTTTACCAATCTTGAACAAGATTGATTTACCTCAAGCTGAGCCTGAACGTGTAATCCACGAAATTGAAGAAATTATCGGGATTGAAGCGACAGATGCACCTACTTGTTCTGCAAAAACTGGTTTAGGTGTTGAAGGCGTTCTAGAACGTTTGGTTGACGTGATTCCTGCACCAGAAGGTGATCGTGATGCACCGTTACAAGCCTTAATTATCGACTCATGGTTCGATAACTACCTTGGTGTTGTATCGCTTGTTCGTATTAAACAAGGTCGTATCCGCAAGGGCGACAAGATGTTGGTGAAATCAACAGGGCAAACACATCCTGTGACTTCTGTGGGTGTGTTCAATCCGAAGCATACTGAAACTGACATTCTTGAAGCAGGTGAAGTTGGCTTTGTAATTGCAGGGATTAAAGACATTTTTGGTGCACCAGTCGGTGATACCATTACACTTTCGAATACACCTGATGTTGCGACTTTACCGGGTTTTAAAAAGGTTAAACCACAGGTCTATGCAGGTCTGTTCCCGATTGATTCAAGTGACTTTGAACCATTCCGTGAAGCACTGCAAAAATTACAGATCAATGACTCTGCTTTATTCTTCGAACCTGAGAGTTCAGATGCTTTAGGTTTTGGTTTCCGTTGTGGCTTCTTGGGAATGCTGCACATGGAGATCGTACAAGAGCGTTTAGAACGTGAATACGACCTTGATCTGATCAGTTCTGCACCAACAGTTATTTACGAAGCTTTGACTAAGAAAGGCGATATCATTTATATCGACAGCCCGTCAAAAATGCCAGATGGCTCGACAGTTGAAGATCTACGTGAACCGATTGCTGAATGTCATATCCTTGTACCGCAAGAATACTTGGGTAATGTCATGACCTTGTGTATCGAGCGTCGCGGTATTCAAAAAGATATGAAATTCTTGGGTAACCAAGTATCAATCACTTTTGAAATTCCAATGGCAGAAGTGGTCATGGATTTCTTTGATAAATTGAAATCATGTTCACGTGGTTTTGCCTCACTGGATTATAACTTCGTTCGTTTCGAGAGTTCAGCTCTGGTTAAGGTTGATGTATTAATTAATAGCGAAAAGGTTGATGCTTTGGCAATGATCTGCCACCGTCAAGATGCTCGTCATCGTGGTATTGCATTGGTTGAGAAGATGAAAGATTTGATTCCTCGCCAAATGTATGATGTTGCGATTCAGGCCGCGATTGGTGCGCAAATCATTGCACGTTCTACCGTAAAAGCAATGCGTAAAAACGTATTGGCAAAATGTTATGGTGGTGACGTTTCGCGTAAGAAGAAACTTCTTTCGAAACAAAAAGAAGGTAAGAAACGTATGAAGCAAGTGGGAAGTGTTGAGATTCCACAAGAAGCGTTCTTAGCTGTATTGAAAGTTGATAGATAAAGAAAGATGAGGCTGGGGAAACGTTGGTTTTACCCAGTCGAACGACAGGCAGTTAAACTGCAAGAGAGGGTTTGTGGATTTTGATTTTAACTTGATTCTGGTGCCAGCAACACTGATTTTCTTTTTGGTGTGGTTACTGGATAAGTTGGTATTAAAACAGCGTGCAACACGTGGGCGTAATCAAGAAAACTTTGTGATCACATGGGCATATGATTTCTGGCCAGTGTTAGCTGTTGTACTTGTACTACGTTCTTTCTTGTATGAGCCATTTAATATTCCATCAGATTCTATGGTTCCGACCTTAGAAACCGGTGATTTTATTCTGGTGAATAAGTTTGATTATGGTGTTCGTTTACCGATTGTAAATTCGAAAATCATTAACGTTGGTGAACCGAAACGTGGTGAAGTGATTGTATTCCGTTATCCACCACAACCAACTATTAGCTACATTAAACGTGTGGTTGGTTTACCAGGTGATCATATTCAGTTTAAAGCGGGCGAGTTGACAATCAATGGTCAGCAGATTGCAAAAGTTGCAACGCAATTTACGCGTGCAAAAGATCAGCAAGATACGCCTACAGCACTTTATTTCAAGGAAACTTTGGGTGAACATCAGCACTTAATCCGTTACTTGGAAGGACGCAATCCACTTGCTGAACAATTCCAATTTGCGCAATTAAGAGGTGCTGAAGCTTTGGTACCATTTGTTGCAAAAGCGAATGATGTATTTATCCAAAGCAATGGTCAAGATTGGGAAGTAACCGTGCCAAAGGGGCAATACTTCGCAATGGGTGATAACCGTGATCAAAGTGCAGATAGTCGTTTTTGGGGCTTTGTACCTGAAGCGAACCTAACAGGTCGTGCTTTTTATGTATGGATGCATAAAGAACCTGGTTTTAATCTTCCAAGTTTCAACCGAAATGGTAAGATTGACTAATAAAAATATATAGGAAATAGACAGATGCGTAAATCTCAACAAGGGACTTCGTATATTGCAATTTTATTTGGGGTGGTTTTATTTGCAGTTGCTGTGAAAGCGGCAATTGCGATTTGGCCAGCATACTGGGATGACAAACTGATTAATACTCAAATTGAGGGGCTATTAAAAGATAGTCCTGCAAATATCACACCGAGTAAGTTTGCATCTCAGATGGATCAACGTTTCGATATGAACGGGATTCGCGATCTACATTTTAAAGATATTGCGCAAGTGACTTATAAAGATGATCTTGTGGTGATGAAGAAGTATGAAATACGTAAGCCTTTCATGCTGAATATCAGTTTAGTGATGACCTTTGAGAAGACTTTTGACCAAAAATCTGCAAAACAAGCTCAATGATACACGGCTGCAAGGGCGAATAGGTCACCAGTTTAAACAGTTTGACTTGTTAAAACTGGCTTTGACCCATCGCTCGGTCAGTCATAAACATAATTATGAACGCCTAGAATTTCTAGGCGATGCATTATTAGGGATGATTGTTGCAAATTATTTGTACAATGCCTATCCCCTAGAAAATGAAGGTCGCTTAACACGTATGCGTGCGACTTTGGTTCGACAGGAAGCATTGGGGAAAATTGCAAATGACTTACAATTGAGTCGGTCATTAATTTTAAGCACAGGCGAGTTAAAATCGGGTGGACATCACCGTGAATCGATTTTGGCTGATACGGTTGAAGCCATTATTGGTGCTATTTATTTAGACAGTAATGATCTCAACTTGCTAGAGCGCATTGTGTTAAAATGGTATGAACCATATCTTGATCATATCGAACCGACAGATCAACTGAAAGACCCTAAATCACGTTTGCAAGAGTATTTACAAGCACGTAAAAAACCTCTCCCAGTTTACGAGGTTGTAGATATTCAGGGTGATGCCCCGAATCAACATTTCAAAGTGGAATGTGATGTAGCGGGATTGCCAAAAATTATAGGCGAGGGCTCAAGTCGTCGTTTTGCCGAACAAACGGCAGCGGCAGAGATTTTAAAATTATTGGAGCAATAACCTGATGTCTCATTCAGAAGAAAATAAGCCAGAAGCAACTGAACAGCAAGATGGCAATAATGTAGTTGATCAATTTTTTAGTTCTCAAGGAAGTACAATTCCTTCAGATTTCAAAAGCGGTTTTGTTGCAATCGTTGGCCGTCCAAATGTGGGCAAGTCAACTTTGATGAATCACATCCTAGGTCAAAAACTATCGATTACTTCACGTAAGCCACAAACCACACGTCATAAGATCGTGGGGATTGATTCACGTGAGAAATCACAGGCGGTATTCGTAGATACCCCTGGGATGCATAAAAAAGAAGTACGTGCCATCAATAAGATGATGAACCGTGCTGCACACTCAGCATTGCGCGATGTGAATCTGGTTTTATTTGTGGTTGATGCACAAAAGTGGACGCAAAACGACGAATTGGTTTTGGAAAAGCTTAAAAATGCAGATATGCCTGTGATCCTTGTGATCAATAAGCTAGATACTTTCGAAAATAAAAATGAAGCTTTGCCGCTGATTCGAGAGCGTGCCAAGTTAATGAATTTTGCTGAGATTGTTCCAGTATCAGCGTTGCGTGGTGCGAACCTAGATCATTTACGTGACACGATTGAAAAATATCTGCCGTATCAACCACCTTTGTATTCATTAGATCAGATTACCGATCGTTCTGAACGTTTCCTTGCGAGTGAAATCATTCGTGAGAAAATTATGCGTCAGTTGGGTGAAGAGCTTCCGTACGATTTAACGGTTCAAATTGAATCATTCAAAACTGAAGAAGCGGCTGTAAATGAAAAAACCGGTCGTTTAAAACCACCTTGTACCTATATTGATGCAACTATCTTTGTAGAGCGTCAAGGTCAAAAAGCGATTGTGATTGGCGACAAAGGTGCGAAGCTGAAAAGTATTGGTATGGATGCACGTGCAGACATGGAAAAAATGTTTGAGCAAAAAATCATGCTGACACTTTGGGTGAAAGTTAAAGGTGGTTGGTCTGATGATGAACGTGCACTTAAAAGCTTAGGTTATAGCGATATTTAACTGTCTCGTTGACAATGGAAACAGGTATGAAAACAACAATCCGTTTACTCGCAATCGTGACATGTGTATTCATGTTGCAGGGCTGTATTCATAAGCTTGTGACTGTACCTGTGAAAGTTGCTTATAAGACCACTAAAGGTGTTGTTAAAGGGACTGCTGCGGTTGTTGGTGCAGTGATTCCTGATGGCGATGATGAAGAAAAGGATGAGAAAAAGAAGGACTAGTATCGTTCTATGATGCGTAATGAAGTCCTGCATGGCTATTTGATTCATCATCGTAAATATCGTGAAAAAAGCCATATTGTGCATTTATTTACCCAAGAATATGGTCGGGTGGATGGGATTCTTAGGCAGATCCCACCGCCGCAATACCAACCTATTCGTCTGCAAGCTTCTGGTAAGTCGGAACTTAAAAATTTCACCAAATTAGAAATCCTGAATCAACCTGTGTTCTTTCATGGTGATGCATTTTTTGCTGGTTTTTATTTAAATGAAATTCTATTGCGACTGTGTCCTTTAGAAGAGATGATGCCGCAAACATTCGAACAATATCAGTTGATTCTCGCGCTGTTACAGCAATTGGCTACACATGAGCAAGCGGCTTTGTTTCTTCGACAAATTTTACGTCAATTTGAGCATGTATTATTGCCTGAACTTGGTTATGCCATTGATTTCTCAGTAGACGCGAGCCAAAAAGACATACAGGTCACTCAGCACTATCAATTTCAACTCAATGATGGCTTTCTACCAGTTTCACAAGCTTCGCGTTCAACACTTGATGGTGCATTGATTACCTCCATGCAAAGTTACGAAGATGGGCAGGATTTTTCTCACGAACAGCTGCAATTATTGGGTAAACTATACCGTCAAATGATTAGCTCTTTGCTGGGCGATCGGCCGCTGAAGAGTCGGCAACTTTGGATTCAAAGTACACAAAATTGATATTCCTGATGTATTGAAAATAATGATTCAGGGCTAAACCGATAGGATATTTTTATGGCTGCAATCTTGGGTGTAAACATTGATCATGTTGCGACATTAAGACAAGCACGTGGTACAACTTACCCTGATCCAGTTCAGGCTGCTTTGGTCTGTGAACAGGCAGGTGCTGAGGGGATTACTTTGCATTTGCGTGAAGATCGCCGCCATATACAAGATGATGATGTACGTCGCATGCGTCCATTGTTAAAAACACGTATGAATCTTGAATTGGCTGTGACTGATGAAATGGTTGCATTTGCCAAAGAGATTCAACCGCAACATGTGTGCTTTGTACCTGAACGTCGTCAAGAAGTGACAACCGAAGGTGGCTTGGATGTGGTTGGTCATTTTGAAAAAGTTAAAGCAGCGACCCAAGCACTCAAAGCCATTGGCAGTGATGTGTCTTTGTTTATCGATGCAGATTTGGCACAAATTGATGCCGCTGTAGCATGTGGTGCACCCACCATTGAGATCCATACGGGTGCTTATGCAGATGCGGAAACGGATGAGCAACAGCAAGCTGAATTAGCTCGTATTATCAAAGGTGCTGAATATGCAGCGGCAAAAGGTTTGGTTGTGAATGCTGGGCATGGATTGAATTTGGATAATGTTGCCGCGATTGCAGCAATTCCACAAATTCATGAATTAAACATCGGACACTCAATTATTGCCGATAGTGTATTTGTTGGTTTGGCTCAAGCAGTAACAGATATGAAAGCAGCGATTCAGGCTGCTGCGAGATAAGTTGATGAGTAGTGTAAATTATGATGAGTTGATGCAACCTGTCATCGCATTTTTGGGTTGTACGACTCCTCAGGCGTGGTTGGATGAAGCCATTAATAATCTGGACATCTTAATGCAAGACCATGCTAACTGTGAGAAAAAAGCAGCGAGTACAGCAATGAACTTGATGTTCCGCTATAGTTTCTTTACGGACCTGCAAGTGAAATTGGCGCAATTGGTGCGTGAAGAAATGCTGCATTATGAGCAGGTTTTGGAATTCATGAACAAACGCGGCCAAGAGTGGAAGGGTTTGAGTGCAGGCCGCTATGCAGGTGGATTGCGGAAAGAGATCCGTACTTATGAGCCTGAGGCTCTAATTGATGTGATGATTATTGGTGCATTTGTCGAAGCACGCTCGTGTGAGCGTTTCTATGCGCTAGCACCGATTGTGGACGATGAGCTGGGGCGTTACTACCGCTACTTGCTTAAGTCTGAATCTCGTCATTTTGAGGACTATCTGGCTTTAGCTTTGGATGTTGCAAAAACGGCGAAACTTAAAGATCCAGAAGAGACGATCCAGCAACGCATCGAGCATATTCGTGAAGTGGAAAAAAATCTGATTTTAAGTCCAGATGATACCTTCCGTTTCCATAGTGGTGTGCCAGCTCAGGTCGCTATCTCATCGTAATGAGATAGCGAATTAGGGATATAAAAATAACAACTTTGAGAATTATAAATGAGATTTTTATCAAAAATAATAGTTGTATTATTGTGCATTTGGGCAGAGGGTATTCATGCTAAGAGCATTGAATTTATTAATATTGATCGTCATGTCTTAAAATGGAAAAAAATACCGCAAATATTAGTTAATCCTTCTTTATTACAAGGTAAAGATAGGGATCTGAATATTTTGATATATGTAAATGAGAAAGGGGAAGTAGTTGCATCAAAAATTAAGAAAAGTAGTGGTATTGTTGAGTTAGATACTTTGGTGGAGGCTGAAATTAAGAAATCTAGTCTTTATCCGTATCAGTTAAATGGTAAATATTATCCTGTTAGAGTCGAGCAACCCTTCGAATTTTATATTAATGATAATCAAGTGGATGATCCAGCTTTAACAGAAAGTGATAGAAGTAAATCAATAGAAGAGAAAGTTCATAAAGAAATAATGGGCTTATGGGAAGTTCCTGCTGATAGTGCAAATTTAAGTAATATCGTGAGATTTAATATATCAAGAAATAACGCAATTGATTCTGTACAGGTTCTTCAGAGTAGTGGGAATAGAATTTTTGATCTATCTACGAGACAAGCAGTTCGTCATTCAACAATTGTAAGTAATTTAACGAATGCTGAGAAGAATGATTTCTTTGGTGGGTTGGAGTCAAGGGTGGTAATAATAGTATTTCGATCAAACTAAATATTAATTTGTACGTATAAAAAAAGCCCCGATCAATGATCAGGGCTTTTTAGAATCTTGGCTCTCCCACCTGGGCTCGAACCAGGGACCTGCGGATTAACAGTCCGTCGCTCTACCGACTGAGCTATGGGAGATTAGTAGATTGGCTCTCCAACCTGGGCTCGAACCAGGGACCTGCGGATTAACAGTCCGTCGCTCTACCGACTGAGCTATTGGAGAATCTGATGCGCATTTTAGGCATGAAAAGCAGATGCGTCAACAACAATAGTAAATAAAATTAATCGTTTGCTTGATTAATAATCTTTTTGATACATAGATAAGAAAATCTGTATAAAAAAGACTTAATTTACTTAAAAATTAATCAGTTATTGTGCAACTCTTTAAATTTGGCTAGTGCTTCAATGCGATACTGAATCAGCATTTCACCAATTTCTGGGCCAGTGACATGTTCAGGTAAATCTTGCGCACGAATATTTCTGACGATTTGCATCGCATCTAACATGTATTGCGCTTGTGGGTACGGGCGTTGCTCTAAGCCTAAACGACCTTTGGCATCACATTCACAGGCCTGAACAAAAGCTTCCACTTTTTCAGGTCGACGCAATACATCTAAGCGTTGTAAAAGACGCCATAAAGTGCCAGGTTTCAGATTCTTTACTTGATGGCACTTCAAATGTTCTTTACACACAATTAAAGCTAAGCTTTTTAAATGGGTGGGTACTTTTAAACGATCACAGAGATCTGTCACAGGCTTTATGCCACGTTCTTCATGCATGATATGGCGTGGTAATTCGTCCACTGGGGTGAGTGCCTTGCCAAGATCATGAACAAGCACAGCAAAACGCACATCTAGCGCATATTTTGCTAAACAGGCTTGTTTGAGTGCCATGAGCGTGTGAATACCACAATCAATCTCAGGATGATATTCAGGACGTTGTGGTACACCAAATAGCGCGTCAATCTCAGGGAATAAAATTTTTAGGGCATCACACGCTTTGAGTGTTTGAAAGTAGACATCTGCGTGATCTTCAAGCAATGCACGTGAGGTTTCTTTCCAGACGCGTTCAGGTGTTAATGCATCAAGCTCACCTGATTTGGCAATTTCCTGCATTAATTCTAGAGTTTCATCTGCGATTTTAAAGCCGTAGCTTGCATAACGAGCAGCAAAACGAGCTACACGGAGTACGCGTAGTGGATCTTCGGTAAATGCATCCGATACGTGACGTAGAATTTTTTGATCTAAATCTTGCTGCCCGCCATAGGGGTCATATACTGTACCATCATCATCCATCGCCATTGCATTAATGGTTAAATCGCGACGAATGAGATCTTCTTCTAACTTAACTGTAGTGTCGGTAAAAAATTGAAAGCCGTGATAACCCACACCAGATTTACGCTCTGTACGAGCAAGCGCGTATTCTTCTTTTGTTTTTGGATGTAAAAATACAGGAAAATCTTTGCCAACGGGTTGATAACCTTCAGCCAATAGTTGCTCGGGCGTTGCTCCAACCACCACATAATCTTTTTCGTGATAGGGATGGCCGAGTAAATGATCTCGAACTGCACCGCCTACTAAATAAACTTGCATGAAAAAACCTCTATTCTTCACACAATCATGCTACAGAATAGAGGTTTTCTCAAGCGTTAAGCGAAGCTTTTCAAGAAAAGCTAGGCTCGAGTCGACTTAGTTTTGACTTTGCTGAATTTCAGCAACTGTTAATGCTGTCATATTCACCAAACGACGAGTCGTTGCTGTAGGTGTCAGAATATGAACAGGTTTTGCAGCACCTAATAAAATAGGACCAATAGTCACATTATTACCAGAAGTTGCTTTTAACAAGTTGAATGAAATGTTAGCTGAATCTAGGTTAGGCATAATCAACAAGTTTGCTGAACCTTTGAAACGTGAGTTCGGGAATGCAAAATGACGAATATTTTCATCTAATGCTGCATCACCGTGCATTTCACCTTCCACTTCTAACTCAGGCGCTTGCTCTGAAAGCAAACGATAGACTTCGCGCATTTTTTGTGCGCTTGCATCAGTTTGGTCGCTACCGAAGCTTGAATGAGAAAGCAGGGCAACACGTGGTGTAATCCCGAAACGACGAACTTCTTCAGCCGCTAAAATCGTCATTTCAGCAAGTTGTGCCGCTGTTGGATTGGTATTTACATAAGTATCAGCAATAAATAAATTGCGATCTTCAAGCATTAACGCATTCAATGTAAAGAATGTGCTGCGACCTTCTTTTAAGCCAATGACGTTTTTCACGAAATCTAAATGAATGTCGTAACTTGAGTAGGTACCACACAACATACCATCAGCTTTGCCAAATTTAACCAACATCGCTGCGATAAGTGTAGAACGACGACGTGCTTCACGTTGCGCATATTCAACAGTTACGCCTTTGCGTTGCATGATTTGATGGTATTCTTTCCAGAAATCATCGTATGAAGGATTTTTTTCCTGATCGACGATTTCAATGTTTACACCATGTTGTAAGCGTAAACCTAACTTTTTGATATTGTCTTCAATTACCGCAGTACGACCAATCAGGATTGGTTTCGCTAAGCCTTCATCAACCACAATCTGAACAGCACGTAATACACGTTGGTCTTCACCTTCGGCATATGCAATACGTTTAGGATCTGTCTTTGCTTGAGAGAAGATAGGTTTCATCAAGAATGCTGAGTTATAAACAAACTCAGAAAGACGTTGACGGTATGCAGAGAAATCCTCAATCGGGCGTGTTGCTACACCAGAATCCATTGCAGCTTTCGCTACAGCAGGCGCGATTTCTAAAATCAAACGTTGATCAAGTGGGCGAGGGATCAGGTAATCACGGCCAAATGATGCAGATTTTTCACCATAGGTTGCAGCATCAGCTTCAACATGTGCCATACGTGCAATTGCGTGTACGCATGCAATCTTCATTTCTTCATTAATTGTAGTTGCACCAACATCAAGTGCACCACGGAAGATGTAAGGGAAGCAAAGTGCATTGTTTACTTGGTTTGGATAATCAGAACGTCCTGTTGCCATAATGACATCTGGGCGAACTTCATGTGCATGTTCAGGTAAAATCTCAGGATCTGGGTTTGCAAGTGCAAAAATAATTGGATTTTCAGCCATTTCTTTAACCATTTCTTTGGTTAAGATACCTGCAGCTGAAAGACCCAAGAACATATCAGCACCTGCCATAACTTCATGTAATTGGCTGGCTTGAATGTCTTGCACATAACGTTTTTTCGAATCATCCAATCCTTCACGTGATGTTGTGAGAAGACCGCGAGAGTCGGCAACGAAGATATTTGCTTTGTTCACACCTAAAGCACAAAGCAAATCTAAGCATGAAAGTGCGGCAGCACCTGCACCTGATGCAACGATTTTAATTTCGTCAATTTTTTTATTTACCAGTTGCAAAGCATTGAGCAATGCTGAACCGACAATAATACTGGTACCATGTTGGTCATCATGGAACACTGGAATTTTCATGCGTTCACGAAGTTTCTTCTCGATATAGAAACATTCTGGTGCCTTGATATCTTCTAAGTTGATACCACCAAAAGTTGGCTCTAATGCAGCAACGATATCAACGATCTTGTCTGGATCATTTTCATCAATTTCGATATCAAATACATCAACACCAGCGAACTTCTTGAACAGAACGCCTTTACCTTCCATCACTGGTTTAGAAGCGAGCGGACCAATATTTCCTAAACCAAGCACGGCTGTACCATTACTCACGACGGCAACCAGATTACCGCGCGCTGTATATTTTGCAGCGGCAGAAGGGTCACGTTCGATTTCCAAACATGGAGCAGCAACACCTGGTGAGTAGGCAAGCGCTAAATCTCGTTGGTTAACGAGCTGCTTGCTAGGTGTCACACTGATTTTTCCTGGTGTTGGAAATTCATGGTAATACAAAGCGGCTTGTTTTAAAGATTGATCGTCCATCTGAGTCTCGTTTGTTCCGATAATAATCAGACATATAGATGTCTAATTACGATATTAAGATAAGTGCACAAGAATATAGCACTAGTTCATGCTTTCGCACAGTCAAAAAAGCTTATTTTCACTGAACTTCAAGCTTATTGACAATCGATGCTGTGTGTAAAATAAACTGCCAAAAAGCTCAAAATTAGTCGTTAAATGGAATATTTTACAGTTGACTGTTGCATCTGTTTTTGCAGATATTCCGTTGCATGGGCAGAAGTTAATGGCTGTGAAAATAAGTAACCCTGTAATATGTCGCAATTTTGTCGTTTCAAGTATTCGTACTGCTGTTCTGTCTCAACGCCTTCTGCTACAACTTTTAGGCCAATGGTTTTGCCCATTGCAATCATGGCATTAACTATCGCATCTTGTTTGGCATTGCCAATTTTCGAGATAAAAGCTCGGTCAATTTTTAAAATGTCAATTGGATATTCGGTTAAGTAGGCGAGTGAAGAATAGCCTGTACCGAAGTCATCTAAAGCGATAGAAATATGACGTTCTTTAATGGCATTTAACACCGTTTTGACACTGTCGGTATTTTCAATAAAGGCAGATTCAGTAATTTCCAATTCAAGATTTTTCCCTGAAATGGCATAGGTATTTAACACAGCATCAATGTCATGTAGAAGTTGACCACGTAAAATCTGCTGCGCCACAATATTGACAGCAATGTTGATATTACTAAAACCAAGTTTTTGCCATGTTTGCAGTTGTTTGGCTGCCTCATGCAAGACGAATTGACCAATATCCGAAATCAGGCTGGTACTTTCCGCTAAAGGAATGAAAATACTTGGCATGATCAGACCTTTGGTTGGATGCTTCCAGCGAATTAAGGCTTCAAAACCATTAATTTGATTATTATGTGCATTAATTTTCGGTTGATAGTAAACAACCAGTTCATTGTTCTGAATGGCTTTTCTGAGGTCAAGTTCAAGGTCGGTATATTTCGCAACAAAATTGGCTCTTTCATTTGAATAATAGCGAATGGTATTGCCACCCAAGCGCTTGGCTTCTGTCAGCGCCTGTTCTGCGTGGGTATTTAAATTATCCACTTGGCGACCATGTTCTGGGTAAATGGCAACACCAATTGAAATACTCACGAAGTATTCTTGATCAGCCAAATAAAATGGCTTGCTGAAGGCTTCAACGATGTTATTGCACAGTTGATGAATCGGCGGGTGCAAGGGTGACATTTCGTAAATGATCGCAAAGTCATCTGCACTTAAGTGCGCGACTAATAGCGCATCAATATTACTAATGCGTAAACGTTGTGCGACCTGTTTCAGCAGCTCATTGCCAGCTTGATTACTAATGATTTCATTCAATGCGCGGAAACGATCGATATTTAGACGAATTACAGCCAAATGTTGAATCGAAGCTTCATTGACCAAATATTGATGTAGTTGTTGTTGATAGTAAAAGCGATTTGGCAGATCAGTCAGCGTATCGTAATTGGTGAGGTAAGATAAACGCTGTTCTTGATGTTTGCGTTCAGTTTGGTCCGAGACAATACCAATATAATTGATGACACGATCTTGCTCATTTTTCACTGCATTGATATGAATCCATAAGAAACAGGATTTTTCAGAACTATAGGTTTCTTGAAATTCACCTTCATATTCATGCTCTTCACGAAGAGTATCGAGAATAGACAAATGGAAATTGTGGTGATGTTGTTTATTTTGTTTGGTGATTTCAAATAACTGTTTATTGATGATGGTTTGTTTATCGATGCCGGTAAGTTGCTCGTATTTTGGATTCACTTCAATGTAGTTAAAGTTTTCATCTAAAATAAAAATACCTTCAGATGCTTGTTCGAACACACTGGCGGCGAGTTTTAAACGTTCCTGATCTTTCTTTTCCTGATTAATATCACGATGAATACCCACCATGCGTAAAGGCGTATCATCTTTGGGGTCTCTTAAAATGACCTGACCGACATCGTGAATCCAGGTCCACTCACCATTTTGGCGTTTAATTCTGAAGGTTTCTTCATAACGTTTAGTTTGACCGCAGAGGTGATTGTATAAGGTGTTTTTTACCCGCTCGATGTCTTCTGGGTGAATGATTTTATGTAATAGGGTGTAGTGATTTTCAGAATTACGAGTGACTGCATTGCTGTGCGCATTGGTCACGCCAACGGTATGATTTTCAAGATTCCAGTCCCAAGGGCGAATGCCCGCAGTTTCATGGGCAAAGGTTAAGTTCTGACGATGTTCTTCTAAACTTTCATTCATTTGTGTGAGGTCGAATGTACGCTCACGAACCTTCTGTTCCAATAAATGATTATTAAACTGGAGTTGCGCTTCAATATCTTTAGATTTATTCACTTCACGTTGTAATTGTTGGCAAAGTTCTTCTGTCCATTGATTATGTTGTTCAGCGACATCAATCAGTTGTTTATTCTTATCCAGTACCAAAGCTAAACGTTTATGAATTTTATAGGTGACTTGAGCACACAGGACTGTTGCAAAAAAAGAAGAATAATAAGCAAGATAGAACAAGGTGTGATCATGATCACGATGTAAAAGCTGAGATGCGATTAAAGGGAAGATACTTGGAATAAAAAATAAGAAAAAATAGCGAATATGTTGAGTTAAAAAGGTGAGTGCAATGATATGAGATGCCGTAAGTAACAAGGCAGTTAAAGTTAAAACATGCGACCCGACCAGATGAGGGACATCTACCATCAAATAGTGATTAATCACAATGGTATTGACCCCGATCAATAAGCCTGTAAAGAAACAAATCAACTGGAAAATGATGTTGGTTTGTTTGGTATAGCGAATCGAAGAATAGCGTTTTAATAGAAAATGACAGATACAAGTGAAACTAAACAAAAGGATGAGGGTAATGCTCATCCAAGTTGTGAAAATATTTGATTCAAATGAATAAAAAAGACCAAACAGGGCGTAATCTAACAGACAAATACAAAATACGCTTAATACGAATAAGCGTACATGATTTGGATAATCGATTTGATCCGTATAGATAAACTGTGGCAAATTTTTTTCCTGAACCCCTAACATACAAAGAATAATCCTTTTCATTTTTTATCTATATTTACAGTCTTTGTTTTTTTGTAAACAGAGCGGAGTTTTATTTTAAATTAACGCTAAACATAACAGAAAGCAATGCTACTGTTTTAGTTCGATGCAAAGTGATAATTTAAAATAGATAAAGCAACAACTGGTGCTGTTTCCGTTCTTAGAACACGATCACCAATACACCAGTTTTGAAACTGATGTTGATTGGCAGTGTTAATCTCTGCTTCACTTAAGCCACCTTCGGGACCAATAAGTAAGGCTAAATCAGGGGAGCTATTCAGCAATACATTGTTTTGGTCTTTATTGGGTGCAAGCACTAAACGTGTTGTAGGTAGCTCTGAACTTAGCCACTCTGTTAAGGGAATCGGGGCAAGGACTTGCGGAACGCGATTCATGCCACATTGTTCGCAGGCTGCAATTGCAACGGACTGCCAATGGTCTATTTTTTTCTGGTCACGGTCGTACTTTAAACGCATTTCACAGCGTTCGCTGGTCAGGAGTTGAATGGTCGTAACACCGAGTTCAGTGGCTTTTTGAATCGCATAATCCATGCGATCACCTTTACTCATCACTTGACCTAAAACAACTTTGAAAGGTGCTGTACGGTCTGCTGCTTCAAATTGATCAACAGAAACAAAAGCATTTTTTTTGTCGATTTGAGTTAGTGTTACGACATATTCACCACCTTTTCCGTTGAAAAAGATGGCTTGTTCTTGTTCTTTTGCACGTAGCACACGTACCCAATGATGAAATACCGATTCGGTTAATTCAACGGTATTGCCTGTATTTAATTCGGTTTCGATATAAAAACGATTCATGCTTGGGTTATGCTCGTACAAATTAGTTTAAACCAAGATCGACAACCAGTTGTCGAGTCGGTTCGGTTTGGTTCATTGAATAAAAATGTAGGGTAGGTGCGCCACCTGCGATCAGGCGTTCACAAAGTTTTACAATCACTTCGTGACCAAATGCTTTGATGCTTGCGCTATCGTCACCATACGCTGCGAGTTGCTTACGAATCCAACGTGGAATTTCTGCACCTGTTCCATCAGCAAAGCGGATCAAGTTACTCGCATTGGTAATTGGCATGATACCTGGTGCAACTGGAATATTCACGCCAGCTTTAGTAATACGTTCAATAAAATAGAAATACGCATCTGGATTGAAGAAAAATTGAGTAATACCTGCATTCGCGCCTGCATTTACTTTTTCAACAAAACGTTGAATATCACTATCAAAGGTATCAGCTTGTGGATGCATTTCAGGATAGGCAGCCACTTCAATGTGGAAATGATCGCCTGAATGCTCGCGGATAAAGCGAACTAAGTCTTGGGCATAAGGAAGTTCGCCCAAACCGACCTGACCTGATGGTAAGTCACCACGTAAAGCGACAATACGATCAATCCCTTGAGATTTATATAAATCTAAGAGCTCAGCAATACGTGCTTTGTCATCACCAATACAAGAAAGGTGAGGCGCAACTGGTGTACCTTTGCCGTTAAAGTCACTAATCGCAGCTAGAGTACGTTCGCGTGTAGAGCCACCTGCACCATAGGTAATCGAGAAAAACTCTGGGTTTAATCGTTGTAATTCTTGATGAACAGTTTTTAATTTTTCTGCACCAGCATCAGTTTTTGGTGGGAAAAATTCAAAAGAAATAGGAACACGTTTTGTCATTTCAAATCCTTTTTAAAAATCGCTTGGAATTTTAGAAAAAAGGGCAGTCCGTAAAACGTCTGCCCTGATTTTCTTAGTATTTATAAGCGTCAGATTTGAACGGACCTTCTACAGGAACGCCAAGGTAATCTGCTTGTACTTGCGTTAATTGTGTTAACACACCACCAAAGCCAAGCACCATTGCCGCAGCAACTTCTTCATCTAATTTCTTAGGAAGAACTTCTACGCGAATCGCTGCTTGTTTTTGCTCAGCAGGTAAGTCAGCAAATTTTTCAGCAAATAAATGCATTTGACCTAACACTTGGTTAGCGAAAGAACCGTCCATCACACGTGATGGGTGGCCTGTTGCATTACCAAGATTCACTAAACGACCTTCAGAAAGAAGAATGAGGTAGTTGTTTTCGTCTTCTGAACGATACACTTGGTGTACTTGTGGCTTCACTTCAACCCACTTGTAACCACGTAAGTATGCAGTGTCGATCTCTGTATCAAAGTGACCGATGTTACACACTACAGCACCCGCTTTTAAGCTATCTAACATTGCAGAATCACATACATGGTAGTTACCAGTTGTCGTGACAACAAGATCAGTATTGCCTAGTAAGTCTTGGTTAATATCTTCTTTTTTGCCAGTTTGTACGCCATTTTTATATGGAGATACAACTTCGTATCCATCCATACATGCTTGCATTGCACAGATTGGATCAACTTCAGTTACACGAACGATCATGCCTTCTTGACGTAAAGATTGCGCAGAACCTTTACCAACATCACCATAACCAATGACTAGTGCACGACGACCAGAAAGTAACATGTCAGTTGCACGTTTGATAGCATCGTTTAATGAATGGCGGCAACCGTATTTGTTGTCATTCTTCGATTTAGTGATCGAATCGTTCACGTTGATCGCTGGTACTTTAAGCGAACCGTCTTTCCACATTTCCAACAGACGTTGTACACCTGTTGTGGTTTCTTCAGTAATACCGTGGATACGTTCTAAAAGCGCAGGGTATTTTTCATGAACAAGAGCAGTTAAGTCACCGCCATCGTCCAAGATCATGTTGGCATCCCAAGGCTGACCGTTGACGTTGATTTGCTGTTCTAAGCACCACACATATTCTTCTTCAGTTTCGCCTTTCCACGCGAATACTGGAACACCGCTTGCAGCAATCGCAGCAGCAGCATGGTCTTGAGTAGAGAAGATATTGCAAGAGGTCCAACGCACTTCTGCGCCGAGTTCAACCAATGTTTCGATTAAAACAGCAGTTTGGATTGTCATGTGGATACAACCCAAGATTTTTGCGCCAGCAAGTGGTTTAGCTGCTGAATAACGCTTACGTAAACCGATCAAAGCTGGCATTTCTGCTTCAGCAAGTTTGATCTCTTTACGACCATAGTCAGCAAGGGAAATATCAGCAACTTTATAATCTGTAAATGAAGCATTCACCGCGTTCATCAGGATCTCCTAGAAAAAATAGTATGGATCATTCTGTTCGCGGATGCCGTTGTTGGTTAAAACGAGCGTCTAACCGATCGTCGAGCCTGGCAAATTGATCTTTAATGCCAATCAATTGTCGCAGCATCCCTCGACTGGCCATAATGATACTTGGAAATCGTGTTTGTTCCAATGAAATTTTGTTTGAAATGGTTAGAAAATGAAGGATTAAATGAGAGATACGTTTTAATTATTTTTATGAGCATCAATCAAGGATTCCAAATCCCTTTGAAACCCTGATATCTAGGGAAATTTGCCATTAGGCTTTTAAATGATCTTCAAACTCTTCACCCAGTTGCATTGCTAAAGCATTACCAGATAAATCGCCTGTGACTAATCCATATTCTTTTTTGAAGCTAAATGTGAAGCCACGGTTATCTGTCAGATTTTTAACCGAATATCCTAATTTTTCTAACCAAATACGGAAAGCCAATACGTTTTTTGCTTTAACAACTCTGTTTTTCATGGCAGATCTCCTTGTGAACATGTATTTATTAATAAGGGTCAGTTAAATTTTTTTAAAGGGGGGATTGCATAGATTTATTTTTCCACATGTAAGTAATGTAAATTTAGCGTAATTTTTATAGATAGAATCTTATCTGTGTTTTTATTAGTTTATTGAATTTACTATAAAAAATATTTTTTATAAATATGGTGGAAATCAATTTTTAGGGAAAATATTCTTGAATCAAATGTAAAAAATGATTTCATTTTCCACTTTGCTGTGAAAGTAGAAAATGAATCAGTCGAAGCGATGGGATTTAATTAAAATTGATCTTTCAGACTACGAATTCGTGCAAATTCTTCTGCACTTTCAGTTCGCAGGAAGGGATTGGTTTCAAGCTCTAATTCGATCGTACTTGGAAGGGTAATTTGATCTGCTTCTCTTAGCGCTTTGACTTGTTGCATACGCTCTTGTAGTGCGACATTATTTGGTTCAACAGTTAAGGCGAATTCAGCGTTGGCAAGGGTGTATTCATGGGTGCAGTATACTTTGGTCTGAATAGGTAACGCAGCCAACCGATTCAATGAGTGATACATTTGCTCCGCTGTCCCTTCAAATAGACGACCACAACCCATTGCAAATAAGGTGTCACCGCTAAACAGTGTCTCTATTTTTTCAATAAAATAAGTAATATGACCAAGGGTATGACCAGGTGTTGCAATAATTTCAACTTTAAGATCATTAAAATGAAAATGATCGTCATTTTGTAATGGATTTGAAATGAATGAGATTTTAGTCAACTCATCCCGTGGTCCATACACCAAAATATTCTGATCGGCGAGTAAACCTTCAACTCCACCTGTATGATCTTTATGCCAATGCGTCAGCCAGATTTGTTTAAGTTGTAGACCATGCTGCTCACAGAAATCAGTAACTAAACCAGCTTCTGTTGGATCAATGGCTACGACTTCTTGTGTATCTGTATCTTCCAATAACCAAATATAGTTTTTTAAGGCATTTTTTACGTCAATTGCATGAATCTTATAATGCATAGCCGAATCCTAAAGCTTTGTTTCGTGAGGTTATTGCGGTTTGGGTACCCATATGAGTGCCTATTTCTAGTGTAAGTGCAAATTCAGTCCAGTGCAAAACTCCTACTGATTTATAGTGCTGAATAATGACTTTCTCGGGCATATTTTGACAGCTAAGTTCAGCCGATATCTTTATCGTTGACAAGTATCATATTTTCAATAAAGATGAGATAAAAGTTTTATAAGTTAATGATTTATCTTTAATCGTATAAAAATATTGAAGTAAAGCTAAATAATTTCAATGATTAGATTTAAAAAGAGAAATACAGATTTTTTACGATGGGTGAAAAGTAATAAATCTGAAAAACAAGAGGGGGCGTTATGTCTGAGCTGATCGATCATGAAGTGGTCGTTATCTTTAAAAAGTATTTATACCCGCTCTCTGCCAAACTTACAGAAATGCTGAATGAGCATTTTAGTCATCAGACTGAACGTCGGGGTTGTGGTTATACACAAGCAACGCGTGTTATTGCAGAGTTTGTTTCTCAAGTTCGAGATTCAATTGGGTTTCAGGATTTGCGTATTTTTGAAGATTATGACAGCAAGGGTTTAAAGAATGTCTTGAACCAGAGTGCTTCCTATGGATTGGAACTTGATTCGTGGCGCAACTTAGATATTAGCCCAGCAGTTCAACAATGTTTACAACGCTTAAATCCACAAGAAACCTTTGCCCAAAATCTGCAACAGGAAGTTAATTTTCAAGCCAAGTTAAGAGCCATTCATCAATATGCAGAACTTGAAGAGAGCCAGCTGATTTGTCAGCTTCTTAGCGATATTATTCTGCCGCAAAAAGCACAGCAGATTGGCATGATTGAGTGTCAGGCTTTAGAGGAAAAGCCCAAGGTGGGCTCTTGCCCGATGGCAGAAAAATTCTTCTTGCGTATTGCACACCACCGTTTATTAAGGCAGGGTGAAATCAATATTTTTGTGGATGAGCATGATCAACCCATCATGATGGAAAAATTGAATATGGGGGATAACCACTCTTGCATCAGCTTAGTTCCCTTGATGATGAATGGTGTTCGTTTACCTGCCGGAAGTCTGTTTTCAACACATTATGAAATCGAGCTGCTCGAAAAGCATAAAAATAAGCAATATAAAGGCTATGTGATCCCGATTGCCGAGATGAATGGTTTTTGGTTTTTACGTTTAACAACTTTGGCTGTGTCACCTGAAAATCGTGCTCGGGCATTTGGATATCACTTTAAACAACAGGTCGATAATGGATTATTTAGACCTGATACAACCGAATTGAGTCAGCTGATGGAAATTGCGCGTGATCAGATTTACGTAGGACATCCATGCTAAAAGCTTGTTATTCTCCACGCTATTTTGCACGAACGCATACCAATAGTATGGAAAAACTCACTGCTGTTGCGGATGTATTACGTGCTCAACAGATGGTTGAATTGATAGACCCAGGTAGTATTGATGTTGAGCTGTTAAAGAAATTGCATAATCCACAGTATGTGGATGCTTTTATATCTGGAGAAACTGCATTTGCAACTATTCAAGGTTTTAAGCCATGGAATGAACAACTGAGAGATGCGATTTTATCAGTTCAGGCTGGACAGTTGATTGGAGCTGAAATCGCTTTGAATGAAGGGATTGCCGCAAATATTGCTCAAGGTTTTCATCATGCCAGTTATGAATCTGGTGCAGCCTATTGTACTTTTAATGGTTTAGCGCTGGTTGCTAAGCAATATCCAGAAAAACGTATATTTGTTTTGGATTGTGATCAGCATGGCGGTGATGGCACAGCTATTTTCACCAACCGAATGACCAATTTGGTAAATTTTGGAATTTTTGGCATTCGTTTTGGTTGTAAGGCTGGTGATCGCAGCCTGACCCGTTATATTCATCCCAAACAAGGGAGTTTCGATTTATATCGTGAAGCGATTTTTGAGGCATTCCAATATGCTTCGCGTTGGGAGGCAGATTTAATCATTTATCAGGCAGGTATGGACTGTCATCAACATGATAAATATGGCTCCAAATGGTTTAGCACTGAGCTATTATTCGAACGTGATCGAATTGTCTTTGAGATGGCCAAGAAAATGAAAATTCCAATACTGTTCGTTTTGGCTGGGGGATATCAGGCATTGGATGATTTAGTGCCATTGCATGTCAATACTTTTAAAGCGGCGAATAAAATCTATTTTCCTTAAGTAAAAATACAAGACATAAAAAAACGCTCAGCTGAGCGTTTTTTCTATTTTTTACTATCGCAGTTTTGCTAACCAATCACCGAGCATTTGTACCATCTGAACCAACAGTAATAACACGATGACCGTTAAAATCACCACACTGGTGTCGAAACGCTGGTAACCATAAGAAATTGCCAAGTCACCAATACCACCAGCACCAACAGCACCTGCCATCGCAGTTGCACCGATGAGCGAGATCGTACCCGTAGTTAAATTCAGAATCAGAGAGCTACGTGCTTCAGGAATAATAAATTTAAAGATAATTTGCCAAGGGGATGCACCCATTGCTTGTGCGGATTCAACAATGCCTTCATTCACTTCAAGTAACGAAGTTTCAATTAAACGACCTAAATATGGGCCGACATAAATGGTTAAGGGCACAATCGCAGCCCAAGTCCCAATTGATGTTCCAACCAACATTTTGGTCAGTGGAATAACAGCAATCAATAAGATAATGAAGGGAAGAGAACGTAAGGCATTCACAATCGGATTGAGGAAATAATAAATCGCGCGATTTTGTAAAATACCGCCCGTACGGGTAACCACTAAGGTAATGCCTTGGATAAGTCCCCAAATACAGCCAAACAGCAGGGAGAAGAATACCATTTGGAAGGTTTCTTGTAGTGCTGTAACAAATTGGTCGATGGATAAGGAACTATGCCAAAACGGAGCGGTGACTTGAGTCAACCATTGTACGATTAAATCTCTCATTGGCTAACCACTCCAGACTGTTCAACTTTCACGCCTTGAAGCTCAAGAAATTTAACAGTTTCTTGAATGGTCAGCGGATCACCTAAGAGTTGGATGAACATTTGTCCAATCACGGTGCCATTAATTTCGGTCATGTTCGCGAAAAGAATATTTAGACTGATATCAAATTGCTTAATCGCAGCTTGAATAACGGTTTCTTGTGCTGATGTACCTAAGAACTGCAAGCTATAGATGCTATTGTGATGCTTATGTTCAAGATTATTCAGAATATTGATCGGCAACTGTTGTTGCAATACCGTTTGAATAAAGGTCTTGGTGGTTGGATGCTGTGGCTGACTGAAAATATCCAGTGTCGGACCAGTTTCAATCACATGACCTGATTCCATTACCGCCACATAATCGCATACCGATTCGATTACATCCATTTCATGAGTGACCATGACAATAGTGATGTTTTGTTCTTGATTGATCTTTTTTAATAAAGCCAAAACAGATTTGGTGGTTTGTGGATCAAGTGCAGAGGTTGCTTCATCGCAGAGTAAAATCTTAGGATGATTGGCGAGTGCACGTGCAATCCCGACGCGTTGTTTTTGACCACCTGAAAGTTCATCAGGGTAGGCATCTTTTTTATGTTTGAGATCAATGAAATCAAGCAATTCAGCGAGACGTTTTTCTCGCTCTGCTTTGCTATGACCTAATAATTTTAGCGGTATTTCAATATTTTCAGACACAGTTTTGGTCTGAAGTAAATTGAAGTGCTGAAAGATCATGCCGATATTTGCACGTTCTTGACGAAGTGTACGCGCATCCATTGCGGTAAAATCTTTTTGATTAATGATCACTTGTCCCTGAGTCGGGCGCTCAAGTAAATTAATCATACGGATAAGCGTACTTTTACCTGCACCACTGTAGCCAATAATGCCAAAGATACTACCGTCTGGGATCTCTAAATTGATCTGATCCAGCGCGTTAATTGTTTGACCTTTCAACTGATAGTGTTTCGAAATGTTTTTAAATTGGATCATGTTCGTCAATACTATGCAAAAAAGAAAAAACAGGCAAAATCACTTTGCCTGTTTTATTTGGGGGTATTATATTACGAATTCGCTTCTGTGAGGTAGCTTGTTGGTTTATTTACGTCAACTTTAGTACCAGCAAAGTGTTCTTGAACATATTTCTTCACTGCTTCCGTATGATAAAGCGCGCCAACTTTTTGCAATACTGCATCATCTTTACGAGATTCAGCAGTTGCCAATACATTGACATTTAATTTGGTACTTTGATCAACTGGTTCATAGTAGATTGCATCTTTAAGAACGTTTAAACCGCCTTCCATTGCAAGTGTATTACCCAATAGAATCGCATCAACTTCGTCTTTAACACGTACAGCTGTCGCCATTTGGATAGGTTTAATCACGATTTTCTTGCTGTTTTCGATAATGTCAGCAGGCGTGCCTTTTACAGGGTCGAAGTCAGCTTTTAATTTGATTAAGCCAGCACTTTGTAAAAGTAATAAAGCACGTGATTCATTGGCACCGTCATTTGGAATCGCAATGGTTGCGCCTTCAGCAAACTCTTCAACTTTCTTTACTTTGCTTGAGTAGATACCCATTGGTTCTAAGTAAGTGGTTGAAACAGGAGCAATCTTGTCTTTATTTGCAGCATTGAATGCGACAAGGTAAGCGTAAGATTGAAATGCGTTCAAATCAACTTCTTTATTCGCGGCTGCAGTGTTCATTGCAACGTAGTCTGTGAAGTTCTTGATTTCGAGTTTAAGTCCAGCGGCTTTAGTTTCTGGTAATGTTGCGATATAACGCCAAATATCAGCGTCTGAACCTGTAGAAGCGATTACAACGGTTTGTAATGCAGCAGCATCACCTTTTTGTTCAGTAGATGCGGTATCTGGTTGTTTACTGCAGGCTGCAAGTAATAACACAGATACACTTAAAAAAAGACTAATCAGCTTTTTCATGTATAAATCCTAATCGTAAAATGTCGAGAAAATCATCATTTCTCTAGCATTAATGATTGCAATAGGTTTGTATGTTGTAAATTGACATCGCACTCAAAACAATCCCTGAATTATTCTTAAAGTTTGAACAAGTGTGATAGATCTACAACATCCGAAAAGTAGATGAATATTCATGTTCCAATTCAGTATATACAGATAGGAACCAACTATTCATCTCATTTTCAAATCAAATTTGGATTTAGCTGCAATTTGTTTTGTTAGGTTTAATATTCTAGACATTTAAAATAATGAAAAAGAATATACAGTTAACATAAAAACAACATCTAAAATTTCGGCAATCATAGCAACAATTTATGGGCGGTTATAGTGGAACAGCTTGTACTTCGCAGCTTAACAACCTGCTTGCTAGAAGAAAATTATGGCCTAAGTAAATATAAATAAATGATAGTTTTATAAATTTTTCCAAAAATATAAAGAGAGGAATCAGTTGAATAATAAATATATATTTTTCTGAATTTTATATTTAAATAATGAATATAGAATTCATATTTATGCGGTTTATGGAATAAAAAAAGCCTTCCTGAGAAGGCTTTTTTGCTCAACAAAGCTTATTCAGCTTTTTCACGAGCAATTGCGCGGTACCCGATGTCACTACGGTATTGCATACCTGTAAAGGTTACTTGACCGCATACCTCTAGCGCATTGATTTGTGCTTCAAGTACGGTATCACCCAGTGCAGTCACACACAGTACACGACCACCCGCAGTAATCACATGTCCATCAGCACTCATCGCCGTGCCTGCATGGAAAATCTTGGTGTCTTCTGGAGATTGACCAAGACCTGAAATCACATCGCCTTTGCGTACAGTTTCAGGGTAACCACCAGCAGCAAGAACGATACCAATCGATTTGCGCTCATCCCATTCAGCTTCGCTTGGCAAGTTACCTGCAATACCAGCCTCAACCAAATCAACTAAAGATGATTTTAAGCGCATCATGATCGGTTGAGTTTCAGGATCACCAAAGCGACAGTTGAATTCGATCACACGTGGTTGACCTTGTTCATCAATCATCAAGCCTGCATATAAGAAACCTGTATAAACGTGACCATCCGCAGCCATACCATCAACGGTTGGGCGCATCACTTCGTTCATGACACGTTCAAACACTTCTGGGGTTACCACTGGTGCAGGAGAGTAAGCACCCATACCGCCAGTGTTTGGACCTTCATCGCCTTCAAAAATACGTTTGTGATCTTGTGAGGTGGCCATTGGCAAAATGTTGTTGCCATCGATCATACAAATGAAGCTTGCTTCTTCACCAGCGAGGAACTGTTCGATAACAACACGTGAACCTGCATCACCAAACTTGTTACCCGCAAGCATATCGTCAATCGCAGCAAAAGCTTCTTCGTTGGTCATTGCCACGATTACGCCTTTACCTGCAGCTAGACCGTCCGCTTTAATTACGATAGGTGCGCCATTTTTTTCAACATAGGCTTTTGCTGCATCCACTTCAGTGAAAACGTCATAAAAAGCCGTCGGAATGTTGTGGCGTTTTAAGAAGTGTTTGGCAAATGCTTTAGAACCTTCAAGCTGTGCAGCGTACTGGGTTGGGCCCCAGATTTTTAAACCTGCTTCACGTGCAGCATCTACTACACCATTGACTAATGGTGCTTCAGGACCAACAATGACCAATGCAATATCATTTGCTTTTGCAAATGCGATGATTGCTGGATTGTCTAGAATATTAAGCTCTACGTTTGTACATTTATCTTCTGTTGCCGTGCCTGCATTACCTGGCGCAACGAAAACTTGTGTGACTTTTGCATCTTGTGCGATTTTCCATGCAAGTGCATGTTCACGGCCACCGCTACCCAAAACTAAAATATTCATTATTAAGTTATTTCCCTTTTTCAGTATCTAAGAATATACCTGTTCAGAATAAAAAAGTCCCCCTTAACCTCTCCCTTGCGGAACTACAATCGTCCCTCATCTCCTAAGAGGAGAGGGAACCCATATCGATATTGGTGTAGTCTCCCTCCTTTTAGGAGGGAGATTTAGAGGGAGGTAAATAAGATGGAATTTTTAAAGTAGTATTAGTGACGGAAGTGACGCATGCCTGTGAATACCATGGCAATACCAGCTTCATCCGCTGCTGCAATGGTTTCTTCGTCGCGCATTGAACCGCCTGGTTGGATAATACATTTAATACCAGCCTTAGCTGCATTATCAATACCATCACGGAATGGGAAGAATGCATCAGATGCCATTACCGCACCTTCAACCACTAAACCTGCATGTTCAGCTTTAATCGCTGCAATACGTGCTGAGTTGACGCGGCTCATTTGACCTGCACCTACACCAATCGTTTGACGATTTTTTGCATAAACAATTGCATTTGATTTCACATATTTCGCTACTTTCCAAGCAAAGATCAAATCATCAATTTCTTGTTCAGTTGGCGCACGTTTGGTCACAACTTTAAGATCATCTTTAGTGATCATGCCTAGATCTTGGTCTTGAACCAATAAACCGCCATTCACGCGCTTATAGTCAAGTTGTGCTGCACGAGCGTCAATTGCTGGAAGCTCACCACACACCAACACACGTACATTCTTTTTCGCACCTGTGATTTCAAGTACACCATCCGCAATGCTTGGTGCAATAATCACTTCAACGAATTGACGATCTACAATCGCTTGTGCAGTCGCAGTGTCCAATTCACGGTTGAATGCAATGATGCCACCAAATGCTGATTCAGGATCGGTTGCATAAGCAAGATCATAAGCTGCTTTGATACCATCCAATGAAACAGCAACGCCACAAGGGTTTGCATGTTTAACGATGACACAAGCAGGCTTCGCAAATGATTTCACACACTCAAGTGCTGCATCGGTATCTGCAATATTGTTATAAGAGAGTTCTTTGCCTTGTAATTGCTTCGCGGTAGAAACAGATGCTTCTTTTGCATTTTCTTCTACATAGAATGCTGCATTTTGATGAGGGTTTTCACCATAACGTAAATCTTGTGCTTTATTTAGTTGGGTATTGAAGGTACGTGGGAACAGGTCCGCTTCACCTTCAGTTTTGCCAACACGCGCGCCTAAATAAGATGCGATCATGCCATCGTATTGTGCAGTGTGCTCAAATGCTTTTACCGCGAGGTCGAAACGAGTTTCGTAAGAAAGTGCGCCATTTGCTTTTAATTCAGCAACCACTGTGTCGTAGTCAGCTGCATTCACGATAATGCCTACTGAAGCATGGTTCTTTGCAGCGGCACGAACCATCGTCGGACCACCGATGTCGATATTCTCGATTGCATCTGCAAGTGAACAGTTCGGTTTTGCTACTGTTGCTGCGAATGGATACAGATTTACAATCACCAGATCAATCGGATCGATGTTGTGTTCTTGCATCACTGCTTCGTCCAGACCACGACGAGCTAAGATGCCTCCATGAATTTTTGGATGTAATGTTTTTACACGACCATCCATCATTTCGGGAAAACCTGTATGTTCAGAAACCTCTACTACGGCGATATTGTTGTCTTTAAGCAACTTATATGTACCGCCCGTAGATAAAATTTCTACCCCTAGAGCTACAAGATTTTGAGCGAATTCAACGATTCCGGTTTTATCAGATACAGAGATTAAAGCACGTTTGATAGTCATGATTTTAGTCAACAGTTTGAAGTCTACAGATTGAAAATAAAAGGCAAAAAAAATGCCCACGAGAACGTGAGCATTTTATCAATTATTCACTCATTAAACCGTGAGCTTTTAACTTTTTGCGTAAAGTTCCGCGGTTAAGGCCTAAAATCTCAGCGGCACGTGTTTGATTACCGCGAGTATATTCTAAGACCACAGATAAAAGAGGTTTCTCCATTTCTGCTAAAACCATGTCATAAACTTGAGATGGTTGCTCACCTTGCAATTGTGCAAAATAATGACGAACTGCGCGATCTACATGGATGCGAAGAGCGACATCAGATTGAGCCGTAAAAATAGGAGATTTGCTATTCATGCGTTTTAATCCGAAAAATCAAAATATCACTTGGGTAAAGTGATATAAATGTGGTCTAAATTACTGAGTCCTGTTTTAGATCCTAAAACAGTGACTCTAAAACAATGGGACTATTAGCTTGCCACAAATCCTCGAATTGTGTAAAAAATAAGCGTAACAATAGTTAAATATTTGTTACCGCCTACTTTTAAAAACAAAAAAACCAACAATGCGCTTATGGGATAGAAGCACAGTTCGTTTAACGATTTTATTGTCTATAAATAACGAGGAGTAAGTAGGTCAAAGCATTCGTGGCGCGTATCATACCACTGTCAGCGAAAAAGTGAGCAAATTAACTTCACTTTTTTTTGTTTTTTTGTCACTTTTTTGAGCTTTTAGGGCTGTACAAATTCTAAACTATAGTCATTAAAGCTATTTTTGCTTTTTGGAAGGGTAAATTCGAAGCGAAAAGGGCTGTTAGTTGGAATACGTTGAATCGTTTTTAAACTGTCGACTAAATAATCTTGTGGTTTGAGCATTACGTTAAAAACGGCTTCGTCATTTTGTTTGAGCACGACTTTAATCGGAGGTAGTGCCACACTATTTTCGTGATGATTCAAAAGCACACCAGAAAAAATGGTTTTATCTTTCTCGGCCTGCTTAATTTTTACTTTTTCAAAGCTAAGGTATTTATATTGTTCATTGCTGGTTTTGCATGAAAAAATGCTGCATGCATAATTAAACATCTGATTCAGTGCTGGGCTTTCATGCATCAGTTTAGGGTTGAACCATAGAATTTGAAATGCAAAAACCAAAATTAAAGCAATATTGCCCATACCCCACAAGGTGTAATACAGCCACCCATGCTGTTTGTCATTGTTCTCATGATCGATCAACAAAGTATCTTCAGACAGATTTAAATTGGGGAGGGCGGTAACGGGTTCGGTATTAAAGTAATTTAGATTATTGAGATAAGTTAATAAATCAATATTTGAGTTTTCAATTTTCTGATCGAAGATTCGCAAAATCTGCATTTGCTTTTCTGCAAAGGAGCTATCAGGTTGAATTGAAGAAAAGAGTGAGCGATTTGTCGGAGTGGGGATATCTTCGCTTTCTGATTCTAATAAATTGGTCAATGCATTAAAGTTAATCACGCATTTTGGACAACAAACCATGCCCTGTGCAACACTGAGTTGTGAAAGGGTCACTTTGTACACAGTTGAACATTTAGGGCAGCGGGTTTGTTTTTCACTCATAAGTAACAATGTTCTCAAATTGTTGTTTTACGTTTTCCTGAAATGCGGCACCAGTTTTCTTCACGCTTTTCAATCTCTAATATATCAAAAAACTGCGAGTAAACACTAGAAACATCAGCAACTTGCTCTTCAATTATACCTGCAAGTGCGAACTTACCCTCATTTTTTAATAAAGTTGAGAATTCAGGCGCAAGCGCCATTAACGGTGCCGCTAAAATATTTGCGACAAGGACGTCTGCTTGTTGTGGTTTAAATTCTTGATCAAATTCTTCTGGTAATCCTACATAAAGACGATCAAGTACACCATTCAAATCTGCATTTTGTTTTGTAGCAAGTACAGCTTGCGGGTCAATATCCGTTGCATAAACTTTTTTTGCACCTAATAACAGTGCCGCAACGCCTAAAATACCTGAACCACAACCATAATCGATCACGATTTTATCTTTTACATCAGTTTTACCTAACCACTGTAAGCATAAAAAGGTACTCGCATGGTTGCCCGTACCAAATGCAAGACCTGGATCTAACTTGATGTTGGTTGCATCTGCTTCTGGCGGTTCTAACCACTCTGGAACGATCCAGTATTTTTCACCAATTTGAATTGGCTCGTAATAATCCATCCATGCACGTTCCCAGACTTGATTTTCTAAGTATTGGTGGCGCATAGGAACATCTGGAAGTTGTACTTTGAGGAACGCTTCTAAAGTATCGACATCAATTGGGTCATCTTCTTCTTGTTGATAAATGCCCGTGACGATGACTTTATTCCAAAGTGGTGTTTCTCCTGGAAGTGGCTCTAGCAAGGCTTGATCTTCTGCATCATCCAAAGTAACACTTACCGCACCCAATGACAGGAGTAATGTTTCGGTGAGTTCAACTTGATTTTGATCAACAGTAATATGAATTTGTAGCCAGTTCACAGGAAAACCTAAATAAATGTATTTGTGCGTATTGTAATAGATTAAAACTTATTAAAGGGATTATAAAATAGACAGATTACAATTTTAAGCGCAAATATCTCAGTAAGTGGGTGTTATGAGATTGTTTTTGTAGCCAATAAATAAAAAAGAAGGTCATAAAGACCTTCTTAATGATTATTGCAATTAAGGTGCTGTCTGCTCAACATCTGGTGCAACTGGAGGTGCTGGAGCCACTGGTGGGGTCTCTACAGGTTCAGTTACAGGACGAGGTGCAGATTGCGTTTCTGAAAGACGGCTTTGTGTTTCAGGTGTCGCATTATTGGCAGGTGTTGGTGGTTGGAAGGATAATTTACCTGCTTCATTCGGTTCACATGAACCATTGAAAACAACGCCTTTATATGCAAAAGAAACTGGGTCACCTTGTTTTTTGCCTTTACAAACCTGCTGATATTTCTTGGTTTGCTGATCTTGGGTTGCCTTGGTATCTGCATGTGCAGCTACGCTAAAACATAGGCCACAAATAAGAGATGAAAATAAAAGCTTTGTGTTCATGTCATTTTCCTAAAGTATTTGTTATGCACTTTTTAGGATAAGAAACTGAACAGATAAAACAGTGGTGTTCAAGTTAATAGTGATGATTCGCTGTGTGAAGTCTAAGAGGAAAATGCAACAGAAGGTTTCTTTTTGTGTATTCTGTAGCCAGAACAGTGGCTTGAAACCTACAACAATGTTGATGGTTTTTGCCAATTTAATGGAAAACTCCTATATAATACTCTGTCATTTTTTGAATACACATTTACCACTATGCACTATCCTAAAGTTTACGACGTTATCGTAATTGGTGGCGGTCACGCTGGTACGGAAGCGGCGCTTGCTGCTGCACGTATGGGAAGACAAACATTATTGTTAACGCATAATATTGAAACTTTGGGGCAGATGAGCTGTAACCCTGCGATTGGTGGTATTGGTAAATCACATCTTGTCCGCGAGATTGATGCACTTGGTGGTGCAATGGCACTTGCTGCTGATAAAGGTGGTATTCAGTTCCGTATCCTAAATTCTCGTAAAGGTGCGGCTGTGCGTGCAACACGTGCGCAAGCGGACCGAGTACGTTATAAAGCTGCGATTCGTGAAACTTTAGAAAATCAGGCGAATTTGGATATTTTCCAACAAGCAGCAGATGATTTAATTGTAGAAGGCGATACTGTTAAGGGTGTTGTCACTCAAATGGGTATCCGTTTCGATACTAAAACAGTGGTATTGACGACAGGAACATTCTTGGGTGGTGTGATCCACGTTGGTTTACAAAACACAAGTGGTGGTCGTGCAGGTGATCCGCCGTCAATTGCATTGGCTCATCGTTTACGTGAGCTTAAATTACCTGTTGGACGTTTAAAGACTGGAACGCCACCGCGTATTGATGCACGTAGTGTTGATTTCTCAGTAATGACGCCACAACCCGGTGATTTCCCATCTCCAGTGATGTCATTCATGGGTGATGCGTCAATGCACCCTGAACAAGTCAATTGTTATATCACGCATACTAGTGAAAAAACCCACGAAATTATCCGTGGTGGTTTAGATCGTTCACCAATGTACACAGGCGTGATTGAAGGTGTTGGTCCACGTTATTGCCCATCGATTGAAGATAAAATTCACCGTTTTGCCGATAAAGATTCACATCAAGTGTTCTTGGAGCCTGAAGGCTTAGATACTCATGAGCTTTATCCAAACGGTATTTCGACTTCATTGCCATTTGATGTGCAGTTCAATTTGGTGCGTTCAATCCGTGGTATGGAAAATGCGCATATCCTTCGTCCAGGTTATGCGATTGAATATGACTATTTCAATCCACAAGCGTTAAAATTCACACTTGAAACCAAAGCGATTCAAAACTTGTACTTTGCTGGTCAAATTAACGGTACGACTGGTTATGAAGAAGCGGGTGCACAAGGCTTGCTTGCAGGTTTGAATGCGGCACGCCGTGCGTGGGAACAAGAAGAATGGACACCGAAACGTGATCAAGCATATATGGGCGTATTGGTCGATGACCTGATCACTTTGGGTACCAAAGAACCGTATCGTATGTTTACTTCACGTGCGGAATACCGTTTGATGTTACGTGAAGACAATGCCGATCAACGTTTAACGTCAATTGGTCGTGAACTTGGCCTAGTTGATGATGCGCGTTGGGCTGCATATAGCGAAAAAATGGAAGCAGTTGAGCGTGAAACCTCTCGCTTACAACATTTATGGGCTGCGCCAAACAACCCAATGGGTAAAAAATTCGTTGAAATGACGGGTGCTGATCTCAGTAAAGAATGTAGTGCGATCGATTTGTTGAAACGCCCAAATATCAACTTTGCTCAAATTGCTGAATTAACGGGTTCAGAAGTATCTGAACATGTGGGTGAGCAAATTGAAATTGCGGTGAAATACGAAGGCTATATTAATCGTCAACATGAAGATGTTGCGCAATTAAAGCGTCTTGAAGAAACCAAGATTCCTGCTGATTTTGAATATGATGGTATTTCTGGTTTGTCGCGTGAAATTACTTTGAAGTTGAAAACAGTTCGTCCTGAGACTTTAGCGCAAGCAAGTCGTATTCCGGGTGTTACGCCAGCTGCCGTTCAGTTGGTGATGATTACTATCCGTAAAAACAATATGGCAAAGAAGTCGGCTTAAGCTTTTATTCGACACGTTGAAATAAACATTAAAAAACACCCTTTATAAAAGGGTGTTTTTTCTTATAGATGTTCTTATAGGTCGTATTTAATTATGGGAGATGAGTAAATGAACAATTGGATAATTTTATTCATTGCGATTACTGCAGAAGTGATCGCAACATCTGCCTTAAAAAGTAGTGAAGGTTTTACCAAACCAGTTGCTTCTATCGTGGTTGTGGTTGGCTATGTGATTGCATTTTATTGCTTGTCGCTAACCTTAAAGACCATTCCTGTAGGCGTTGCATATGCGATTTGGTCTGGTGTCGGGATTGTTTTGATTACTACCGTGGCTTGGTTTGTATTTGACCAAAAGCTGGATGTCTGGGGGATCATTGGGATAGTCTTGATCATGAGCGGTGTACTTATCCTTAATTTGCTGTCTAAAACCAGCTCGCATTGACTTTCCAGCAATAAAAACCGAGTCATGCATAACTCGGTTTGATTTAATATTCTAATACAGTGTACTTATAACGCTACCTCAATCCCTTGGCGTAAATTCTGTTGATCAAATTGCGTATTGGTATCAATTTGAGCATAGGCTTTCGGTAATAGCTGGCGTGCTACCCGATTTACTCTTTTTTCTAGCCATTTCGGCATGTTGATCGCCAATGGATTGGTTTCCGTTACTGATACATTGGTCATCACACGCGTTCCCATAATGTAATCAAACCATGGCTTAGTCACACACCAATTGGCATTTTGATTGCTAGTCATGTGATGATCATAGTGCCAAGGAATCCGCTTTTTGGCGAACTCTGGATCTAGGTGTGATTTGGCATGCACCTTCCAATAATTCCAAATGCCATAGTATAGACCCGCGGTAAAGAAGGGGGCAACGGGAAGAAAAATGGTGGATGCAGCAGCTAAGCCGATGAGTGCTGATTTCTCATTGTACATTTCAGAGTTTTTAAACATCGACTCCGCATAGCCTTCATCATGAAAGCCATTTAAGCGAGCACGTTTGTGATGGGCAATATGGGTAAAGAAGGGGCTGTTTCTATTTTTGCTTGGAAATTCATGTAACCATACTTTGTGGAAGTACCATTCCATACCATTTGCAACAAAAACACCTACTGGAAAACCGATCATGCTGGATTACCTCGTCTAACATAGATCGAATTTTAAAAAGAGAAGCGCAAAAAGTTTTGACTGATCTGACAGTTTTAAGCTGCCTATCCAATCAATTTAAGCCTGTTTACGTTGTCGATATGCTGTAGGTGTCTCTCCAGTCCAGCGTTTAAATGCTCTTGAAAATGCTGAAGGTTCGGAGAAACCTGTGAGATAAACGATTTGATCAATACTTTCCTGTGTCTGGGAGAGTAAGCGACGCGCAAGGCGTTCACGATAATGTGCAATAACTTTTTCGTAGCTGGTATTTAACAGTTGTAGATCTGCTCTTAAGCTACGAGTGCTACGTCCCAAATACTCAGCAATGATGTTTTGATCAAATTCTCCAGACTCTAATAAACCACTGGCCAAGATTTTTTCGATTTCGTTTATAAGCTGGTGTTTGTTTAATAGCTCAAGCTGTGAGGCAGCATGATGTTCATGTACTTTTAACAGTTCAGGTTCATGTGCAGCAGAGGGTGTTGTTAATTGTGCTGAATCAAAGCAAATGTAGCCATTATCTTGACCGAGTTTGACAGGACATCCCCATATTTTCTGATATTCCTCTTGATCTGCTCCGTTTAGATACGGCAAACCGATTTCAAGTGGTGTAAATGTTTCATCACTAATATATTTAAAGAAGTTAAGTAGAATGCCTATGGCACATTCCAAATAGTGTCGAACAGGATGATTGAGCCCTGAAATCATTACCCTATGTTCATTTATCATTTCTAAGTTAAATGACATGGCATCAGTGAGTAAGGCCTGATATCGAACGGTTCGTTTGAGGCCTTCACCAAATGTTGCACTACTGAGAAAAAGATATTCAATCACTTGCCCGCGAAAGGGTGGAACATTGTGACCGACATGTAAACCAATATCGGGATCATCACTAATTTGTTCTGCTGCTTGCCAAAAGCGTTGCTGTGTGGCGTTGTCGCGCCGTACGAATTTATCAGGTGGCTGATCCGGTAAATGAACACGAGCAAATATGGCAGCGGCATCTAAATTCATCTTTTGCATGGTTTGATAAACCATCCATAAAAAGATGCCTGCATCACTGGTTTTTTTTGAAGTCATAAAACAGGGTAAGTACGAGTTTTAAAACAATATACGCTGTTATTTTTAAGATAGAAATGGATTGCAGCTAAATCAGAGGGGGAAAGGTACTTATACGCTGATAAGTACCTTGGTCAAAAGGCTTATTCAGTCACTTCAACGGTCACGCTGTATGTATAAGATTGAGCGATCGGTTGTTTAGTATTATCTGTATTTGCTTCAGGGTAAGCGGTGGTAATGAGATAAATACCAGCTTCATTGAATTTCACTTCAACTTCACCTTTGGCGTTGGTTTTCACATGCGGTTGATCACGTTTTGCATTGGGTTGGTAACTGCTTGCACCTTTAAACACATCAACTTCTAAATTTGGCACTGGTTTACCATCCATTAAAACCTGAGCCTTAAATGATTCACCCGCATACAGTTCATTTGGATGGGTGATAAATTTGAATTCAAAGCCTTTGTTGGTCACTGCAGGTACAGTACTTGGTTTGCCCTTGGTGATAAAGCTTTCAGCAATATAAGTATTGATGGTTTGAGCCGTTTTTGCATTTGCAGGAATTTGGTCTTCAGCAATAAAACGAGGTGGTTGATTTGCTGGTGCTTGAGGCGCTTTTTGTTCTGCATTATTGCTTTGAGGAGGCATCGAGTTTGCATTCGCTGGGCGTTGAGGGCGAACACGTAGCCAACGACCATCAATCAATGCATATTTCGTTGGGTTGCCTGTCGCATTTTGCGTACGAAGACGATAGGTGCCATCCGTGGTTAAATTGACTTCAGCGATATTAAATTTTTTTAATTCTGCTGCTGCTTTAATGGTTTCAGTTTTTCCTTCTGGCGTAGTGACCTGATAATCTGTTTTAAAGTTACGGCTTGGAACAAAGAATTTTTCTACAGTGATTCCACTTTGAAAGCTGACGTTATCTGCTTTGCTGTCAAATACTTCTGGCAATAAAAAAGGGCTTGCTGTGTGAGCAAAACTGAATGTTGGCAGTGCAGAAAATAAGGCAACAGTAAGTAGATGACGCATGAAGAATTCCTTAAAAGAGAAATAAACAAAAATGCAAAAGAATTGCTACAATCTACTTGATAACGAGTATCAGTTGCAATATTATTTCGATAAATTTTTAATCGTTTTTATACCATTAGACATCTAAAGATGAACACGTTATTTTTCTCCCTAATGTGTATCTTAAGTGAATGGAATATTTTTGATTTTATTGAAAATAAAACAGTTTCACTTTCATGTTCTTTTGGTTGTAATTCATGCGTGAGACCAAGCCATTTGCTTTTGACAAAGCTCATGTATTGGCTTAGGTAAATCTTAGAAAAGGAACCTTAACGATGTCATCAACGCAACAAGCTTTTCGCCCGATTCAAATCATATTTCGTTTATCACCGTTGATGGCAGCTATCGCTGTATTCATGTCGCCAATTACAGCAACTCAGGCCAATGAAAATGCTATAAAAGACCCTCAGACATTACAAGCACCCGTTCAGACGCCAAGTTATAGTTTTCACCAAGATCATATTTTGGGTACTTCTTTAGATGTTGTTGTAACTACTGCACATCAAAAAGATGCAGAAAAGGCATTACAGGCAATCCAGAATGAAGTGGCACGTTTGGACAAGATTTTATCGGTATGGCGTGATGACAGTGAAATCAGTCAGCTCAATCGTGAACAACAGATCGAAGCTTCTTCTGAACTTTATGAGGTAATTGCTGCTTGTGAACAATGGCGCAGTGCGACCTGTGGTGGTTTTGATGCACGTTTAGGCCAATTGATTCAGTTATGGGAACAAAGTCATCAGGTACACAATCTGGATGATCAAACCCAAGAAGCCTTATTACGCCAGTTAAAGACACAGAGTATTGAGTTAAATCCAAAAACCAAACAGATTAAGCTTGATTCAGCCGTTAAAATTGCACCAGATGCCTATGCAAAAGGCTATGTAATTGATCGTGCCCTGATTGCCGCTAAACAAGCCGTGCCATATTTACAGGGGATTTTGATCGATATTGGTGGCGATATGCGGGTGTGGGGTCAATCACCACAACAAGCAAGCTGGAAGATCGGTATTCAAGATCCAAATGAACGCTTTGATAATACAGCACCAACACAAGTTTTAAATATTAAAGATCAAGCTGTTGCTTTTAGTGGGCAAGGTTATCGTTCGTTGGCAGGCCAATCGCATTTGCTCAATCCACAAACAGGTATGCCAATTCAAAACGTAGAGCAATGTGTCGTGGTCGGACAGTGCGCTGCAGATGCGGATGCTTTGGCAACGGCTTTAACCGCAATGTCACCCCATGAAGGAATGCAGCTGATTGAACAATTGGTTGGTTTTGAAGCCCAGTTGGTTGCGAGTGATGGCAGCAGCTATCAAAGTTCAGGTTGGTCTACGCTTTTAGATGCCAATCAACCTGCGATCATGCGACATGTGGCTGCAAATGGTGCAGCAACGGCTTGGCCTAAAGGTTATCAGGCTCAAATTGAAGTGAATATTCCCAAACTTGCCGTTGATAATTATCGTGCACCTTATGTTTCCGTTTGGGTGACAGACAGCGATAAAAAATTAGTTCGTACGCTTGCCGTTTGGGGCAAAGATGAGAAGTGGCTGAACTCAAACTATGTATGGTGGCGCCGCTATGGTCGTCAAATGCCAAACTTGGATGCAGTGGCGAAGCCATCACGTCAACCAGGACAGTACCGTTTGGCTTGGGATGGTAAAGATGAAGCAGGCAAAGCGGTAGATGCGGGTAAATATTTAATTCATATTGAAACCTCTCGTGAGCATGGCGATCATTCATATCAAAGCTTTGAGTTAGAGGTTGGCCCTAAACCTGTAACAAAAACACTTCCTGCACAGGCAGAAATTGGTACGCTGAAATTAAACTTCCAACGTGGTGCTTAATTAAAAGCCCTATTTATTTACGAGGCTTGTCACTTGTATCAACGTCGTGATTTTTACCGCCATGCACGCTATGTGCATGGCTGGCTCTCTGCATTTGCTTTCATCGTACTGATTTTTTTTGCTGCAACAGGATTGCTGCTCAATAACCCAGATTGGTTTAAATCATCCAATGATGAGCAAATCGTAAAACTCACTTTGCCAACTGCTTTTGTGAGTGCTATCCAAAAACAAGAGAATCCAACTCAGGCGATTCTGGATTTTGTTCGCGACAAGCAGCCATTGATTGGACGCTATAAAAGCAGCGAAGTCATGGATGGGGAGGTGATGATCCGTTTGGAGAGTCCAGCAGGTTCAACAGATCTCTGGGTGTTGATGGATCAAGGCGAAGTCGAAATTACCCAAAAACCAGCAACTACCGTTTCATTGCTCAATGATCTACATCGCGGTAAAAATGTCGGTGAAACATGGCATTGGCTTATTGATATCAGTGCGATCATTATTATTTTATTGTCCTTGGCGGGCTATATTTTATTTCTCACCATTAAAACCCGTTTAATGACGCATTTGCTGCTCACAGCTGCTAGTTTAGCGGCAATTATTTTACTCATTTGGTTTGCCATTTAAGGTGACATCATGACTCAGGCTGTGCTGATCGTTATTGCTATATTGGCAATATTATTGAGTCTGCATCTTTTTGTGATTGTGTGGCTATATTGGCAGCAAAGAAATACAAAATTATCCCCGCAATCGCATCCTTCATATTTGGTGGTCTATGCCAGTCAGTCTGGACATGCCGAAATCTGGGCGAGACATACGGCTGAGCAATTACGTTTAGTTGATGATCAGATTGTGGTCAGAAATATTCAAGATTTGAGTATCAATGATTTAGCCGAACAACAGCGAATTTTATGGGTAGTCAGTACCTATGGTGAAGGGGATGCACCAGATAGTGCACAATCTTTTATCAATAAAGCTTTTACTCAAGGCTTGGATTTATCCCATTTATCTTTTGCAATATTGGCTTTGGGAGATCGACGCTATGCTAATTTCTGTCAGTTTGGGCAGCGATTAGAACAATGGTTAGTTCAACAACAGGCACATGCTTTATTTGATACTGTTTTGGTAGACCAGCTGAATAGCCGTGATTTGGAACAATGGTTGAGTGGTTTAGAACAACTGACCTCGATGCAATTCAGTGACTTGCCAAGTTCACAACAGATGTTGCAATTAAAATTTGCGCATCGGCAGTGCTTAAATAAAGGTAGTCTCGGCGAGCCTATTTATAAAGTTCAATTGATTGGTGATGAGGACTTGGTTTGGTCATCAGGTGATATTTTAGAGATCCAATGCGAAAACAATCTGGATGATATTGAGGCTTTTTTGCAATCACAGCAACAGCAGGTTACTTCTGCGTTGGCGACTCAATTAAGTACCCTGAATTTAAGAAAATTACCGAGCAAAGCAGAGCAATCTTTCGAACAGTGGATGGCACAATTTGAGCACTTGTCCAAGCGTGAATATTCCATCGCAAGTCTAGCTGAAAATGGTTTTATTGAGCTGGTGGTTAGGCAACAACATACAGAAACAGGTCTGGGTTTGGGTTCTGGCTGGCTGACACAAGGCTTACAGCAAGATCAATTGATTCAGGCTCATATTCGTCATAATCCAAGTTTTCATTTGCCGCATGATGCGAGGCCTTTGATCTTGATTGGCAATGGTACGGGGATTGCGGGTTTACTGGCACATTTACGCCAGAGAGAACATTGGGGTTATAAGCAAAACTGGCTGATTTTTGGTGAACGACAGCAGCAATTTGATCATCTTTATCAGACTGAAATTCACTATTGGCAGCAACATGGTTTTCTTGATCAAGTCGATTATGCATTTTCTCGTGATCAAGTTGAGAAAGTCTATGTGCAAGATTGTTTAAGAGGCCAATCAACTCGATTACTGACTTGGGTTGCACAGGGCGCAGCAATTTATATCTGCGGTAGCCTTAAGGGAATGGCGGGTGGCGTTGATCAAGCCTTAAAAGAGATTTTAGGCCTTGATTTGGTGGAGCAACTCAAACAGGAACAACGCTATCAACGCGATGTCTATTAATCGGATTCAGCTAAAACCAGTGCTTTAATCTTGCTGGCTTTCTCAAAATGATCCAGTCGATGCTCCATAATCCACCAATGGGCAGCTTCCATAAGGCACTCAGGATCATCATTTTTATTGGCAAAGAAAGCATAAAATGAAAGTCCTACATTGCTACCTTTTTTGGTAATTTTTTCATCGCAAATCTGTATGATTTTAGCTTTTAATTCGGTTCTCATCTTGAGTTCTAAGTGGCTAATCAGAATTGGGTGCAGATCATAGCATCCTAAACATACGCGATTGCCATTATTTAGTTTTAATATTTGTTCTTGAAATTTGAAAGTCAGCTTGAGATAAGCTGACTTTGGGTGCTTGAATCATTTTAAAGCGCAAGAAAATTAGAATTTTTTCTCAAGGCTAAACTGTAATGATGGAATACTTTCATTGGTTCTCGCCTGATATAAGCTGCCATCGGTTTGATTGGTGAGGCGTTCCTTATAATTGGTACTCAAGACGTTATTGAGATTAAGGCTCGCTGCCCAGCCATGATTAAAGCGTTTGGTTGCACTCAAATCTAAGCTAAAACGTTCATTGGTGGTGCGATCATAGGGCTGACCATCTAAGGCACGGGTAAATTCAGGCGTGTAACTAATGTTCACGCTGGTTGATAATTGCCAAGGCTTATAACTATAAGACATACCAGCACTGGCATTATAGGGTGCAACATCACTGACCAAACGTTCATTATGTTGTCCATCTTCAATCTTGGCGCGAATCGTTGACACTTGCCCGTTGAGCATAAACGCGTGTCCAGCTTCAGTTTGTTTTAAAGCATAACGTCCTGAGAATTCAATACCATAAGTGGTTGCTTGGTCTTGGTTTTGTGGGCGCTCTACATAACGTGTGCCTTCAAGTGCAATGACTTTTTCAATGTAGTCTTTAATTTCGCGATGATACGCCGTGACACTTACACCACCACTCGCAGAATCATAGGCAAGGGTGGATTCAGCTGCACGGATTTTTTCAGGTTTTAAATTAGGATTACCACCACGATCAGGGTTATTTAAACTACCCGCATCGCTATCTGTAGAGACAGTCACATTCGGAATTAGCCGATCGGTATTCGGGCTTTTAAATGCTTGGCTCAAGTTGGTTTGAATTGACCATTGCTCAGTGAGGTCAAAGCGATAAGCCAAAACTGGACTTAAATGTTGATCTTGATAATCAACCAAGCCTGAACGATTAAGCCATTCCTGACGCGCACCTAAAGTTACTGTTTGGTGGTCTGTAAAACGCCAGCTACCCTCACCATAAACAGCATAGCGTTGTTCATCCAGACTTTTACTGACGTTGCTATCGAGTTCGTTGCTGCGGGTATCAAAACCAAATTTAATTTGGCGGTCTTTATCTAATTTACGAACGCCATCATAAGCAAGACCATACTCATTTACCGTTTCATCGGTATAAATTGTATTTTGTGGCGAGCGTGTGAGCTGTGTTTCCGTCTGACGTTCAACAGACAAGCGGATTTTATCACTCAGGTCTTTGTCTTTACGCTCATAACGCGTGTTTAAGCGAATACTATCGTTCTTGTCATCTTGAGTTTGATTAGATGAATAGCCATCCATTTTGATATTTCGGTAGAACAATTCTGCAATCAACTTTTGCTGATCATCCAAATCGTATTGCAAACGTGGGGAGAACATCTGCATGGTACGGTTGGTGGTACGAAGCTGTTCGCGTGTTCCCGTTGCTGTTTCAGTTTTAGTGATTGACGTGTTGTCCATCCACATCTGATTGGCTGAAACGCTATATGACCACTGGTTTTCACGACCGTCTGCTTGAATGTTGATTTGCTTGCGTTCAGATTGTTGTTCACCACTATCACGCAATCCATAGCCGAGTTTGACTGAGCCATTTAAACGGGTATCTAGAGGCTCTTTTAAAATAATATTAATCACTGCTGAAGAGGCAACCGAAGCTTGAGCAACACTGGGTTGCTTGATCACTTCGATCCGTTCAATCATTTCTGGAGTAATGGTGTCAATAACTGACATACCACCACGTGGGCCACCTTGTACAGGCTCACCATTGACCAAAAATGTGGGTGCGCCACCACCACGGAAACGCATGCCTGAAGCACCGCCGCCACCGCGAGGACTTTGGCCGAAAGCAGGGATTTGAAAACCAGCAGCGCGTCGTAAAGCATCCATCACAGACTGGTCGCCATATTGCAGCATTTCTTCTTGGGTAATAATAGTTTTAGGTACAGCACTAATATCATCATCTTTTACTTTTTTGGGTTCGGCCGAAGCCTTGAATGAGAGAGTAGGCAAAACCTGAGGACTTGACTCGGACGCTGCGGGTATAGAACTCTCGGTAGCGGGTTCGGCAGCGAACATTGAAGCACTTATACTGAGTAATGCTGAGCTAAGCACACTGAGTTTTCCACAATAAACAGCATATTTCATTCTAGAACCCCAAGAAACGATCAAATTATTTTCTGTGTAGCCTAATGTACAATTGTGTAGAAAAATGGAATTTAGTGCTGATAACTCAAAGATTTAAAAATATTTTTATGATTAAACAGCTTAATAGGA